>CAMDCL010000062.1 GCA_945890205.1 Bifidobacterium breve | reverse complement strand
GCACCTTCAATTCCACTTGTAACTGTGTTGCGACCAACGCCACGCTTGGTGTGGTTGTTCCACCCAAGGCCTTGTTCAAAGATATCTGCAGCTTCAGGTGATGCTCCGAGCAAGGCTGCATCTCCATTTCCGTGTGCCTTACCAACTGTGTGACCACCTGCGGTTAATGCAACGGTCTCTTCATCATTCATCGCCATACGTGCAAAGGTTTCGCGAACATGCTGGGCGGTAAGTAGTGGATTAGGGACACTGTTAATGCCTTCTGGATTTACGTAGATCAATCCCATCTGCACAGCAGCTAATGGGTTTTCAAGAGATGCTGCATTTGTTGTGTCTGCATAACGCTCATCACTTGCCATCATTAATTCTGCCTCTGGACCCCAGTAAATATCTTTCTCTGGATGCCAGACATCTTCACGTCCGAATGCAAAGCCAAATGTCTTGAGCCCCATGCTTTCGTAAGCGATTGTTCCGGCCAAGATAAATAAGTCAGCCCAGCTCAGCTTGTTTCCGTACTTTTGCTTAATCGGCCAGAGCAAACGACGTGCCTTATCTAGGTTGCCGTTATCTGGCCATGAGTTAAGAGGTGCAAATCTAAAACTTCCAGTTCCTGCGCCGCCTCGTCCATCGGCTACACGGTAAGTACCTGCAGAGTGCCAGGCCATACGAATCATCAATCCACCGTAATGACCCCAATCAGCTGGCCACCACTCTTGTGTCTGAGTCATAAATTGATGTAAATCTTTTTTCAAGGATGCGACATCGAGTGTCTTAACCTCTTTGCGATAATCAAAATCCTGACCAAGAGGATTTGTCTTACGATCATGTTGGTGCAAGATGTCAAGGTTGAGTGCATTTGGGTACACATATGTATTTGTCTCAGCTCCATGAGTGTTCGCACCATGAGCTACTGGGCACTTTCCATCCATAATTTCCCCCTAAGAGTACGTTCAACTGCCCTAAGTATGGTTTGCACCGTGTTTACCTGCAAATTAAGAGAGATAGGCTTTGAATATGACCACAACCTTGAAAAAGTGGAGCGCTAGAGATACATCTCGCTGCATCATCACCCCTTCAGATTTAGACCACAAATACAGTCGAGGAGTGCTAGGTCTCATCACCGGTTCTGCACAGTTTCCAGGAGCCGCGGTCTTAACAACAGCTGCAGCATCTGCAACCGGTGTTGGAATGGTGCGATTTCATAGCTCCTCAGGTCTTGCACATTTAGTTTTACATTCAACTCCATCTGCTGTTGTCCAACCTGGAAAGGTTGCTGCATGGCTAGTTGGAAGTGGGATAGATGGGAAGAAGTACTCAGATTTCACAACCTGGTTACGCCACCGTTGGTTCAAACTAATCCGTTTGCAATCGGTACCAACAATTTTAGATGCAGGCGCGCTCTCATTGGCAGGCTCCTTAGAACAACCAACGGTGATCACACCTCATAGCGGAGAGCTGGCAGCTCTGCTTTCTTCTCGGGGTGTGCATGTAACCGCCGAAGCTATTGAAGGCGATTCCAAGAAGTGGGTTCAAGTTGCTGCTCAAACATTAGGTGTGACGGTTCTGCTTAAAGGTTCAACAACATATGTTGCAAATGATGAGGTACTCATTCAACTTCCGGTGGCAACACCATGGCTTGCAACTGCAGGTAGCGGGGATGTTTTAGCAGGAATTATGGGGGCACTTGTTGCAACCAATGCGATCGAGATTTTAAATGATTACAACCACCTTGCCTATGTCGCTGCATCCGCCGCCTACATTCACAATCAAGCCGCTGAGCGCGCATCTGGCGGTGCTCCCATCAACGCCGAGGCGATCATTACCGCTATTCCCGCAACGATGGCACGGTTACTGAAGCGGTAGAGATCTAGGGGAAACCCTATTTAGTGCTAGCACTCCATTTAGATAGTAGATACTTCACTTTAAAGATTACTGAGCGTAACTTTTAATCTATGAGCGATCGTGTTTTGGTGATCATCGATGATCCCTTTGAGCTATCTAGTGTTGGAGCCGCCTTAAAGCTCCATGGCGTACCTGTTATTGGCGAGGCGGGTAAGAAAAGTACCGCCATTAATTTATTTAGAAGTTTGCAACCTAATGTTGTGCTCTTGGATATGCATAAGAGCAATGAAAGTTCGATTGAGATTGCACAATTAATTCGACAAGAGTCACCTGGGGTTGGAGTTGTCATTCTTGTGCCATGTGCCGACATGAGATTAATCGGTGAAGATCTCTTGGAACTACCAGTGGGTGCATTACTCGTCTTGAAAAACTCGCTGAATAATCTCTCTGTACTGTGTGAAGCGATATCTGCATCCCGTTCATTTAATGAGGATATGCAGGTGGCCTGGGTCAATGGCGCAGTAACCTTGTGTGAGAAAGAGTCAAAGGCTTTGATGTCTGGCCTATCAAATACTCAAATTGAAACTCTTCGACATGTTGCAGATGGTTTAACAAACGCTGAAATTGGAAGAACACGATTTGTTAGTGAAAAGGCGATCGAGCAGATCCTCTCGCGGGTTGCAATTACATTGAACATTCAGCCAGATCCCAGAAAAAACATGAGAGTTCAATTGGTAAGAGAGTATTTAAAGTGGATTGGCGCGCCTACTCACTAAGAGAAAGCATCCTTGGGGGTTGAAAGGTAAAGTTCGACCCTATGGAGATAGAACAGATTCGCAGCCGCTGGAATGATGTTCTCGATACCCTGGAATCTCATAACCGTATCGCCTGGATCGCATACTTTGATGCCCGTTTAATCTCCTTCACCGATGGTGAGTTAACTCTGGATTTTTCCGATAGCCGTAAGTTTGCGACCTCCCACGAGTACTCAGAAACCCGACCCAACCTGAAGGCAGCTTTGATCTCATCGATCGAAGAGGTTTTAGGTGAAAAAGTAGAAATCCGTGAACAATGAAAATTAGAGTGTATCTACTGTCCGTTGCGCTGATCTTGGGGGTTGCGGGAGCGCCACAATCGCAAGCTGCACCATCGATCCTTTCCATGTCGGTTCG
>CAMDCL010000061.1 GCA_945890205.1 Bifidobacterium breve | reverse complement strand
GTACTAGTTTTGAGATCGGGCGGTATGTTGATGCCGTGGTTATTGATTCAATGGGAGCGGATTTGGTGGCTAAGCCATTATGAGGTTGCCAGCCTTTATAACTCCAAACTTCATCACCGTGATGAGATTGCTCTTTGTCCCAGTTGGGGCTTATACCCTCTTCAAAAATGGGGGAGATGACACGACCTGGCAGTACATCTCGTGGTGTGTTTTCTTCATCTTGGGAATGTCAGATGTTCTAGATGGAAAGTTGGCCAGAAGCCGCGGAACGATTACCGAATTTGGAAAATTCCTAGATCCTGTTGCTGACAAATTTATGATTGGTACCGCAATGGTTTCTCTTTCAATTCTTGGAAGAATGCCCTGGTGGATAACGATCATAATCTTGACTCGAGAAGTTGCGATCACAATCTTCAGATTAGCTGTGATCAAGCGGGGTGTAATTCCTGCCAATCGTGGTGGCAAGATCAAAGCTCTGATGCAAGGCTTTGGTGTTGGTTTTTACATTTTGCCGCTTAATGAGAGTCTGTATTGGTTTCGAGATGGATTTATGTATATAGCTATTGCACTTACTATCTTTACTGGTGTGTACTATGTAAAGTCAGCCCTAACAAACAAGGCTTGAAGAAGAGAGATCTCCAATGGCGCTTTCGAACGAGATTATCGGTTTTGCGGCCGAGATCGTTGAGCACCTGCGCGAGCGTGGAGAAACAATTAGTACCGCGGAATCTCTAACAGCTGGTGCGGTAAGTTCTGCCATCGTGACAATCTCTGGAGCCTCAGATGTTTTTGTTGGAGGAGTCACCGCTTATCGTGATGGAGTGAAAGCATCACACCTATGGGTTGATCCCGCATTGATTGAGACCCACACTGTAATAAGTGAAGAGGTTGCTGTTGCTATGGCAAAGGGCGCTATCAAATCCTTTGGAACTACCTGGGCGATCGGCACTACCGGAGTTGCTGGTCCCAATCCATTAGATGGACATCCAGTCGGTGCGGTGTGGGTTGCAATAGAGGGGCCGATTAGCCAGACCATTGAACTCTCGCTATCTGGGGAGCGTGAATCTGTGCGAAACGCAGCTACATCAAGCGCGATCGCCACCTTTGCGCGTATCCTTAGACATCGCGCCTAAAGAGCGCATTGAAACTTCGACAGGATGGGAGGTAATGACAATGGTTCTACTTCGTGAAGCTGTTGGCCAAACCCTTCGTGCCGCTCGTACCTCTCAAGGTCGCACCTTGCGAGATGTCGCCCGCGATGCCCGTGTATCACTTGGATACTTATCTGAGGTTGAGCGCGGACAGAAGGAGGCTTCATCAGAGCTTCTTAACGCAATTTGTACAGCGCTAGGCCTTTCACTGTCAGGTGTATTTACGCAGGTTGCATCAGAGCTTAAGAGCCGTGAGGGCGTCACTCTCACTGTTGTCGATGCCGCTTAATAAGTACGCGCCACAAGTAGCAACTCACCGCCGTACGCAAAGGGCAATCCTTCAAGCAACTAAAGAGTTAATTGCAACTACTGGGCTGAAAAAAATGTCAATGATTGAGATTGCAGATGTTTCAGAGGTCTCTCGTGCAACTTTGTACAACCACTATCGCGACAAAGAGAGCGTTCTTCTTGCATTGTGCGAATCAGAGTTAGCTCGATTGGTTGAGATTGCGCAGAAGGCACCAGATGCAACAACAGCGCTCGCACAGATCTCTGTAGAAATTTCGCAAGATAAAGCACTTATGGCCATGCGCACTCAAGATCCCGATTCATTAACAATTGCTTTATCGGCTCAGACAGACACTTTGTGGAAAGCATTTTCTATCGCTATGGCACATTTGTTGGGAAGCGAAAAAAGTGAGCTGGCTACACGATGGTTAATCGGACAGGCCTTGCATCCAATCAACGCGCAACAATCTCGCGCACAAGCAGAAGCGATTACAGGCATTGCGAATCTCTGATCTTCGCGAGCGAATCACTCTGTCATTTGGTGATTCTTGGGCTGCCTCATTCTCCTCCGATATCGCCCTTTCTGAACTCGGTAGCAAAAGTGTCAATGAGGCGCTAGCAGCTGGGTTTGAACCAGATATTATTTGGAAAGCGGTATGTAAGGCACATCCGCATGAGACAGAAAAGTACAAGTACTAATGCCCGTAGTTGCCCATCAATTTACACAGGACATAAGAAACCCCGCCTTGGTTTTGGTTCATGGCTTAGGTTCTGCCGGAACAATTTGGAAAACTTTGGTTCCGCAGTTGGTAGAAAGTTTTACGGTGTATGCCATTGATCTTCCAGGTCATGGTGATGCACCGCTGAGAGATGATGAAGAGATGGATCCACGTTCGCTGGCCCAGGCTATAGTTGATTACGTCGCCAATGATCTGGGTGTTGAAAGTATGCACGTTGCCGGAAACTCTCTTGGAGGGTGGATAGCACTTGAGATGGCAGCGGTTGCTCCCGACCATGTTCTCAGTGTTACCGCATTAGCCCCAGCTGGTTTGTGGCATGAACAACCTCCCCGAAAGTTCCCACCCAGTCTTGATGCCCGAATCCTTGCAAAAATTTCGCAGTATTTCATGAAGACTGCTTATCGAATCCCATTACTAAAGGCTATTGGTTATAAGAAGATCACACACTTGTGGCGTGAATTGAGTTTTGAGTCTTGCCGGGATTCAGTCATCGCGATGGCGCGCTCAAAGGGTTATATGCCGATGTGGCATGGCGCTAATGGGCGCAGGTTTGAATCTGTCGTACCCGAAAAAGTAGAGCTCTCAGTAATTTTTGGAGATGAGGATCGCACCCTTCCAGAGGAGATTGCGCAAGAAAAAGAGGTTGCACCTGATCATGCTAATTGGATAGTCGTTGACAACTGTGCACATGTAATCATGTGGAACTATCCTGATTTAACCGTCAACTTGATTAAGCAAACTGCAAGGGTGGCTTAGCAGTAAACCTCAAGCACCCAAGGCTCTTTTTCACTCGCATCAATTAATGTGCAGGTAAATCCTTGCGACACAACTTCTAGTAATTCCTGAGGCGTCTTAATATCGATACCAGCTAAAAGAATATGTCTAGTAACCTCACCACGTGTTTTCTTAGACATATGAGTGATGATCTTCTTTTCTCCACCTACATGTGTAAACACCTTGACTTCGACGGTTTTTTCAGTGGGGGATTTCCATACCGTTTGATATGTCGATGATCTGCAATCGATGATCAAATCGGTTTTGATTCCATTGAGCACCGATGCAACCTTTGGAGCCATCTCCTGATTATTGATTTTCTCTTTGTACGGCTCAATAGGATCCTGGGGTCGAACCGCTGCATACCGTGCCGAGATAATGACGATCCAACTGTGCGCCAGCTTTCTCTGAGCCGCGGTCAGGGTGCTCCACCCCAGGGCGGTGTAGAGAACCCCCGTATAAACCTCAATGGCGAGCCCTGCGGTAGGGGATTTCTTCTCAGAAGGGGGTAGCAGGATCAACACCGGCTCAGTATGGCGGGACGACACGCACAATTGTTGTCAGTACCCCCTGATACCTTTCGAACAGATGTTCGGATAGAATTATCTCGTAAAGCCAGAGCGGTTCCAACCTCCGCCCGCATGCGATCCACACCTTGTGTGGGGGTCACGCGGTCCGTCGTTGGGTCTCCGTACCTTCTGGGCCGACACCAAACGGCTCTGCACACAGCAGAACGTTCTATCGAAAGGAATGTAAGTGGCTACTGAAAAAAGCAATAAAGCCAATGATGCAGCACAAGATAAAGCCAACAGCGAACGCCAAAAAGCG
>CAMDCL010000060.1 GCA_945890205.1 Bifidobacterium breve | reverse complement strand
TACAAGTTTGAATTCGCCGGAACTGAATGGGGCGAGCTTGAAGGTATTGCTAACCGTACAGATTTCGATCTCAAAGCCCACTCCGCCGCCTCTGGCAAGGATCTTTCCTACTTTGATCAGGAAAAGGGTGAGCGTTGGACTCCTTATGTAATTGAGCCTGCAGCAGGTGTAGATCGTTGCACTCTTACATTTTTAATGGATGCTTTCACCGAAGATGAAGCGCCAAATAGCAAGGGCGAGATGGAAAAGCGTGCAGTATTAAAGCTAGATCATCGCCTAGCACCAATTAAGGCTGCGGTTTTGCCTCTGTCACGTAACGCAGATCTTTCACCAAAGGCACGAGATCTTGCGGCGCAGCTTCGCAAGAACTGGAATATTGATTTTGATGATGCAGGTGCAATTGGTCGTCGTTATCGTCGTCAAGATGAGATCGGTACTCCTTACTGCATCACCGTTGACTTCGAGACACTTGAAGATAATGCGGTAACAATTCGCGATCGCGACACAATGGCGCAAGAGCGCATCGGCCTGGATCAGGTTGAAGCATGGTTAGCACCGCGTTTACTAGGTTGCTAAAACCACTCTTACTTCCACTTGCAAGCGGTGATCATTACATTGATCCGCCGGTTGTTCTGGCTCCTATGGCTGGAATTACCAACGCTCCATTTAGAACATTGTGCCGCGAACAAGGTGCAGGTCTTTTTGTCTCTGAAATGGTTACCGCTCGTGCATTAATTGAAAGACGCCCAGAGACTTTGCGAATGATTGTTCCTGGCAAAGATGAGTGGCCACGTTCTGTTCAGTTGTACAGCGTAGATCCCACAACTATGAGGGCTGCGGTAACAATGCTTGGTAAGGAAAACCTCGCCGATCACATTGATATGAACTTTGGGTGCCCAGTTCCTAAGGTGACTCGCAAGGGAGGGGGAGCGGCACTTCCATTCAAGCGCAAGTTATTTACAAGTATTGTTGGCGCAGCGGTTGAAGCTGCAAAACCTTTTGGCATTCCAGTAACGGTAAAGATGCGCATCGGTATCGATAGCGATCATGAAACCTACTTAGAGGCGGCACAATCTGCCGCTGATTTAGGTGTTGCGTGGGTAGCTTTACATGCGCGCACTGCGGCACAGATGTATGAAGGAAAAGCGGATTGGTCTGCAATTACACGTTTAGTTGAGCATTTAAAGCCAACGGGAGTACCTGTTTTAGGCAATGGTGACATCTGGTCCGGTGGCGATGCTATATCTATGGTGGAACAAAGCGGCTGCGCAGGAGTTGTAGTTGGTCGCGGATGCTTAGGACGTCCGTGGTTGTTTACAGATCTGGTATCTGCGCTGAAGGGCGAAGGCAAGCAGGTAACACCAACTTTGCATGAGGTCCGAGAAGTTATGTTCCGTCATGCAAATTTGATTGTCGAATACTTAGAATCCGAAGATCGTGGAATGCGCGATATTCGAAAGCACATGGCGTGGTATCTCAAAGGTTTCCGAGTTCCTCGCGAAATTCGACATGATTTGGGGATGGTTTCATCTCTTCAGGAGATGCGTAATCTGCTGGATCAACTTGAGGATCAGCCATATCCGACTGAGGTTGGAGAAAAGCCTCGCGGTCGCACCAGTCATGGCCGCCCACCAACCCTGCCCGATGGCTGGCTCAATGATCCTGATGAACTAGTTCATGTTGAACTAGAGGATGCCTTTTCAGGCGGATAAATGTTTCTCTTTAGATGGATACGTCGCACAATTACTGTAATTGTAATTCTTGCATTGATTGGTCCTGCCTATGGAGTTTCACAGGTCTGGCGTGCTGCAAATAATCCAATTGTTCGTCAAGCAGATGTCATCGTTGTTCTAGGTGCTGCCCAGCTAGATGGAAAACCAGGAGAAGCGCTAGAGGGAAGATTGGTTGAAGCAAAGCGAATTTATCAACTGAAGTATGCACCTGTAATTATCACCGTTGGTGCTGGTGCACCAGGGGATAGAACAACTGAAGCAGCTTCAGGCAAGTATTGGCTGCGCACAAATGGAGTCTCAGGGCGCAATATCATCGCTGTTCCAGAAGGTCGCGATACATTGACAAGTACCAAGGCGTACGCAGAGGTAATGAAAAAACGCTATGTCAGTGATGTCATCATCGTCACCGATCCATTTCATTGTGCACGAGCGGTAACAATGGCTAATGACCAAGGGATTCTGGGTACCTGCTCACCGGTCCAAACTGGGCCAAACACCCTTGATAACAGCGGTTATCGCTACTTAATACGTGAGGCTGCGGCGTATTTGGCGTATATAACTGTAGGTCGAAGAGGTATTCACATCAGCGATCACTTACCAGGTGCTGACATTGTTACTAAGGTACTTCCGTGAGCTATAACGACCACGATAAAGAGCGTTTTCTCGATGAACCCGCCAAGCGCGCAGGAAGAACTGAGTTTATGCGCGATCGTGCTCGAGTAATGCATTCAGCATCATTGCGACGATTAGCTGCAAAGACTCAGGTAGCTGTGCCTTGGGAGAATGATTTTCAACGCACACGACTTTCACACTCATTAGAGTGCGCACAAATTGGTCGAGAGCTCGGCGAATCATTAGGTGCAGATCCTGATTTACAGGACACCGCCTGTTTATCACATGATTTAGGCCATCCACCCTTTGGCCACAACGGTGAAGAAGCACTTGCTGAAATTGCACAGGATTTTGGTGGCTTTGAAGGAAATGCACAGAGCTTTCGTTTACTGGTGCGACTTGAAGCAAAGACCGTGGATGCAAATGGAAAAAGTGTAGGACTGAACTTAACGAGAGCCTCTTTAGATGGTGCAACAAAGTATCCATGGCCACGCTCTGAAAATCCCCGCAAATTTGGTGTTTACGATGATGATGTCGAGATTTTTAGGTGGATGAGAAAAGATGCACCGGTTGGCAAGAAATGTATAGAAGCCCAAATAATGGATTGGTCTGATGATTGCGCATACTCGGTACATGATCTAGAGGATGCAATCTTTGCAGGACAGGTTTCGGCAAAGAACTTTGCCAATGATTTTAATGCCCTCTATAAGGTGATGACTACTGATTATAAGAGCGATGCAACTGAGCAAGAGGCGGTTGATGCCCATGCACGGCTCTCATCACTATCTGCATGGCCTCATTACTACGATGGAAGCCACAGAAGTTTGGCGCGGCTAAAGGATTCAACCAGCCAATTAATTGGACGTTTTGTCTTAGCTGCAGAGATTGAAACTCGTAAGGTGCATGGAGATGGCCCACTATCACGCTACAGCGCTGATTTGGAGATTCCTCGCGAGCAGAAGATAGAGGTCGATTTTCTCAAGGCGATTGCTGGACATTATTTAATCAACGCTGCTCACTCTCAAGATCGATATGCAAAGCAACATGTGATCATCAAAGATTTAGTTGAGATGCTTTTAAAGTATCCACATGAGATGGATTCATTTTTCCAGAAGCCCTGGGATGAAGCCTCTGATGAGATCGCCAAAATGCGGGTAATCATCGATCAAGTAGCTGCATTAACCGACCCTGGCGCATACGCTCTTCATGCGCGCTTACTAGCGAATCGGTAAGGTGAGGGTATGAGCGGACGCATCAAGGATGAGGATGTTGCATACATCCGCGATCGCGCACCTATTGATGAGGTAGTGGCTGATTACGTTCAGTTAAAAAACGCAGGTGGCGGTCAGAAGAAAGGGCTTTGCCCATTTCATGATGAAAAGTCACCCTCCTTTCATGTAACTCCTAGCAAGGGATACTTTCATTGCTTTGGTTGCCAGACCGGTGGAGATGTCATTGCATT
>CAMDCL010000059.1 GCA_945890205.1 Bifidobacterium breve | reverse complement strand
CAATTTCATGGTGTGGACCTAGGGTTCAACTACGCAAAAGCGCCAGAAACTCAATGATGAGAGGTCTTGCGCATCACATGTGAAATTGGGAGATGCATGTTTAAGAACGCCGCAGAAATATTTGCATACATTAAGAAAGAGGATGTCAAACTAGTTGATGTTCGCTTTACAGATTTGCCTGGTATCCAGCATCACTTCAACGTTCCAGTTGAATCATTTGATGAAGCTGTGTTTACCGATGGCCTGATGTTTGATGGTTCCTCAATTCGAGGTTTCCAGACAATCAATGAATCAGATATGAAACTTTTACCAGTTCCAGAGTCTGCATACATTGATCCATATCGTAAAGAAAAAACCCTCATCATTATCTTCTCAGTACATAACCCAGTTGATAACACTCCATACAGCCGCGATCCTCGTGGCGTAGTTGCACGTGCAGTTGATTACATGCGCTCTCTTGGAATTGCTGATACAGCATTTTTTGCACCCGAAGCTGAGTTCTATGTTTTCGATAGCGTTCGCTTCAAGACCGGTATCAACTCAGCAGTACATGAGATCGAGTCATACGAAGGCGCTTGGAACACAGGCGTTGAATATGATGCAGATGGCACACCTAACCGCGGTTACCGCACACGTGTAAAGGGTGGATATTTCCCGGTATCTCCAACAGATCAGTTCGCAGATCTTCGCGATGAAATGGTGATGCAGCTAGGAAAGGTTGGCCTGCTTGTAGAGCGCGCACACCATGAAGTGGGAACTGCTGGACAGATGGAGATCAACTATCGCTTCACTGACATCCTTACCGCCGGCGATGATGTAATGAAGTTCAAGTACGTCATCCGCAACACCGCATGGCAGGGCGGAAAGACCGCAACATTTATGCCAAAGCCACTCTTCGGAGATAACGGTTCAGGTATGCACGTTCACCAATCACTATGGAAAGATGGAAAGCCACTGTTCTTCGAAGCAGGAACATATGGCGATCTATCAGACATGGCACGTTGGTACATCGGCGGCCTTTTGAAGCACGCGCCATCACTACTTGCTTTCACTAACCCAACAGTTAACTCTTACCGCCGCTTGGTTCCAGGTTATGAAGCGCCAGTAAATCTTGTGTACTCAGCACGTAACCGTTCGGCTTGTATCCGTATCCCAATTACTGGATCCAATCCAAAGGCAAAGCGCATCGAGTTCCGTTGCCCAGATCCATCATCGAACCCTTACCTAGCTTTCGCAGCCATGTTGATGGCAGGCCTTGATGGAATCATGAACAAGATCGAACCACCTGCCCCAGTTGATAAGGATCTCTACGAACTCGAAGGCGAAGAGGCAGCAGCTATTCCTCAAGTACCTGGTTCCTTGGATGAAGTTCTCAACAACCTCGAGAAGGATCACGACTTCCTAACTCGCGGTGGAGTATTTGCAAAGGATCTTATTGATACCTGGATCGATTTCAAGCGCAAGCAAGAAGTCGACTATGTTCGACTACGTCCACACCCAGCTGAGTTCGAACTGTATTACGACATCTAAACCCGCTGTAATTAAATAAGTATTAGTGACAAAACCCGCCCTTGAAAAAGGCGGGTTTTGTTATTTCACTTTCTTGCAAGGAATTTGAATAGCGCTATAGATAACATCGCACTCACGACTGATGCCGCAATGACTGCTAGCACTGCAATATCTTGAGTTTGCGCATCATCGAAGGCCAGATTTGCGATGAAAATTGCAACGGTAAAACCAATTCCAGCGGCACTTCCCGTGGCAAGAATTGAAGAGTTCGTTGCACCTTCTGGAAAGTCAGCTACCTTCAGGCGCTTGGCCGCCAAGGATGCCACGAGAACACCTAGCGGCTTTCCAATCACCAAGCCAAAGAAAATTCCCCACGCAATCAACGATTGTGATGCACCTTTGATTGACTCTGATGTGATGACAACACCGGTATTTGCAAATGCGAAAAGTGGAACAACAAAGAATGTGCTGATTGGGTGAAATTTGTGCTCAAGCCATTCGATCACTGATACAGAACCATCTTCAGTATCTTCAATTGTGGTTGACTTATGAACAATATTGGGAGTCATAAGACCCAGTATCACTCCAGCCAATGTTGGATGTACACCAGTCTTGTAGAGAGAGAACCACAGCGTTAAGGCGAAGAGAGAATAAATGAGGGTCGATTCAACGCCACCCTTTTTCAGGGCAGCTATGAAGGCAATCGAGAGCAGGGCCGCTGCCAGCCAAGAAAAATTAAGTCCCGTTGAATACACAAAAGCGATGACAAGGATTGCACCAATGTCATCGATAACCGCTAAGGCCAGCAGAAATGATCGAAGTGATGCCGCAACCGATGGTCCGATCATCGTGAGTAATCCAACTGCCAATGCGATGTCGGTGGCAACCGGCACACCCCAACCACCTGGTGCGACACCACCAGCAATTGCTAAGTAGATCAACGCAGGAACTGCCATTCCACCAATTGCTGCAATAAATGGCAGCACCGCTTTTTTCACGGAGGCAAGGTGACCCGAAGTTAATTCACGCTTTATTTCCAGCCCAACGACGAAGAAGAATATGCTCATGAGCAGATAGTTGATTACCTTGAGAATCGAGAGGTCAATCAGGTACCAATCTGCACCAAAAGTTAACTTGAAATCTAAGGTAGAAAAATAGCTATCAGAAAGTGGCGAATTTGCGGTGATTAATCCCAAAGCCGAGGCCAACAAAATAAGCAAGCCACCGGTTGATTCGCGACGTAGAAAGTCACGAAGTGGTGCTATCCGTCGTCTCATGGCTCAACTCTAACCGAGCGAACTCTCCTGTGCTCGAATTTTTCGGCCAGACAGCAAGAGATGACCGAAGAAGCCAAATAACAAGGCAAATATGACTCCAACATTGGAATATGCCCAAGGACCTTCTTTGCCACCAATGAGATCTAAAAAGTATCCCTGCCATTCAAGCCATGGCGCAAAAGTATTTGTCACAAAGCCCCACCCAATGATGGATCCACAAATCATCAATGCAATTGATCCCATATTGACTGAACCATAGATTCCTTGAGGGTTAAACAGGTCCGCTTCGTTATACGCTTTTTTGCGAATCAGAACATCGGCCACAAAGATTGATGACCAAACCGCAACTGGCACACCGAGAGTGATTAAGAATCCTTGAAATGGATAGAAGAAATTATCTGCAATCCATACAACATAGATCGCTCCACCAAACATAATAACCGCATCAATAATTGCTGCTTGGTATCGCTTTATTGGAACACCCATTGAAACCAGCGCTAAACCAGAAGAATAGAGATTCAGAATCGCTCCACCGACCAGGCCAAGAATTGCAGCAAAGGCAAAGGGAATAAGAAACCATGTTGGAAGCAGTGTTGTGAGCGCACCAATTGGATCCATAGAAATTGCATCACTGAGCGTTTTACTGCTGCCAGATAGCGCCGCTCCGTAGATCACCAGAATTATTGGAACTATTGATGCACCAAGCACTGTCCATCCGACAACTGACTTGCTTGAAACTGTTCGAGGTAAGTATCTGGAGTAATCAGCGGCTGCATTGACCCAGCCGAGCCCGATTCCTGTAATTGCGAAAATTACTGCTCCTACAAAGCTTTGAAAGTTTCCATCTGGAATCGCTGTGATTGCATTCCAGGAAACGTTATCAATTGTTAGTGCAATGTAGAACAGAGTCATCACAACAATGCTGATTGTGAGCAACTTTTGAAGTTTCATAATCACTGCATGGCCCAACACTCCCCCAAATACGGTCAGAGTTGCCGCCAGGGTAAAGCCCAGGAGTAATGAAAGATTGCGATCTATTCCGCCGATACGAGCAAAAATAGTTCCAGTTGCTAATGTTGCAAGGGA
>CAMDCL010000058.1 GCA_945890205.1 Bifidobacterium breve | reverse complement strand
GTTGTTCTGCATCATCATCGCCCAGTCAGCAGGATTTGACTCAACAACGGAGCCAATAATTCCCATGCCAGCATTGGGAACGAGCACATCAATAGAACCAAACTCTCTCACTACTTTTTCAACAGCTGCAACACAATCACTCCAGGATGAAACATCACCCACTACTGCCAGGGCTTGGGTGCCAGAGATTTCGGTGATCTCTTTAGCTGCTGCTTGAATTCTTGTTTTATCTCGGCCAACAATGGCAGTTTTGAAACCTTCCTCTGCTAAGCGAAGTGCTATCCCAAAACCGATACCACGTGATGCACCTGTAACCAGGGCAGTTCTTGCTTCTGTCATGCTAACCCCAAGGTCTGGCGTCTATCGGATCTTCCCAGCTTGGAATTGGCGCTTGCAGTGGTTGATCAATCCAGCAGAATCTGCCATTGACCGAATCACTTTCACTACTTACTAACTTAAGAACGAGATCCATCGCCTTCTTCGGATCATCCCCGCCGGTCTGATCTACCCAATCAACCCATGCTTTGTAATCTTTGCCCACCTCACCAAGAGCCTCTGCCTTGGCCTTAATATCGCCCCACATATCACTTCGAACATCACCTGGATGCATGACATTTGCGGTGACACCTGAGCCAGCAACTTCGGCCGCAAGATGTCTGGTGAGTTGATTCAGCGCCGCTTTAGAAGTTCCGTAGGCACTATTAAGAGGTCCTGGTGGATGCAGCGATGCAGCAGATGTTAAATTGATAATTCTGCCCCACTTGCTCTTAAGCATTCCGGGTAGGAATGAACGAGCTGTGTAATAGGGCGCGATGGCATCGATAATGATGGTGCGCACCCATTCGCCTGGATCGGTATTCTGGATGAGATCAATGGGTCCAAATACTCCTGCTGCATTTACAAGAATTTGCACAGCGCCATGCTCTTTTGAAACCTGCTTCTCAAGCTTTTCAACAAAGGAGTTGTCGCTGACATCACCGGTGATACTTGTGATCATCGACTTCTGAGAAGCCGACAATTCACTTGTATCAAGTGCCGAACGTGAGACTGCAATAACTTGGTGGCCTTGGTCAGCCAGACCTAACGCAATCTGGCGTCCGATTCCACGACTAGCACCCGTGACAAGAGCAAGTTTTGCAGCCGACATCTTTGCTACTTACCTGCGTTCGTTTCGAGATGGAAGACTTCGCGAAGCTCTGTTGAGTTAACAATTCCATCTGAGTTGAACTCCATCAGTGGGCTCATCAATACCGCCCAGCGGTCGTGTACCTCTGAGTGCCATAGTCGATCCCATGCCTCAACATCAGTGATCACTGAATACATCACGAGAACTGGATCATTTTCAAAAATAGTCATATCTGCAATACCGGACTTTTCTAGTTCGGCAATCATCTCTGCCCAAATCGCATCGTGGTGCATCTTGTATGTCGCCAAACTGCCTGGCTTTAAACGCATAGTGAACGCTCTTCTTACCATTTCTTCCTCTTTCTCTTCTCAATCGGTCTTATGGGTGGACTATTCGTTAATTAATTTGATGAGCTCGCCATCATCAACACCGGAGACCTCACGTGTACTGACACCATCTTTGACTACAACTATGCGATCGCACAAGGTAGTTAACTCAGAGATTTCCGTTGACCTAAATAAGATGCCCTTACCTTCAGCAGCAACTTCGCGAACAAGGCGGAAAAGCTCGACTTTGGCTCCAATATCTACACCTCGCGTTGGGTCATCGAGCAGGACCAGTCCCGGACTAATTTCTAGCCACTTGCCGATAACTACCTTCTGTTGGTTACCGCCAGATAGATTTCCAACATTTACTTGAACGCCTTCAGTTTTAATCACAAACTTATCAACAAGCCTCATGGCAGTTGCAGCCATCGCTTTTTTAGAGATCAATAGCGTTCCTTTTTTATCTCCACCTATAGCAACGTGAGATAAATTATCTGAAACTGTTCGCTCCAGCATCAGCCCTACCCGTTTGCGATCTGCTGGAATTAAAGCAACACCATCGCGCACTGAATTCTGAGGACTTAAATGGGTCTTTTCAACGCCTTGCACAGTGACCGTGCCTGCGACCTTTGGCCGCGCTCCAAAGAGAGTCTCAAGTAGTTCATCGGCGCCAGAACCAATGAGCCCGGCGACACCAACAATTTCACCTGCTGCAACGTTTAGCGAAATGTCTAGGACCTGCTTACCATTACTGAGGTTCTTCACTTCCAAGACTTTTTTCGCACTTGCATATAAATCGGCACTGCCTGTTTTCTTGGCAATGGAGGAAGCGGCTTTTTCTCCCACAATTCCACCAATGACGGTAGGAATGTCGAGCTCTGTGGTGGGTTTTGAAAAAACAAGCGAGCCATTGCGCATCACAGTGATGTGATCTGCAACTGCAAAAACCTCATCTAATCTATGTGAAACATAAAGCACTGTCGTTCCCTGCGCCGGCAAAGCTTTCACTAGGTCAAGTAAGCGCTTACTTTCACGGGCATTGAGGGCAGAGGTGGGTTCATCCAAAATGAGAAGTTTAGGTTTTTCAATGAGAACACGGGCAAGTTCAATCAGTTGCTGGTCTGAAAGGGGCACTTCTCCGACAATCTGATTGAGATCCACATCGAGTCCAATGGACTTAAGGACCGGTAGCGCAATCTCAGCCATCTTCTTTCTAGCAATAAATGGGCCGATGCGCATTTCGCGATCTGGAAAAAGATTAGTTAATACATCACGATGCTGAAACAAGCGCAGCTCTTGATACATGATTCCGACACCAAGCTTTGATGCTGATTGCACGGTAAAGGAGGAGAACTTCTCCCCCATGAATTCGATACTGCCCTCATCGGGGGTGACTCCACCCGAGAGAATCTTCATGAACGTTGATTTGCCAGCCCCATTTTCACCAACAATGGCGTGGACTTTATTCGCCTCTAAATCTAAATCTAATCCGTTGAGGGCTTTAACCCCACCGTAGCGCTTAGCCAGGCCACGAACGGAGATCACGTTATGAACGCTTTGAGTATTCAATGTGTGACCTCCGTTCGTAGTTTGTCCCGGTTACTTATTAATTAAGCAGATTCATCTGAGATTGGCTTGAGGTTCTTCTGCCAATCCTTGATGTAACCCTTAACTATTGGGTCGTAGTACTTACGAGTCAAAGCCTTTGAAGCTGACATTTTCTGCAGCGCTTTGAAGGTAAGTGGTGCTGAACCGAATGGCTCTATGACCTTAGTTGCAGTAACAATTTCTGTTCCTGAGTCTAAGAAGCCTGGCTTGTTAATCTTGATCTTGTTTCGGAGGCTATCTGCCAACACCTTGACAGGAAGGTATCCCTGAACGAATGGAGTCTGTCCCAAGCTGATGTGGGCAGTTCCATTTGCAAGTGCTTCGAGGTTTCCGGTTGTGAGGTCATAGCCGCCACCAATTGCCTTTGATGATGGAGCAGCTGCATTTACTTTACCGATGCTTTCAACATCGGGAGCGCAGAGACCGACCATTGCAAGTGCGTCTGGATTCGCAGCAAGAAGTCCTTGCCATGCAGCGAAGTTAGCTGCTGAGTCAACCTTGACATCTGATGGTCCAATGATCTTGACCCCAGAAGCCTTAGCAAGACTTTCTAGCACACCTTTTTGGCGGTTTTCCAACACTGGGAATCCTGGGTAGCAGTTTCCAACGATGACACCACCCTTAGCGGTTGTTCCACCGATCTTATCTAGGACCATCTTTCCAAGAAGGCGTCCAGATTCAACTGACTTTTCACCAACATATGGTCCGTTAACTCCTTCGCCAAGTCCGTTAAACATAACGATAGGTGTTCCGGCCTTAATGATTGTGTTCAGTCCCTTAACCATGGAAGCAGCAGGAACAGAAGTTGCAATCCCGTCAACACCAGATGCGGCTAGGTTTTGCACCGCAGTGAGTTGCGCATCGCCTTCAGCACCGGCTGGGCCAGTTACTACGAGCTTTACATTGAGATCTCTAGCAGCCATTTGGGCTGCATCGATAATTTGTTGAATGAATGGATTACCAATCACGTGTACTACGAAACCGA
>CAMDCL010000057.1 GCA_945890205.1 Bifidobacterium breve | reverse complement strand
ACACCATGATCTTCTGCCTCAAAGGCCAATCGAGTGCGGCGTGAAATAACATCATCAACGGTACGCGCACCTTCATGTGTTGCTGCATAAACAATCTCAGCTTTAATATAGGGAAGTTCTGCATCCAACTTGTTGGCAAGCTTTGGTTGCTCAGAGATAAGTTCAAGAATTTCGCTGATCAAAGAGCCATACCGATTAAGCAGATGCGTAACGGTCTGAACATCTAAACCAGACTCTTGAGCAATGCGATCTTTTTGCTGCTCTAATGCAAAGTATCCATCTGCTCCAACTAATGGCAATTTTTCAGTAACAGAGTCTTGCGTGATCCGTCGTAGTTCAATAGCGGCGCGATCAACAGCATCCTTGCCCATGACTCGATAGGTTGTGTACTTACCACCGGCGATTGATACAAAGCCCGGTGCAGGACGATCAACAGTGTGCTCGCGAGAAAGTTTTGTGGTGGTTGCACTCTTTATGTTGGCAACCAACGGGCGCAAACCTGCATACACACCAATGATCTCTTCAGCCTTTAACTTTGGCTGCAAAACACAATTGGCTTGATCCAAGATGTACTGCACATCTTCGCGAGAGGCATACGGTTCTGCGCGATCACCTTCATAAGGAGTATCGGTTGTACCGACGATCCATTTGTCTCCCCATGGAATCAAGAAGAGAACGGAGACAGCTGTCTTTAAAATGATTCCTGCATCTGATTTGATAGCAGAACCTGGCAAAACAATATGAACACCTTTGCTCATGGTTACGCCATACCCAGCTGTTAATTCAAACTTTTTGTGCAGCTCATCGCTCCAGATGCCAGCACACATAATTGTGGCCTTTGCTTTAATTGCGATCTTCTTGTTTGTTTCAAGGTCGCGTGCATTAACACCAACAACTCGCTTACCCTCGCGGATCAAAGATTCAGCAGCTACCCGAGTCGCGATAATTGCGCCATGACGTGCAGCGGTGCGAGCCACCGACATTGTGTGTCTAGCATCATCGACCTGAGCATCAAAGTACTTAATCGCGCCTGTAACAATGTCATGACGCAGCGATGGTGCGATCTCATTAATTTGTCGCTGGCTTAAGTGTTTATGCCATGGCAACGCACGTTGAAATCCACGTAGTGCGTCGTACAGAGCAAGGCCTGCACCTACATATGTGCGCTCTTTAAACTTTTCAGTTAATGGAAACAAGAACCCCACAGGCTTCACAAGATGTGGACATAGGGTCGAAACCATAAGTTCGCGCTCATGCAGAGCTTCGCGGACAAGTTTGAAGTCATACTGTTCAAGGTAGCGAAGGCCACCATGAATTAACTTGCTAGAGCGACTTGAAGTTCCAGCGGCAATATCTTGAGAATCAATGAGAGCAACTTTAAGGCCGCGAGATGCCGCATCAAGGGCAGCTCCTACGCCGGTAACGCCTCCACCAATGACCAAAATGTCGAACTCTTCGATGGCTAATTGAGAGATGGCAGAGTCACGCTGGTCTGGGCCAAGCTGTGACAGGAACATATGCGTTGAATCTCCATAACGACTGAGTAGGCTAAGACTAACTTACAGTGAGAGGTTTTGCGCATCGTGGCTTTCATCGGCAGCTTGGATCAAGGAACCAGTAGTACTCGATTCATGATCTTTGATCACTCAGGCCAAGTTGTAGGACAACATCAATTAGAACATCGCCAAATTCTGCCTCAGGCCGGCTGGGTTGAACATGATGCCGCTGAAATTTGGGAGCGAGCCCAAGAGGTAATCGCTGGAGCGCTCAAACAAGCCAATATCTTGGGCTCAGATCTAGCGGCGATCGGCTTAACCAATCAACGTGAAACCACAGTTGTCTGGGATGTAACTACCGGTCAGCCTCTTAGTAACGCCATCGTCTGGCAAGACACACGCACAACAGATTTTCTATCAACACTCACCCCAGATCAACAAAGTTTTATTCGCCACACAACAGGTTTAACGATCGCTCCATACTTTGCCGGAAGCAAGATGAACTGGTTCTTGAGAAATGTTCCGGCAGCAAGCGGGCAGCACGCTCGATTTGGAACTATCGATTCATGGTTGCTCTGGAACCTTTCAGGTGGAGTTCGTGGCGGAGTCCATGCAACAGATGTCACCAACGCTAGCCGAACACTTTTGATGAACCTGGAAACTCTAGATTGGGATCAAGAGCTACTGTCAATATTTGGGGTTCCACGCACAGCACTTCCAGAGATTAAATCCTCATCTGAAATTTATGGGATGACCGATCCTCATGGACCATTTGGAACATCTATTCCTATCGCAGGAATTTTAGGAGACCAACAGGCTGCGATGGTTGGTCAGGTTTGCTTTGAGCGCGGAGAATCAAAGACAACGTATGGCACAGGAAACTTTGCACTACTTAATACTGGAACTGAGATTGTTCGATCAAAAAATGGTTTATTAACTACAGTTTGTTTCAAACTTGGAGATCAACCTGCGCACTATGCGTTAGAAGGCTCTGTTGCGGTAACTGGCTCTGCGATTCAATGGCTGCGCGATCAGCTTGGGATTATTTCAAACGCGGCAGAAACAGAGAGCCTGGCATCTTCAGTTACTGATACAGCTGGGGTCTACTTTGTTCCAGCATTTTCAGGTTTATTTGCTCCTTATTGGCGAAGTGATGCCCGTGGAGTAATTGTTGGGTTAACTCGTGCAGCGACTAAAGCGCACCTTGCACGAGCAGCGCTAGAAGCGATCTGCTATCAAACCCGAGATGTTATGGATGCGATGGTTGCAGATAGTGGTGTGCCCATGAAGGAGATGCGCGTTGATGGTGGAATTACAGCCAACTCTTTATGTATGCAGATGCAGGCAGATGTCATGGGAATTGATATCACCCGTCCCCTAATCGGTGAAACAACCGCTCTTGGTGCTGCCTACGCCGCTGGACTTGCAGTTGGTTTCTGGTCATCAACTGATGAGGTGAGAAAACAGTGGCAACAATCTCGGCGTTGGAGCGCTACAAGTACAGAGCAAGAGCGCACAGTTGGCTATGCAGGCTGGAAGAAAGCTGTCGAACGCACGCTGAACTGGATTGATTAAACTTTAGTAATCTCAATCAAGAATGCATTTGCAGGTGCAAGTATTGGCGCAGTCACACCAATTGATGCAAGTGCAGATCCTGACAGCGTTATTCCGCTCATCCAGTCAGGTGGAGTAATTAACATGAAGCGTGGCTTGCCCGCTGGGAATACAGCTTTAACTGTGTAGCTTGCTGATTGATCCAACCCCGGAAACTTCAGTGGTGATGGATGAATTGAGACAGTTGGCGTTAACTGAACATACGCAAAGATTGCTCTCGATTTATCTTGAGCAGTTACTCCATGCAGATATGCATGTACTTCTGGATAATCAACTCGGATCACTTTGCCTGAATGTAGATGCGCGCGATTATCCTTGTAGTACTGCGCCCAAGTGGCAAGAAATTTGCGCTCTTGCGCAGTTGCTTCGGTGATATTCCATTCGATTCCGGCGTGACCAAATAGCGCGGTAGCTGCCCGCATCGATAGTTCAAGTGTTCGACCCGTTTGGTGTCCATGGGTTGGCCCAATGTGGGTTCCAAGTAGTTCTGGAGCAATCACCTGGGCGGTCCAGCGTTGAATTGTTTGACGCTCAAGTGCATCGTTATTGTCACTAGTCCAGAAGCGATCAACTAAGTCAATGACACCAAGATCAATGCGCGCTCCGCCTGATGCGCAGGATTCAATTTCCAATTCAGTATGACGCTTCTTAAGCTCTGCAAATAAACGATAAATCGCCTGAGTTTGGCGATGCACACCCGCTTGACCTAGATGGCCAGCATCGACAAGTACACGGTTGTGATCCCACTTGATGTAGGCGATGTTGTGAGCAGAAAGAACCGCTGAAGTTTGCTCAAGCACATGATTAAAAGCGCCCTCGTGAGCTAAATCCAAAACTAATTGATGTCTCCACAGAGGTGGAACACGGTCACCTTCATGCAATATCCATTCTGGGTGTGCGCGGTAGAGATCTGAGTCTGGGTTAACCATCTCGCCTTCAAACCAGAGACCAAACTCAATTCCCTTGTCATTG
>CAMDCL010000056.1 GCA_945890205.1 Bifidobacterium breve | reverse complement strand
GAGGATTTCCAAAAGGGTTTGTTGGGTTCAATTCCTGCGATTTATAAGGAGGATGCCAAGCCAAAGGCTCCGCTGAACCGCAGTGGTGAGGGTTCGAAGTTGGGCGGGGATGGCAAGCCTGCTGCACAGGAAATTCTTGATGTGCATGGTGCGCCAACGGAGATGCAAGAAGGTTAATCGCTCACTCCCCATGCAGTGTGAATAACTTTTAAATCTGTCGGTGGGTGGATCAATAGTTCGGTGCATGACAACCGCGCTACGCATTCCGCGAGAGATCCTCGATATTGAGGTCGCTGAGTTACTGCGCGCTACTCCCGGTTACAAGATTTTGGGTGAGTTGATTGAGATTAATCCCCACTCACTAGGTGAGGCGGGAAAGTTGGATTATTTGGCGGCCTTGGATCGTCAAGAATCCTGGATATGTGCGTTGAAGCAAGAGGCGTTAGTTGCGATTGCGGGTGAGGTTGCTGATGAGACTGGCGGAATCTTCGGAGCGGTTGATGATGAAGAGCGCGAGGATGTTGCTACAGCTTTAAGACTCTCCCCTACCGCTGCACAAAATCGAATTGATGTTGCACGTGTTTTGGTCGGACATCTGCCCAACACAATTTCGGCGCTGGCAACTGGTGAAATTTCAGCGGCACATGCAACAGTTATTGCAAAGGAAACAGCGACTGCTATTCGAAATGGGTTAAGCGTAGATGCGGTTTTTCGCGTAGAGCAAACCGCTTTGGCACATGCTGAGTTTCATACACCAGGACAGGTAGCGACCAAGGTGAAGACCACTATTGCAAAGCTTGCGCCAGAAGAGTTTGAAGAGATCGTTGATCGTGCGCGAGATTCACGTCGAGTTTCCTGTTATCCAGAAGCTGATGGAATGGCCACCGTTGTTGCGATTTTGCCTGCCGAGGATGCACAAACTGTTATGAAATCAATCGAGGCTTACATTCTCAAGAGAAATCAGGAGGATGAAGTCGATGCAGAGTGGTCAATGCTTTCTGCAGATATGAAGCGCGCTGATGCCCTTACAGCTATTGCATCTCAAGCATTAGGTGCGATGGCAGATGATGTTCGTCCTCATCGTCGCCCAATCACAATTAGTGTTGCCGTTGATCTTCCTACCTTGTTGGGATTGGCGGAAAATCCAGGACAACTTGCTGGGTATGGTGCGATTCCCGCATCTGTTGCACGAAAGTTGGCGGCAGATGGTACCTGGCAAAGATTTGTGAGCGATCCAACTACTGGAAACCTTTTAGATTTTGGTCGAGAAAAATACATTCCTCCACAAGAACTAGTTGATTACTTACTTGCTCGTGATCGAACCTGTCGATTCCCTGGATGTCGAAGATCGGGACAACTTGCAGATATTGATCATGCCCACAGTTGGGAAAGTGGCGGAGAGACAAATCCGGCAAATCTTGGATTGCTATGTCGTCGGCACCATCGAATGAAAACACACGGTGGTTGGAAGCTGATGAGCAATGCAGATGGGTCATGCACATGGGAATCTCCAGTTGGAAAGCAATTCTTCGTGCCAGCGCGGCCAATACTTGATGCCATCTAATTGGTGAACTGCCATACTTCAGCAATGATCTGGTGGCCTACCGAAGTACCAACCTTGCAGTATGGGTTGATTACTCTTCGCAAGCCTGAAGAGCGGGACATCATTCCTATATATGAGGGTGTTCAGGATCCAATAATTCCTAAGTTCACTCGCATTCCTGCCAACTATCAGATGGCCAATGCCGAACACTATGTTCGTGAGCGCTCACCTAATGGCTTCACTATGCGCACAGAGCTGCAGCTGGCTCTTGAATACGATGGAAAGTTTGCAGGGGCATTGTCTTTTCACACTTTAGATCTTGATGATGCTAAGGCTGAGATCGGATATTGGATTACCGCAGATGTGCGTGGCAAAGGTGTTGCAACTGCTGCAACCCGATTAATGACTGAGTATGGTTTTGAAACGATTGGCTTTCACCGAATTGAAGCTTTAGTTGTTGAATCCAATGTTCCATCACTTAAGGTTTTAAAGAATGCTGGATACATGCAAGAAGGAATCATGCGCGATAAGTGTTTACAAGATGATGGCACCCGCGAAGATATGATCTTGTTTGCTGCGATTAGAACTGATTGGGGCCGGTAAGTGGAGTCACTAGCGATCGTTGTGGTGTTTCTATTTCTGATTGCCCTTTTAGCGGGACCGCTTTCGATCGCTTTATCCTCTCGCTTTATCCATTCTCGACTTAATACAGGTTCATCGATCTGGATCTCAATCCTCAATGTATTACGCAGAATAATTCACTTACTACTTGTGGCCTTTGGAACCTTGATCGGCGTGCAGTTCTTGTTGATTGCTGGCTTGCCACTTATTCCAAGAGTTATCGGGCTCTTCTCAATCGTCACCTGTTACATCGGTTTGCGCCGTGAATACTTCCCAGAGTTCTTCTTCGCTAAGGATTTAATCGCAAAGCTTGGATTTTCCCGCAAGAACGGTCGCTCATCTGGAGATGATGGGAACGGACCAGCGGGTCAGCATTAGTTCATTAAAACTTACTTGAGCATTTTCTCGAACAATGGCAACGATCTATTCAGGCTCTTTACCGGATTTAGAGTGGTAAAGATATAAATCGTGTATCCGGCTAATGCAGCCCAAGGGTTAAGCAGGGCTATAGGAACGAAAATTAGACCGAGGGCTGAAGGAAGCCCAAGGAAAATGAGCAGTGCTTTATGTTGATCCTTCTTCGATTTCTCCGACAAGAAGAAATCGTCAGTCCAAGTAATTGTCGTGTCTCCCTTAATCAACTTTACAAATAATCTCTGAATTAAACCGGTCCAGTACTGGCCAAAGAGACAGATACCAAAATAGAAAACGCCCCACTTCATATTTGGTGTATTCAGATTTTCGGCAAGGAGAGCGGCACCAAAAGGCATGAGGGCAACCCAAGCCATCGTTAATCCATGATTCCAAACGATCATTGCGGTTGTGCCAACAACGTATTGACTCGTTAGGTGATACACATACCACCACGTAAACAAGACCACGAAACCAAGAAGATAAGCGAGAAATGTTGGCCAATTGTCCAACATCGCGCCATTGAAATCTTCGCTTTCACTGATTTTATGCACCAAGCCAACAACATCTAGACCTAAAAGTGTAAGCGCAATGGAAAAAACTCCATCACTCAAAGTGTCAATTAGTTTGTGGCTGATGTGCTTAAACTCATTGGCCATGTGGCTCTCCGCTTTCACTATATTTCAGAGAAAAGTACAGTAAATGAGTGAAAATTCCTATGACTCGCCCAAACCATAATCGTTTGTTCACATGGGACCGGCGTTTAGATCGACTGCAAGCGGGCGGACATGAAAATTTCCCGCATACCCCTCTTCCAATTATGTATTAAACCTGTTTGGCTTACTCATCTAACCAGAGGGAGAGTCATGGGAAAGCGCGTATTTGTAAATTACTATTTTAAAGTTCATTTCGGTCAGGGTGCTAAGGCTGGTCAATACTTTGAAGAAGTCAAAGCTGAAGCCTTAAAGCTAGGTATCTCGGATGTTCACTACGGTTTAGTTGAGATCGGAACTAACGCACTTTCAACTTGCTTTACTCTCACATTTGAAAGCGCAGATGCATTTGGCCGTCAATGGGGTGGTGGCTCTGAATTTGCAGTAAAGAGCGCCGACTGGAAGGCACTATTCAAGAAAATTAGCGAAGAACCTAAACAAGTCTTTGAACGTGTTGGCGCTGATTTGATCTATGAGCATTAGTAGATAGAGCCACAAGGCTCAATTTTCTTACACAGTGGAGGTTTTGCGCTAAAGCGCTCAACCACCACGCCTCATTCGGATGTATGACAATGCAAGCACTTTCATACTCCTCATTCGTTGTGGAGGTGCCGGGAATCGAACCCGGGTCCTTCGGTATTAAAACAGGGCTTCTACGGGCGTAGTGTGATTAACGCTTTCTCAGCCCCGAGGTTTTTACACACATTTCCTCGACAAGCTCAGTTGCAAAAATGTTCTCCTTCATCGTCTGCAACACCAACGAAGTGAAAAGCCCCCTAGTCGACGCTAGATTCCAGGTCGAGAGCGGCACCTGGGCTAACGGATTTGAATCGCTTATGCAGCGAGTTCGAAAT
>CAMDCL010000055.1 GCA_945890205.1 Bifidobacterium breve | reverse complement strand
GTTGTTCCTCACGGTGATGGCAAGACGCCTATTCGTATGCGTCGCGGAGCTTCATTGGCAGATTTTGCAGACAAGATTGGTGCAGATCCAGCGGCCTTAGTAGCAGCGCTGTTTCACTTAGGTGAGATGGTTACTGCCACACAATCAGTCGATGCCGATACCTTTGAAATTCTTGGTGTTCAACTAGGTTATGACATTCAAATTGTTAGCCCAGAGGATGAAGATCGCGAACTACTTCAGGACTTTGATATCGATCTTGCAGGTGAGATTTCTGATTTAGATCCAGAATCATTGGTGGCACGTCCACCAGTTGTAACTGTTATGGGTCACGTTGATCACGGTAAGACATCACTTCTTGATGCGATTCGCAAATCTGAGGTGATGAAGGGTGAGGCTGGTGGAATTACACAGCACATTGGTGCATACCAAATTCACCATGATCATGATGGCGTTAATCGCGCAATTACCTTTATCGATACACCAGGTCACGAGGCCTTTACCGCTATGCGTGCTCGTGGTGCGAAGGTAACTGATATTGCTGTTCTAGTTGTTGCAGCAGATGATGGAATCATGCCTCAGACAATTGAAGCGCTCAATCACGCTCAAGCCGCTGATGTTCCAATCGTTGTAGCTGTAAACAAGGTTGATAAGGAAGGTGCTAACCCAGACAAGGTTCGCCAACAATTAACTGAGTACAACTTGATCGCCGAAGAGTATGGCGGCGAGACGATATTTGTAGATGTATCAGCAAAATCTGGAATTGGAATTGATCAGTTGATCGACTCAATCCTTCTCACTGCAGATGCAGCTATTGATCTTCGCGCTATTGCCAATGATGATGCTCGTGGTGTTGCTATTGAAGCCCACCTCGATCGTGGCCGTGGCCCAGTTGCTACCGTCTTAGTTCAGCGCGGAACATTGAAGGTTGGCGATGCAATCGTTGCCGGAAGCGCCTTTGGTCGTGTCCGTGCCATGTTGGATGAAAATGGTGACAGCGTTGAATCAGCTGGACCATCACGTCCTGTACAGGTGCTTGGATTTACATCTGTTCCAAGTGCCGGAGATACCTTCCTTGTTGCTGAAGAAGACCGTACCGCTCGTCAGATCGCAGAAAAGCGTCAGGCAGCAGAACGTAACGCTCAACTTGCTAAGGCTCGTAAGAAGGTTTCACTTGAAGACTTCATGGAGCAATCCAAGATTTCAACACTTAACCTGATCCTTAAGGGCGATGTAAGCGGTTCTGTAGAAGCGCTAGAAGATGCGTTGATGCAGTTAGATGTTGGCGCAGAAGTAGATCTTCGTGTTATTCACCGTGGAGTAGGTGCGATTACCAAGAGCGATATCACCTTGGCATCGGCATCAACAGCGGTTGTTATCGGCTTTAATGTTAAGCCAGAGCCACAAACAGCGATCTACGCAGATCAAGAAGGGGTCGAAGTTCGCTTCTACTCAGTTATCTACAACGCTATTGAAGAGATCGAAATGTCTCTGAAGGGCTTGCTCAAGCCTGAGTTTGAAGAAGCGATTATCGGTACCGCTGAAGTTCGCGAAATCTTCAAATCATCTAAGGCTGGAAATATCGCAGGTTCTGTTGTTAAGGATGGAGTTATCCGTCGTAACGCAAAGGCGAGAATTCTGCGTGATGGATCTGTCTTGGTAGATAACCTCACCATTGATTCGCTCAAGCGCTTCAAGGATGATGCCACCGAAGTCCGTGAAGGATTTGAGTGCGGTATCGGTCTTGGAAATATGAAGGAGATCGCACCAGGCGACATCGTTCAGTGTTTTGAGATGCGTGAGAAAAAGCGAGCATAAGGTATGGGTCAATCACATCGCACACTCAAGGTTGCTGATCGCATCAAAGTGGTAGTTGCAAACTTGCTCGAGACAAAGATTAAAGATCCACGTCTTGGGTTTGTAACTGTGACAGATGCACGCGTAACTGGTGATCTTCAACAGGCTTCAATCTTTTACACCGTTCTTGGTGATCTCGATGAGCGCGCTGCTACCGCGGCCGCTCTCGAGAGCGCTAAGGGCGCAATTAGATCAGCGCTGGGTCGCGAGCTAGGACTTCGTATTACACCGAGCATTGAATTCTTTGAAGATGGATTACCTGAGAGCGCTAAAGCTCTAGATTCTTTGTTGGAAAAGGTTCATGAGCAGGATGCTCAAGTTGCTGCACTTCGAAAGAATGCGCAGTATGCAGGGGGAGAAGATCCTTACAAAGCTCCACGTGTCATTGAAGAGTAGTTGTGACCCCAACAATCTACGAGCATGGGTTTCTGGTTGTAGATAAAGAACCAGGCATGACAAGCCACGATGTAGTTGCTATTGCACGAAGAGCTCTTGGTACACGAAAAGTAGGCCACGCCGGAACCTTGGATCCCATGGCTACAGGTGTTTTAGTCCTTGGATTTAACAACGGAACTCGACTATTACAGTACATCACCGATGGCGATAAAAGTTATCAAGCAACTGTTGTTTTGGGTGTCTCGACAATTACCGATGATTTTGAGGGTGAAGTAATCGCAACCGTTGATGCTTCTGCAATCACCGATGAACAAATCAATGTAGAGCTGAGCACTATGCGTGGAACATTTATGCAACGCCCAAGTTCTGTCTCGGCTGTCAAGGTCGATGGTGAGCGTGCATATGATCGAGTGCGATCTGGCGAGACTGTTGTTCTGGCATCTCGTGAGGTCACAATTTCGAAGTTAGATATTCTCCAAATCCGTCGCTGTGAAAAAAGAGTAGAAATTGATATTGAAGTTACCTGTTCTGCGGGTACATACATTCGAGCAATCGCTCGTGATTGCGGGGATGGGCTCAAAGTAGGTGGCCACCTATCGGCGCTGCGCCGCACTCGAGTAGCAGGATTTACTACAACCGGGGCTGCATCTATTGCTGGATTGAAGAGTGCAGAGTTTTCTACATTAGATCTAGCTGATGTTGCACGAGCTACTTTTCCGGTGCGTGAGATCGCTTTAGATGAAAAGTTAGAGCTCTCCTTTGGTCGTACCCTTACTGCAAATCCTGCAGATGGAGTTTATGCCGGGATATCACCTGCGAATGAGCTAATCGCACTCTTGAGCAATGTAGATGGTAAAGCTAAACCGATCGCTGTATTCGCGGCAGCGCATTGATTCTGAGATAATACGCTTATGAGCATCGTTGTAATAGGAAATTTTGATGGAGTCCATAAAGGACATCAGCAAATCCTCAACCGTGCCAAGGCGCTAGCAGGCGATGAGAAAATCGTTGCGTTGACCTTTGATCCACATCCAGCATCTGTTTTTGCACCCGAACGAGCGCCCTCACTTTTGACTACATTGGGTGACAAAATTGAGTTACTGAAGATTCATAACGCAGATCAAGTAGCGGTGATCAAATTTACAAAAGAGTTTGCCGCGATGTCTCCTGAGGATTTTGTTAATAAAGTCTTAGTTGATCAACTCAAAGCCTCTACAGTGATTGTGGGTGCCAATTTTACCTATGGCTTTAAGGCCGCCGGTAACGTTGAATCATTACGTAAGCACACAGAGTTTGAAACTGTGGTTTTAGATTTGCAAGAAGATAATGATGAAAGCATTTCATCAACAAGAATTCGAAAAGCAATCGTTGATGGCAATGTCGAAGCCGCCCGCGAGATGTTGACACGTCCTCATCGTTTAGATGGAATCGTTGTTCACGGAGAAAAACGTGGTCGTGAAATTGGATATCCAACAGCAAACCTTGGAAATATTGATGGTCAAACAATTCCGGCAGATGGCATTTACGCTGGATGGCTAACGGTAGGAATAGATCGCTGGCCAGCGGCGATTTCAATTGGTACAAATCCCACCTTTGAAGGTGTGCGAGGCCGACAGGTTGAGGCATATGCATTGGATCAAGTTGGATTAGATCTTTATACAAAGGCGGCAACAATCGAGTTTGGATGGCGTCTGCGCGATACATTGAAATTCGATGGCCTTGATCCACTGTTAGAGCAGATGGCCAAGGATTGCGCCGACGCCCGCAGATTAACTGAGCTGTAAGCGGGGGATTTGCCTCGATTTCAGGTATTTCACACCTGACTGTTACCCTTGCCCTTCAATCGAGTTAGCGAGTTTCTCGTGAGTCAAACCGAGAAGCCCTCGTGCTCAGTACATAAGGAGAACAAGAAATGGCATTAACACCAGATGTAAAGAAGGAAATCATTGCTCAGTACGGTTCTACCCCTACTGACACAGGATCACCTGAAGCACAGGTAGCGCTACTGTCAAAGAGAATTGATCAGATCACTGATCACTTGAAGGCTAACCCACATGATCACCACAACCGTCGTGGTCT
>CAMDCL010000054.1 GCA_945890205.1 Bifidobacterium breve | reverse complement strand
GTGTCTGCAACTGCTCTTCGGTCACGATTACTCGTTCGATATCGCCCTTGACTGCTTCTAAGTCCACGGTTCTCCCTAAGGTCGGTGCTGTAAGAGCGAAAGTCTGCCCGAAATCCGCTCAACCTTCACACCGCCCGGCAAATTGAGCGCACCTTGGCCGCTCCAGGCGGTAACAAGCGCCTCAACCCCGCTCACATGCTCCATTGTGACCATCCCGGCAGGGGCGCCAGCTGCGTAGATCGCCGCTCGGATGAGTCGGGTTCGGATCGCTCGTGGCAGTTTTTCTAAGTGAGCACAATCCAAGTTCAAAAGATCTAAAGCAAGCTCTTCAGCTTTAGCCCAATGATCTAAGGCATCGGCATCATCTCGCAAAAGATGTGCGCTTCGAGCAAGCGCCTCTGAAACTCCTGGACCGATGCTTGTCTCTAAAGCTGGCAAGGCAACATTGCGAACACGAACACGTGAAAAATCAGGGTTCTCATTGTGTGGATCGCTCCAATACTGCAATTTGACCTCTTCACAATATCTTTCACTTTGATTGCGGGTAACTTCAAGAAGTGGTCGCACGTAAACTCCATTGTGGTGTGCCATTCCTGACAGTGATCGTGTTCCCGATCCGCGAGCTAATCCAAGCAAAACCGTTTCAGCTTGATCATCTCGAGTGTGTCCAAGAAAAACTGCAACAGCGCTTTTTTCATCAACTGCTTCTTGTAATGCTGAATAACGTGCTGCCCGAGCAGATGCCTCTAAACCATCCTTGAGATCTACATTTACCTTTTTGATAATGCAATCTAAACCAAAGTTTTTTAACTGGGCTACAACTTTTTCCGCTTGCACCCCAGATTGTTCCTGCAACTGGTGATCAACTGTCACACCAATTACGGTAATAACAAACTCTTTTGATTCAACTGAAAGTGCATGAGCCAGAGCTAATGAATCAGCTCCACCTGAGACAGCAACTAGAACTGTGTCACCAGCTTCATATCTTTCAAGCCAGGTGCGTACAGCGTTTCGTACCGCTGGGACCGCTGTCGTCATGGTTTAAGAGTAGTGCCGTCTTAGAGGCGGAGTTCCTAATTAGCTACATCACGACGAACAAAAAGTATTGATGCGACTATAGCGCCAAAAGCAACATAAGCGCCTCCGACAGCTAGGGCATGCGAGTAGGTGACGTCGACAGTTCCACCAGAAGCGATAGTGCTTAACTGATAACCAGGCAGCCACAATTGCAATGAATTCTTCACCGCTATCAGCAAGATCTCAACAATCAATAACCACAGCACACCAAAGGAGATGGCACTTATTGGTGAGCGCAGAAGTAGTCCTAGAACCATACCGATGATTCCAAAACCGACCACTGAAATGATGACGTTAACAAATGTTGTGTAGATGTACTCAATACCGGCACTTGAAAACCACAAATCTGTTGAAACATCTACCGTTGGGGCCAAAATCGCTGAAATTCCGATGCTTACAATTGCAGAAATTGTGATCATCGCTAAAGCAAAAATGATCATCGAGATTAGTTTTCCAATCAAGATTTTCATTCGGCTTGGTTGACGTACTAATAGATTGCGCAGGGTTCCATATGTGTACTCCTGCGCAGTCTGGGCTGCAAAAACACACAATGCGATGATTCCTAAGAAGCCACCTACGTTTGCAAAACCCTGAACACCGCCACTTGCTAAAGCCAATACTTCGCGACTAATTACCTGTCCGCGATCGGCATTACCTTGCGGTGAATCAATAAGTAAGTACAACAACGCAGAAAAGAGTCCACTGAAGAAAACAACTGCGCCCATGGTGCCAAAAAACAATGTTGGGCGGCGCAACTTACGAAGTTCGGCTCTGATTACATTAAACATTACTTGTCCCCCGTCATTTCAAAGAAGGTTTCTTCAAGATTTGGAAGCTGAGGAGCAAGTTGCGCCAATGTAATTCCTGCGTCAAATGCAGCTTCATTGAGCACGGGAGCCCACTTCATATCAGCCAACACATGAACTGAATCATCCCGAATTACAGCATGATGTCCTGCGTCTTTAGCAATTTTAACAATGCGCTTTAGGTCTGATTTCTTAAGCGACTTTGCAATGATCGTTGGTTGCTGTTGCGCCATTAATTCACCGATTGGACCAGCAAAAACTATCTCGCCTTTGCGAAGCATCACGATGTGATCACTGATAATTTCAAGTTCGGACAGTAAATGTGAAGAAACAAACACTGTGGTTCCACCATTTGCAAGGTCGCGCAGCAATGCACGAACCTCTTGAATACCTTCGGGATCTAAACCATTTGTAGGTTCATCCAACATCAGCAATTTTGGTTCAGGCAACAATGCTGCAGCGATACCTAAACGTTGCTTCATACCCAATGAATATGTCTTGTACTTTGATTTTCCGCGTTCGCCAAGTCCAACTTTTTCCAAAAGAGTTTGAACTCGCTCAACAGGAAAGCCACCAAGGCGTGCAAGGACCATTAAGTTTTCATGACCAGATAAAGCGGGATAGAAAGCTGGGCCTTCGATCATCGCGCCAACTCGACTCAAATATCTTTCGGGATGTTCGATCGGTTCGCCAAGAATGTGGCCCTGCCCAGTTGTTGGTGTAATCAGGCCAAGCAGCATCCGCATTGTGGTTGTCTTGCCTGAACCATTTGGGCCGACAAAGCCACACACAGTTCCGAGAGGAACTTCAAAGTTGATATGTGAGACCGCCAAGCGATCATCGTACTTTTTAGACAGATCCGAGACTGAAATTGCAGTGTTTACCATGCCCCTTACTCTGCCACAATTCCTCCATGGAGAAAAAACCGTGGGGGTATCAACCCCGCCCGGAAACACTGGGACCTGACTGGGAGCTGCATCCGCAAACACATTCAGTTCGTGCTGGTCTTGCTCGCACCGGATTTGGTGAAACCTCCGAAGCGCTATTTCTTAACAGTGGTTTTACATACTCTTCAGCTCAAGAAGCCTTTGATTCATTTGCAGAAGAGACAGATCATTACCTGTACAGCCGTTTCCACAATCCAACGATTGCGATGTTTGAAAAGCGTTTAGCTGCAATAGAGGGCGCTGAAATGTGCGTTGCCACCGGCTCTGGAATGTCTGCCATGTTTGCATCCCTTGCATGCTTAGTAGAACAAGGTGATCATGTTGTTGCTTCAGCTGCGATGTTCTCCTCCTGCCATGTTGTTATTACAGAGTTTCTTCCTAAATGGGGAGTAAGTTTTGAGTTGGTAAAGGGAAATGACCCAGCCGTTTGGGCAAAGGCTTTAAGTAAGCCGACCAAGGCTGTCTTTATTGAGACACCAAGTAATCCATTACTTGAAATCGTTGATATCGCCATGGTGAGCGAACTTGCTCATAAGGTTGGTGCAACTGTAATTGTGGACAATGTTATGGCATCCCCAGTTTTACAAAAGCCTTTAACCATGGGTGCCGATGTTGTTATGTACTCAGCTACAAAACATATTGATGGACAGGGCCGAGTCTTAGCTGGTGCCTTGTTGGGATCTGCTTCATATATCCAAGACAAGCTCTTGCCATTTGTTCGTCACACTGGTCCCGCACTCAGTGCTTTCAACGCGTGGGTGCTTGTAAAATCTTTAGAAACAATGCACATGCGTGTAGAAAGCATGGTTTCAAATGCACAAGCCATTGCAGAGTTCTTAGAGAAGCAACCTGGAATCAAATCTGTGAGATATCCAGGTTTGAAATCACACCCCAACTATGAGTTAGCGATGAAGCAAATGAACAAGGGTGGCGGATCCACCATAGGCATTGAATTCAAAGGCTCACAGGATGAGGTCTTTGCCTTTATGAACAAGCTTCGCGTAATTGATATCTCAAACAATTTGGGTGATAGCAAGTCATTAATTACCCACCCATCATCAACTACACATCGACGATTAGCACCGGAGGTTCAGGCAGATATGGGAATTACGCCATCGGTACTGCGTTTGTCAGTTGGATTAGAGCACTCAAGCGATTTAATTAAGGATTTACAGCAAGCTCTAGCTAAGTAGTTGTGCGGCAACCAACAGAATAGATAGCAAACTTAAGTAAGTTATTGACCACTGGAAAATCTTTCCGGCTACCTTTGCATACTCTGCAGAGCTCTCTTTAAGCCCAACAAGTTGAACCGCAAACACAAGACCCAGCACAACGGTTATAGCAAGTGACCAGGTTGGTAAGGCTGCTGCGAGGATTAACCAAATCGATGATGCAATCATCAAAATTGTGTAAAACCACATCTCTTTAAGAACACGTGCCTTTGTAGCCACAACTGGAAGCATCGGTGTTCCGGCTGCCGCGTAATCATCCTTGTACTTAATTGCTAGCGCCCAAAAATGTGGTGGTGTCCAAAAGAAAATTACAAAGAAAAAGGCCCATGCAGTTAATGACAATGAGTTTGTAACCGCCGCCCATCCAATCAGAACAGGCATACAACCTGCAGCCCCACCCCAAACTATGTTTTGAGCTGTCCGTTGCTTAAGCGCCATGGTGTACACAACCACATAAAAAACTA
>CAMDCL010000053.1 GCA_945890205.1 Bifidobacterium breve | reverse complement strand
AGAGGACGACCAGGGCAGCGCCTGGATCAAGGGCCAACTTGATGCCTTTACCAATGAAGATCCTGAAACCGCCTACAGCTTTGCCTCTGAATCCTTCAAAGCCGGTAGCAGCTTGCAACAATTTATTGCAATCATCGTGACCAACTATGGATTTCTCTTAAGCACTCGTTCATACACAATCGGTGATTGCACCAAACAAGGTGAACTTTTTCTCTTTGCTGTCCAAGTCACCGACACAGCGGGTCAGAAATACCCGATGGAGTACACACTCTCAAAGATCGACAACACCTGGGGAGTCGATGCAGCCTCTGTCACAGTTGGCGAGGAAGAGCCAACCTACTCGTAGAAACCCAACCACAAACTCTCTTTACGCCGCTGGCGCACTGCCCTTTACGCGCTTGTTCTTCTCTGAAGGATCCTTGCGGGTAGCAAAGGCAAAGATGGCAAGGCCTGTCACCATCGCTCCTGCACCAACGCCATAGGAAATAACATCAGAGGCACGGTTGGTATCTACAAATACACCAACAAAGATCACCGAGATAATTGCAACCACAACACCGATTAGCTTTGACTTCAAATCATCTAAATCTTGAACCTGCAACCACAGTGGTACCTCAAGATCCTCATCAATAAACAGCTCGTACAGGCCATAGCCAATAACTAAAAGAACTGTTCCCAGCAAGATCGCATCAACCGCGGTCAAAATCTCCACAATAGTTAACTTCAACTTGGTGCCCTGCGTGACCACATCGAAGATCGTCGTCACCATCGCAACCGATCCTTGGAACATCAACAGCAACGCTCCCAGGATTGATGCAATAGCAGGGATAAATACCGCGTAACGAGCCTTAGCCAGGAGTTGATTCATAAATAAAGGGTAGTAGACGGAGCCTCCGTAGGCCATACACCCCGCCCACCGACAACCTAATCGACATGGCAAAAGCCCCGCATAAATTTCCGCTGATGAATTTTTGCGGCCACGCACATCTAAGTTCCGCGATGCGTGCCGCTGTAGCTCAGCGGATAGAGCAACCTTTTGACTGAAGGGTTTGTCGTAGGTTCGAATCCTATCAGCGGCTCGCACACTAAGTAGCCCCGCAGTTAGTCGAGCGGGGCTACTTTTTTGCCATAAAGTTTTTGTCAGTCACTCTGCGTAATCTGCACCTAAACCACCCACAGTAAAGAGATAATCAACCCATGGGATTTATTGCAAACTTCAAAGCCAAGCGAGCAGCAAAGCGCGCCCAATCTGTTTACGAATCAGCGCTGCTCGAATGGGAGAGAGAAAACAAAGTCCTCACCCAAGCGCTAGAAATCTTTACAGCAGCCCAATCCGGTCAACAACCCGATGATCAATCTCTAGTCCAGAAAAAGGGCGAGCTCGTCTTATGGACCGGCCAAGGTATTTATCACGTAGCAGGTAGAACACCCTCCACATATAGCGGCGGCTCCCAAGGCTTTTCTATTCCACTTGTTGCCGGTATTCGTTACAGAGTCGGCTCCTTTAAAGGCTCGATGACTCCAGGTGAAGAGATGCAGATGGATAAGGATCAAGGATTTGTGAAGTTAACCAATCAACGACTTATCTTCGCCGGCCCAATTGCAACAACCGAGTGGGCCTTTGCAAAAATACTCTCTACATTCTCAAATCCAGAGCGAACAGATTTCATCATCGGTGTTTCAAACCGACAAAAATCATCTGGCCTTAGATTCTCTCCCGAAGATGGTTACACCTTTGCCCACCTATTTGCCATGGGCCTTTACTACTATGAAAACGGTATCCCTGCCACCATCAAAGCAATTCAGGATGAGCTAAATGAGGGCGCTACAGATAAACCAAAGCTGGAGCTGCCACCGACACCGTAAGGGAAGCAGCCCACCCATCTGTCAGTCACTCTGCGTAATCTGCCCCTATGGCCATTAACTTCAAGGACGCCCGCCAAAAGCTAGCCGACGCCCTTCGGATCAAGCAGACCCTCACTGCGGCTATTGCCAAGAGCGAGTGGTGCACCACCAACACCCTCACTAGAGCCGTAACGACATTTTGTCAGTCCGCTCAAGTAAGCTTCAGCCTATGAGTTTCAAGTTTGTAGACCTTTTTGCAGGTATTGGAGGCTTCCATGCTGCTTTGGGAGCCCTGGGTGGCGAATGCGTTTATGCCTCAGAGTGGGATAAAGATGCCGCGCGAATTTATGAGCGCAATTGGAATTTGAAACCTGATGGCGACATAACTCTTGCCGCAAATGATGAAGTTATGGATGTTCCGCCCCACGATGTATTAGTAGGTGGATTCCCGTGTCAGCCATTTAGCAAGTCGGGCAAACAGATGGGTATGGAAGAAACGCGAGGCACCCTTTTTTGGAATATTGCGAAGATCATAGAAACGCACAAGCCATCAATAGTATTGCTCGAGAATGTCAGGAACATTGCCGGACCAAGGCACATGCATGAATGGGAAGTTATTATTAAAACTCTACGTGAACTTGGTTATCGAGTTAGCGAAGACCCGCATGTTGTTTCGCCCCATTTAATTAAGCCAGAATTTGGGGGTCGACCACAAGTACGTGAACGAGTCTTTATTGCAGCAACACTAATTCCGAAAGGAATTCCGAACTTTAAATCAAATGTTGAGTTACCAGATCTCTCACCCGTAACGGTCGGGTGGAATCCTTTATCCTGGAATCTCGAGAAGCATTTGCCTCTCGAAAAACTTAAGTCAGGAAGTATAAAAAATTCTGTTGAACTTTCAACTGATGAGAGAAAATGGATTGAAGCTTGGAATGATTTCGTTCTTATCATGCGAGAAAAACTCGGTAAAGATTCACTTCCAGGTTTTCCAATTTGGGTGGACAACTGGGTACATATTGATGACCTAAAGATTCCAAGAGGTACACCTGATTGGAAAAAGACATTCTTGATCAAGAATGCCGAATTCTATACCTCGCATAGAGTGGTGCTAAATAAGTGGTTGAAAAAGTGGAACGGACTTGAAAATTTTCCACCGAGTCGTCGGAAACTTGAGTGGCAAGCCCAAGAGACCAAAACACTTTGGGAAACCATCATGCACTTCAGACCATCAGGTATTAGAGCTAAAAAATCTACTTACGTTCCAGCCTTGGTAGCGATTACGCAAACTTCGATTGTAGGAAAGCAAAAACGCCGTATTACCGTCCGGGAAGGTGCTCGACTTCAGGGGTTACCTGAGTGGTTTGATTTTGTTGACCAAACTAACCCTCAGAGTTACAAGCAATTAGGTAACGGAGTAAACGTAGGCGCGGTTTACAACGTAATCAAGGCACAAGTTCTGCGAGATCTGGATCTTTTAGATAAGAAGTCTGACCTTACGCGCGCGATTCTGAGTGCTCCCGCAAACCCTGATGAAGCCTTGCGATCTTATTCAAGAATGCATCCGGACAGTAGAACCAAAAAAGTTGCAAACAGAAAACCTGCCTTAAAGGTCGTTAGTTAGAAATTATTTTCTTTGAACGGTTTCAAAAAACTTTTCATATTCTTGTTTTTGGGCAAGATATAGATTAGGCGGACGACTTGCACTGTAGGCAGTGAACCACGTTGGCATGAAAGTAAATAGATCATTTTGAACAGCCAGGTTCATTTTTTCTTTCACAGTCTCCCGTGGAATTAAAGATTCGCTTCTATTGTTTCCGGTAACAACAATGTCCTTTAGTGAATCTTCCTTCAATAAATAGAGACCTGGCAAGAATTTAAAATCAATTTCAACTTCCTCACCGGCTAAATTTGGAATTTTAGAGTTTGCAATTGTTGGCTTTAGTAGAAAAATCTCAAGATCGTTTGCCTTATTAATAATCAACTCTTGGTAATTCCGCTGAATCTCTTTGAATGGCAAGAAATCTGAAACCTCAATTTCGGGATCCGTTAAGTTAATGCGGTCCTCTAATACTAACCATTTTTTGTTTTCCCGCCTCGTTATTAGAAGTCGCTGTTGAAATTTCACAGTGTATTTGGAGTAGTTTTGACATTGGGCGAGACTTACTACTTGAGCTTCCAAATTCTTAGTCGTTAACAAGCCCAATTTATTCTTGTATTGAGATACTGAATATACGATCGAATCATCAAACGACATCATTCCATTTATTGGTTTTTTGGTGGCATCCCATAAGCCTGAAATCTCGGAGATGTCTTCTCCGACTTTGTGCGAGACTCGTAGGCCATCAACTGCGTAGTCCCAGCCCTTGGCGCCATGTGGCGGAAGATCTACATTTCTGAAACCATCATAGTGAGTGAAGTAATTTGAAAGCATGTCAATAAAGAAATATTCAAGCAAAGCAGCAGATGTTAAGCCGTAGTAGTGATCTCTGAACTGTCTCTGCGCAGATACGAATGGAAAGATATAGTCCGGCTTGCTGAGCATATTTTGGAATGCAACTGTAAGAGAAACTTCGTTGAATTCATCTTCCATACTTAAATGCTATCTGGGTTTTGGTCTAAATCCGTTGAATGGATTTAGAAACCCAATAAACACTCTCGCTATCCCTCTCCAAAATCCCATACTCGATCATGTGACGCCTGATAGCTGCGGTGTCATCGTGGTACTTGGCGATAATCGCGTTGAGTTCCTTCTCGGGATACTTGGTGGTGGGGGATAGATCTCGGGCAATGTGGAGCAGGACTGCGATCTTCTTGGC
>CAMDCL010000052.1 GCA_945890205.1 Bifidobacterium breve | reverse complement strand
TTATTGGCCGATGGCTTTGATCCTGAATTAGTTCGTCGAGTTATTTCCCTTGTCGATAAGGCCGAGTACAAGCGTCGCCAATATCCACCTGGCACCAAGGTTTCGGTGCGAGCCTTTGGAAAGGATCGTCGTCTACCAATGACCTCACGCTGGGATGAGAGCTAGTTGCAAATGATTAGCAACTCGCTTAAATAAGGCGAATAGGTAGAATTTGGTTATGTCCTCAATCATCAACTGGTTATTTACACGAAACCGTGTGGTTGATTTCTGCCTGGCTACATCCTGCAGCTGCTGATTTTTAATCTACCTCAGCCGCCAACTTAATAGCCCAGTTTTATTCCATTACAAAGTTCAGGGAGAATCATGACAACTTTTAACACCATTACAGATGCCTTTGGAAATACGCCAATGGTGCGCATCAACAAGATTAAAGATGGCGCTGCAGGAAATATCTTTGCAAAGTTAGAGTTTTACAACCCAAGTTCATCGGTCAAGGATCGTCTCGGAATTGCGATGATCGATGCCGCAGAGGCCAGCGGTGCTCTCAAGCCCGGCGGAACAATTGTCGAGGCAACTTCAGGCAATACCGGAATTGCAGTTGCGATGGTGGCAGCAGCCCGCGGTTATAAATCAATCTTCACAATGCCAGAGTCGGTATCAAAGGAGCGTCGCAAGCTGATACGCGCCTTTGGTGCAGAGCTTGTCTTAACACCAGCTGGCGAAGGTATGAAGGGCGCGGTTGCTGCAGCGGAAAAGCTGGGGGAGTCAGGTGCGGTTTTGGTTCGTCAATTTGAAAATGAGGCTGGTCCTGCAATTCATTACGCAACAACCGGTCCTGAAATCTGGCGCGATCTTGATGGCAAGGTGGATGCCTTTGTCTGCGGAATCGGAACCGGTGGAACGATCACAGGTACTGGTCGCTTCCTGAAGGAGAAGAACCCTGGCATTAAGGTGTTTGGCGTCGAACCTGCCGCATCACCAATTTTAAATGGTGGAGATCCAGGACCACACCCAATTCAGGGAATCGGTGCCAACTTCATCCCTAACATCTTGGATAGAACTGTCTACGATGAGGTTTTGGATGCAACTGCACCTGATGCTATTAAGTTTGCACGTCGTGCAGCCGCAGAAGAAGGAATCCTTGCCGGAATCTCTTCAGGTGCAACACTGTGGGCTGCAATTGAAGTTGCAAAGCGTCCAGAGTTTGCTGGCAAGAACATCGCAGTTATTTGCGCCTCTGCTGGTGAGCGTTACCTTTCAACTGTTTTATATGAAGATCTAGCGGATTAATTCATGTCTGTGATCAGTCGTATATTTGAGGATCTCGATAACGCGTTAAGCCATGATCCGGCTGCACGCAATCGTTTAGAGGTCGCTCTGGCATACCCTGGTGTGCATGCGATTTGGGGACATCGGATTTCCCACTTCTTGTGGAAGCGCGGACTCAAACTAGTTGCTCGAATTCATTCCAACTTAGTTCGATCTGCAACCGGAATTGAGATCCATCCAGCGGCCACAATTGGGCGACGTTTCTTTATTGATCATGGAATGGGCGTTGTAATCGGTGCAACCTCAATCATTGGTGATGATGTAATGATGTATCACGATGTCACTTTGGGGGCGCGAGGAATCGAACACGGAAAGCGCCATCCAACAATTGGTAATGATGTAATTATTGGCGCAGGCGCCCGGGTACTAGGCAATGTCACCGTTGGAGCAGGCTCGCGCATCAGCGCAAATGCGGTGATTACCAGTGATTTAGCCCCTAAAACCCTGCTGGATAAGGCTGATTTCTTCGTTATTTAAGCCAACTCTGAGTAGTTAACATAGCCGTAACCTGCATTTGTAACAATGCGCCTATGTCATCAGATACTAATAAGCAGCAGGAGTTTGTGCTTCGTACATTAGAAGAGCGCAACATCCGATTCATCCGTTTGTGGTTCACCGATGTTTTGGGCTTTTTAAAATCTGTTGCAATAGCCCCTGCTGAACTGGAAAATGCTTTTGCAGAAGGAATCGGCTTTGACGGGTCAGCTATCGAAGGCTTTGCGCGCATCACAGAATCAGATATGTTGGCAAAGCCAGATCCTGCAACATTTTCAATCCTGCCTTGGCGTACCGAATCACCAGGTGCTGCGCGAATGTTTTGCGATATCGCCATGCCAGATGGTTCATCATCACCGGCAGATCCCCGCAATGTTTTACGTCGCACCTTAGATAAAGCGGCAAAGATGGGGTACACCTGTTACACCCACCCTGAAATTGAGTTCTTTTTATTTAAGAACCCACCTGAAGCAGGTGTTGCACCAGTTCCAGTCGATCAAGGTGGCTACTTTGATCACACGCCAGCGGCGGTGGGACATGACTTCCGTCGCCAAGCAATTACTTTGCTTGAAGCAATGGGCATCAGCGTTGAGTTCTCACACCATGAAGGCGCACCAGGACAACAGGAGATCGACCTTCGCTACGCAGATGCATTAACAACGGCAGATAACATCATGACCTTTCGTCATGTCATTAAAGAGGTTGCGATGGATCAAGGCTTCCACGCCTCATTCATGCCAAAACCATTTACCGATCACCCAGGTAGCGGAATGCACACCCACGTCTCGCTATTTAAGGGTGAAGATAATGCTTTCTATGATCCAACCGCAGAGTTCAACCTCTCGACAGTTGGCCGTAGCTTTATTGCAGGACTCATCAAGCACGCACCTGAAATCACTGCGATTACAAATCAATGGGTGAACTCATACAAGCGTTTACATGGCGGGGGAGAAGCACCTGCATTTGCTAACTGGGGTCAAAGTGATCGTGGGGCACTTGTGCGCGTGCCTATGTACAAGCCTAAGAAAGAGAACTCAACCCGCATTGAATTTAGATCTCCAGATACAGCGTGCAACCCTTACCTTGCATATGCGGTAATGCTTGCTGCAGGGCTCAAGGGAGTTGAAGAAAAGTACATTCTGGATGATTCCAAGAATCCAATTGCGCTTCCATCAAACCTCAATGAAGCAATTATTGAAATGGAAAAGAGCGAATTAGTTCGCGAAACCTTAGGCGAGCATGTATTTGAGTATGTTCTACGTAACAAACGTGCAGAATGGCTTGAATACAGTCGTCAGGTAAGCGCCTTCGAACTAGATCGTTACTTGCCAGTCCTTTAACTCACGCGTTACGGTGTACCTGTGAACTTCCCAAAACAATCCCCTTCAAAGATGCCTGTGCATCGTTATGCGCCGATTCACCCTGTAGATCTTGCAGATCGAACCTGGCCTAACAAGAAGGTTACGCAGGCACCTAAGTGGTGTTCGGTAGATCTGCGCGACGGAAATCAAGCTTTGATTGATCCAATGGATACACCACGCAAGTTAGCGATGTTCAAGCTCCTGGTTGCAATGGGTTACAAAGAGATCGAAGTTGGATTTCCAAGTGCCAGCCAGACAGATTTTGACTTTGTTCGCAAAATAATTGATGAGAACTTGATCCCTGATGATGTTGTTATTCAAGTTTTAACACAGGCTCGAGAGGCTCTGATTGTCCGCACCTTTGAAGCAATTAAGGGTTCAAAGCAGGCGATCGTTCACTTATACAACTCGACCTCTACTTTGCAGCGCCGCGTAGTTTTCGGTCTTGATAAAGATGGAATCAAAAAGATTGCAACTGATGCAGCCAAGATCTGTTTGGATCTGGTCGCAACTGTTCCTGAGACCAAGGTTTCATTTGAGTACTCACCCGAGTCATACACCGGCACAGAGCTTGAGTTTGCAGTAGAGGTGTGTAACGCGGTTAACGATGTGTGGAAGCCAACTCCGCAGTGGAAGACCATCATGAACCTTCCGGCAACAGTTGAGTTAGCGATGCCACATGTCTATGCCGATTCAATTGAATGGATGTGTCGCCACCTCAACAATCGCGAGAATGTGATCGTTTCTCTTCATCCTCATAATGACCGAGGCACCGGTGTTGCAGCGGCAGAACTTGGCTACTTGGCAGGAGCCGATCGCATCGAAGGAACACTTTTTGGAAATGGTGAGCGCACCGGAAATGTCTGCCTTGTAACCCTTGGAATCAACCTGGTTACACATGGCATCGACCCACATATCGATTTCTCAAATATTGATGAAGTTCGTCGCACAGTTGAGTACGCCAATCAATTGCGTGTGCCAGAACGCCATCCATACGGTGGAGATTTAGTATTTACCGCATTTTCTGGATCGCACCAAGATGCGATCAAAAAGGGATTTGATCACCTAGCTCGTGATGCAAAAGCTGCTGGTAAAGAGGTACGTGATCACACCTGGGCTATTCCATATTTACCTATCGATCCATTAGATATTGGTCGTTCATACGAGGCGGTCATTCGTGTGAACTCACAATCAGGTAAGGGCGGCGTTGCGTACTTAATGAAGAATGAGCACAGCCTTGATCTACCTCGTCGTTTACAAATTGAATTTTCTAAAATTGTTCAGGCAAAGACAGATGCCGAAGGTGGCGAGGTCAGTTCTGAAGATCTTTGGAACATCTTTGAGGATGAGTACTTACCAACTGAAAGCGCACCGTGGGGACGCTTCCGACTCAAGGGCTTGTCACAAAGTTCAGTTCTTGGTGAGGATGTTTACCTTACCGTTTCATTAAGTGATCGCGGTCAGATGCATGAACTAAAGGGCCAAGGCAATGGACCAATCGCCGCCTTCTGTAACATCTTGCAGGCATACGGTGTTGATGTTCGAGTCCTTGATTACTTTGAGCATGCATTGTCAGCAGGTGGAGATGCTTCAGCTGCGGCATATCTTGAGTGCGCTATCGATGGCGATGTCTTCTGGGGCGTGGGAATTGATCCAAACACCACAACGGCAGCGCTGAAAGCTGTCGTGTCTGCGATAAACCGCGCAATTCGCTAATCC
>CAMDCL010000051.1 GCA_945890205.1 Bifidobacterium breve | reverse complement strand
TGTCAGATCTGGCGTCAAGCAGCTGAAAATGTTGCAGAGTCACTGACAAAGGGAATGCGCGTCATCCTTTCTGGTCGTCTTAAGCAACGTTCATATGAAACTAAAGAGGGCGAAAAGCGCACCGTCTTTGAGGTAGAAGTAGATGAAGTCGGTCCATCACTACGCAATGCAACAGCGAAGGTCACAAAGGCCCAGCGTGCAGGTGCGAGCGGTGGATACTCTGCACCAGCTGCAGCGGATTCATTTAATGAAGACCCATGGGCGGCAGCATCATCCTCTGCGCCAACAGGTGGTGGATGGGGAACCTCCACAACTGATGAGCCACCGTTCTAAATCCAACTAACTAACCATCCATTCCTAGTACCAGGTAATAAAAAACCGAGGGCTAGGGCCCGAAAAGGAGCACCACAATGGGAGCAAGAAATAACAAGGCTCTACGCGAGCCTAAGAATAAGAACGCTAAGGCAGCAGCCTTAAACAAGAAGTTTAAGAAGAAGCCTTGCAGCTTCTGCCAGCAGAAGGTCACCTTTATCGATTACAAAGATATTGCAACCCTTCGCAAGTACATTTCAGATCGCGGCAAGATCCGCGCTCGCCGCGTTACAGGTGCGTGCACACAGCACCAGCGTTCAATCGCAACAGCGGTAAAGAACAGCCGAGAAGTAGCACTACTTCCTTACACATCATCAGCGCGATAAGGGGATCTGACAATGAAACTAATCCTTACCCGTGAAGTTGCAGGCCTAGGCACTGCAGGAGATGTAGTAACTGTTAAAGATGGATTCGCTCGCAACTTCCTGTTGCCACGCGGAAACGCAATCGCTTGGTCACAAGGTGGAGAAAAGCAGATCGAAAGCATTCGTCGCGCCCGTTCAGCACGCGAGGTTCGCGATATCGATCACGCCAAGGAGATCAAGGCAAAGCTTGAAGGCGCATCTGTTGTTGCAAAGGCAAAGGTTGGCGCTAAAGGCGCACTCTTTGGTTCAGTAACTGACAAGGATGTTGCAGCGGCGATCAAGGCGGCAACCGGTCTAGATATCGATCGTCACACGATCGCTACAAAGGGCCACATCAAGAAGCTGGGTAGCCACGATGTAAAGATCTCTCTAGGTCACAACGTTGTTGCAAAGGTTTCAGTAAGCGTTGTAGCTGACAAGTAAGCAATAAAATTAAAGAGCCCGTCACTTATGTGGCGGGCTTTTTTATTACCCTAATAAAGATTAGAGCCAATTAGCTTTCTTGAATTTACGGTACAAAACACCGGTAAGGATTACTAACAAACCGACTACCAAGGGATAACCGAATTTCCAGCCTAATTCAGGCATATATTCAAAGTTCATTCCATATATTCCAGCAACCATCGTTGGAACAGATGCCAACGCTACGTAAGAAGTAATCTTGCGCATATCCGAGTTTTGCTGAAGTTGAATATGAGCTAAATCAGCTTGCAAAACACTTGTTAACAGAGAATCTAAACCAGCAGCGGCATCAGATGCTCGCGTGAGATTGTCTAAAGTATCTCTGAAAAATGGGGTTAAGGTTGGATTTACATGTGGCGCACTTTCACTTGCTAACTTCTGTAAAGGGGAAAGTAAGGGATCAATAGCGTAACGAAACTCAATAACCTCACGCTTTAAGAAGTAAATGTCCTGTGATTGTGTTTGCCGCTTTCCACTGAAGACCTTGTTTTCGACCTGCATTACATCTTGCTCCAACTCACCGGCAATATTGATGTAGCAGTCGATAACATGATCAATGATTGCGTGCAAAACTGCATAAGGACCTTTAGCTAGATGTTCCGGATTACTCTCTAAAGATTGACGAGTATTTGATAGTGCGGATCCATCACCATGTCGAACAACAACAATAAAGTGATCGCCAATGAAGCAAAAAATTTCACCAGTTGAAACTTCACTTTTTAGCTCATCATAAAAAACAGTACGCAACACACAAAACTGCAATCCAGGATACTCTTCAAACTTTGGTCGCTGTTTAGCGTTGACCGCATCTTCAATTGCTAGTAGATGAAAACGAAAATCACCGACAACCTTGTCGAACTCATCTTGAGTCGGCTCAGACAAACCTAGCCATACAAATCCGCCATCTGTTTTAGCTCTACCAATGAGCTCTTTAAGATTTGATGGTTCAGTAAAGCGGACTCCGTTTTGATACAAGGCGTAATCAACGATCATTAGAGCACTCTGCACTACAGAGATGAACTAAAGGTGAAATCTCACGATGTGGTATTCACAGAATTACTTTGCTCCACAGGCCTGTGTGCATAGAAATCGCCCCTGACCTGCACCTTTGAACCGGCTGAGAGCGACCACCCAGAGTTATGCACATTGCATCCACCGATTCCTACACAGGAAAACAGGGTTATCCACCTACTTATACACAGACTCATACACAGGCGCTGCGCTGGATCCTCGCCTGCGATAGGGGTGAAGGCCTAGGTTACGCACCAGGTCAGCAGGGCTATTTGTTAGTCCCAAGTTTGTCAGTGTCCTAGAGGAGGTTATGAGGGTGAGCATCGCCGAACTTCCTAACAACCGCCCTCGTGATCCCAACATTAACTCCGTTGGCGCCGAGTTTGAGCGCACACCACCACAGGATTTAATCGCAGAACAATCTGTTCTAGGTGGAATGTTGTTATCCAAAGATGCGATCGCAGATGTCATCGAAATTATCCGTGATCGTGATTTCTACCGCCCTGCGCACGAGTTAATTTACGACTCAATTATTGATTTGTATGGCCGCGGAGAGCCAGCGGATGCGGTCACAGTTTCGGCAGAGCTTTCAAAGCGTGGAGATATCTCACGTGCAGGTGGTGCACCATATCTACACACATTGATTTCATCGGTACCAACAGCTGCTAACGCTGGGTACTACGCAAAGATTGTTCGCGAACATGCGATTATGCGCCGCTTAGTTGAAGCTGGAACGAAGATTGTTCAATACGGTTACACAACTGAGGGTGAGGTCGACGATATGGTCGATCTTGCACAGGCAGAGGTGTACGCCGTAACCGAACGACGTTCATCTGAGGATTATGTTCAACTCTCAACTCTGTTACCACAAGCGCTAGATGAGATTGAAGCGATCTCTAAAGGTATTGGTATCGAAGGTGTAATGACCGGCTTTAAGGATCTAGATCAATTAACACATGGTCTGCATCCCGGAAATATGATTATCTTGGCTGCACGTCCTGCGATGGGTAAGTCAACACTTGGTTTAGATATTGCACGTCATGCATCAATTCATAACTCACAAACCTCAGTTATCTTCTCACTTGAAATGTCCAAGAGTGAGATCACGATGCGTATGTTGTCGGCAGAAGCACGTGTTGGTTTGAACAATATCCGCTCAGGATCCCTATCTGATGATGAATGGTCACGTCTTGCACGCCGAATGGGTGAGATCTCCGAAGCACCATTGTTTATCGATGACTCTCCCAATCTTTCAATGATGGAGATCCGTGCAAAGGCACGTCGCTTAAAGCAGCGCCATGATCTGAAGTTAATTGTTATCGATTACCTGCAGCTGATGTCTAGCGGTAAAAAGGTGGAAAACCGCCAGCAAGAGGTATCTGAGTTCTCCCGCCAATTAAAGTTGATGGCTAAAGAGCTCAATATCCCTGTTATCGCTATCTCTCAGCTCAACCGTGGACCTGAACAACGTGTTGATAAGAGACCGATGCTCTCAGATCTTCGTGAATCTGGCTCTATTGAGCAGGATGCAGATGTGGTCATTATGTTGCACCGTGATGATATGTATGACTCTCAAAACAGAACCGGTGAAGCGGATTTAATGGTGGCAAAGCACCGTAATGGACCTACCGGAAAGATAACCGTCTCTGCTCAACTGCACTACGCACGGTTTGTTGATATGCCACAAAATCCAGGTAGCGGTACCGACTGGACACAACAACGCGAATCTACAAACACCCCACCTGAAGATAACTTCGGCGGTTAAATCGCTGCAGATCGTGCGCGATCTGCGATGAAAATTCCAACAAGCACAACCGCTGCACCCAACAGTTGAATACCATTCCAACTTTGCTCCAACCAGATCCAGGCAAAGATTCCGGCAAAGACCGGCTCCATCATTCCGATAACACTTGATGTTGATGCTGACAGCAAACGCAAACCACTAATCACAAATATGTAGGGAACAATTGTTCCCATAGTAATAACCCACAAAATCAAGACCCATCCCGGCAAGGTGTTTCCGGCAAATACACCTTGAAGATCCATATCAATTGAAAAAACCTCAAATGGGAAGCTCCAGATCGGCATCGATGAGCTCCAGGCAAGGGTTGCCATTCCAAGCCCCCACACAGTTAGTGATAGTGCAGATCTACTTGTGCCAAAACTCTTACCAATTAAAAAGTAGGCTGTTAACGCAAAAGCGCTTATGAGCGCACCTAACAACCCCAGTAGATCAAAGCTCAAACCATTCCAAACCTGTGCAAGCAGAATTAACCCAAGCAGTGACAGCGCGATCGCAATCCACATCGATCCGGGAACATATGTCTTGCGCACATACTTAATCCAGAGCGCGATCCAAATCGGTGCGGTGAACTCGATGATCAACACCAGACTAAGCGGTACCCCGCGCTGGATTCCTAGAAAGTAACCGGCTTGAACCGCTGCAAAACCAATAACTCCATATGCGGCTAGCTTTGGGATCAGCTTTTTAGGAGCCTTCAAAGAGTGGCGATCAATAAATAATGCAATCGCTAAGAGAATGAAAAATGCACCGATCGAGCGCACCTGCGCCAAGCGAAATGGGGTTATGTGGTCTAAAACAATGGTCGAGATAACCCCATTGAAGGAGAAGATAAGGCCACCCATAATGAGGTAAAACTCACCGCGGTGCTTTGTAAGCATCCGAGAAGGTTACATCACAAAGCTAGAAAGCAGATTCAGATAGCTCCATGATCGACCCATCGGTGGCTTCAACGATCTTACGATCTGCGGTGATATGTGGCAGATTGTTGCGAACAAAGAACTTAGCAGCGGCGATCTTGCCGGTGTAGAAATCTGTGTCCTTACCTGCGTTTGGCAGTTTTTCTGCCGCAATATCTGCCTGACGTAATAACAACCACGAGGTAATGATGTCTCCAACAGCCATCAAACAGCGAGAGGTATTAAGACCAACTGTGTAGATCTTCACCGCATCTGTCTGTGACTCCATCGCATGACCAACCAATACCGCGATAATTGCATTGAGATCACCAAGTGCCTTAAGCAGCGCCTGCTTTTCATCAGCATGTGCGCCACCACTTTCGGCAAATTTTTGAATCTCTTTACCTAATAGTCCAATCGCGCGTCCGCCATCTTTGACAATCTTGCGGAAGAAGAAATCCAAACCTTGAATCGCAGTTGTTCCTTCATACAAGGTATCGATCTTTGCATCACGGACATACTGTTCAATTGGCCAATCGCGGGTAAAGCCTGCCCCACCAAATGTTTGTAGCGACTCTGTTCCCAAAAGTGTCCAGGATTTTTCTGATCCATAACCCTTAACAACAGGTAGCAAAAGATCGTTGAGCTTTTCCATATCTTCTGCACGCTCTTTATCTCCAGCCTTGATCGCAAGTTCAATCTCATCCTGAATCGATGCGGTGTACAGAACAAGTGCACGCATACCTTCGCTGTAAGACTTCTGAACCATCAAAGAACGACGCAC
>CAMDCL010000050.1 GCA_945890205.1 Bifidobacterium breve | reverse complement strand
TCTTATTTTCGCCCTAGCCGCCAAAAGTGCGAGCTATACCCGAGACGCGCTTGTCGTCTCGATTGGTATGCATTTTCTATGTCTCTACAACCACGTACTAGCGCGCCCGGAAAAGCTCGTCGCGCAGCATCAGCAGGAAAGCCTAAGCGCGCAAAGAAGGCTGTTGCCTTTAAAGAAGCCGCTCCAAAGGCTCGTCACACGACTGCACAAAAGGCGGCTCGAAAGGGTGCGGCAGCTAAGCCATCAACTCGTCGTTACTCAGATGTTGATACAACAACTGCATCGAAGAAAGAGGTTCGTTTAGTCGAACGTTCAAAGTTGCGTGCAAAGCGTTACCAAGAGCAAACCGCTTCAAAGCCACGTCCAACAGAGGCTCCTGAAGAGCGCAAGGCACGTATCGAACGCTCACAGCGTCCAGATTCTCGTGCAAAGAAGTTTGTTAAGGAGCGCGAAGTTCGCGAATCAGCACCACGTGCAGAGCGAACAGAACGTCCAGCGACTCGTCCAGAATTTAAGAAGACGTACAAGAAGGCAGAACGTCCAGAACGTCCAGCATTTAAGAAAGAGTCTGATACCCGTCCAACAACTCGTCGCGACGCGGTGAAGGCAAAGATTGCACGCACCGATGATGGTCGTCCAAACTTTGAACCACGCAAGCGTGAAAAGTTTGATCCAACCCGTCCAAAGAAGAGCAGCGTTGCACCTGATACACGTGCAGCTAACTTCCGTGCCGAGCGTCCAGTACGTGATCGCCGCAATGAAACACCTGCGTATGCTCGTGATGATTTCAAGAAGCATGCAAAATCTCATTCAAACGCTGCTATCGATTTCGGTGCAGATGACAACTACATTTCAGCAAATCTTGCAGATGCAAACCTAGTTGATGCAACTCCACTAACTGAGATCACAACAACTTTTGCCGATCTTGGAATCGCAGCCCCACTTGTAAATGCTTTGAGCAAGCAAGGAATCATGCATCCATTTCCAATTCAGATTGCAACACTTCCAGATGCTCTAGCAGGTCATGACATCTTGGGTCGTGGACAAACTGGTTCAGGAAAGACCCTTGCATTTGGTTTAGCACTTCTTAACAATCTCAATGGCAAGGTTGCAAAGCCTCATAAGCCATTGGCACTTGTTTTGACTCCAACACGTGAACTTGCACAGCAGATCGATGAGGTTTTAATGCCTCTTGCACGATCAATTGGCCACGAATCAGTTGTAGTTGCTGGTGGAATGTCATACTCAAAGCAGATCACTGCAATGCGTCGCGGAACAGCAATCTTGGTTGCTACACCTGGTCGTTTAATCGATCTACTTAACAAGGGTGAGGTTCAATTAGATCAACTACAAATCACCGTTCTTGATGAAGCAGATCAGATGGCAGATATGGGCTTCTTGCCTGTTGTTAAAGAGATTCTTGATCAGGCAAAGCTTGATGGTCAGCGTCTTCTTTTCTCTGCAACCCTAGATCGTGGTGTTGATTCATTGGTTCGTCAGTACCTGAAGAACCCAAAGACCCACTCACTACAAAATGATCGTGCATCTGTTTCAACAATGGAGCACTACGTATTGGTGATGAACCCGACTGATAAAGATGACATCACAAATCAGGTTGCGGCTCGTAACGGAAAGACAATCTTGTTTGTAAAGACTCAACGTGGTGCAGATCGTTTAGCTGACAAGCTGGCTCACGCTGGTGTTCCAGTTGGAGCGCTGCACGGTGGAAAGTCACAAGCGGTTCGTACACGCACATTGGCGCTCTTCAAGGAGACTGCAAACGCAGCTCTAGTTGCGACAGATGTTGCAGCACGCGGTATTCACGTTGATGGAATCTCACTTGTTGTACATGTTGATGCACCAACAGATCACAAGGATTACCTACACCGCGCAGGTCGTACAGCTCGTGCGGGTGAGGCCGGAACTGTTGTAACCCTTGCAACCACACGTCAGCAAAAATCGATTGGTGGACTTACACAACGCGCAGGAGTCACCCCTAAGTTTGTTGGGGTTACACCATTGAGCACTGATTTAATGAAGATTACGGGTGCACAGGAGCCATCAGGTATTCCTTACATCGTACCCATCGTTGAAAAGTCAGTACGTAGCGGCGGAAAGCGTCCACGTCCTAACTCAAGTCAGCGTCGTCGTCGCCCTCGTTAAAACCTTCTTTAATTGATAGGTTTCGCGTTATGACTAACGCGAACCCATTTGCCCAACGAAGCACCCTTGAATATGAGCTGCCTCCTTTTGCTCAGATTAAAGAGGAGCACTACCTTCCTGCCTTCTATGAAGGTTGTGCAGCACAGCTTCTAGAGGTTCAAGCAATTCTTGATGCTCCAGGTGCTGCAACATTTGAGAACACAATTGTTGCCCTTGAAAAGAGTGGGCAGTACTTAATGCGCATGTTGTTGGTCTTTTACAACAAATCTTCAAGTGATACCTATGATGCTCTCGATGCAATCGAGGAAGAGATCGCACCAAAACTTGCTGCTCATCAGGATTCGATAAATCTCAACCCCGCTCTCTTTAAGCGGATCAAGGATCTTTACGATGCTCGCGAATCACTTGGCCTCAATAGCGAAGATGCCTGGTTGCTTGAGCGTTATTACAAGGATTTAATCCATGCCGGAGCGCATCTAACAGATGCACAGCGCGGTCGATTAAAAGAGCTCAATGAAGAGCTTTCCTCCCTTGAAACCCAATTTTCAAAGAATGTTTTAGCAGATACAAATGATTTAGCGATTTTAGTTGAGAGTATTGAAGAGCTAGATGGCTTAAGCGAGAATGAGATCGCAGCCGCTGCAGCCGCTGCTAAGGATCGCGGGCATGATGGCAAGTGGCTTATTGGAATGGTGAACTTCACCGGTAATCCTGTGCTGGATTCCCTTACCAATCGTGAGCTTCGCAAGAAAATCATGGAGGCCTCACTTTTAAAGGCAAATCGATCCAATGACAATGACAACAAGCCTGTCTTGTTAAAGATGGTGAAGCTACGTGCAGAGCGGGCAAAGTTGTTTGGTAAAGAGACTCATGCCGAGCATGTCATCGCTGTTCAGACCGCTGAGCATCCAGATAATGTCCATGCGATGCTCCGCAAGATAGCCCCAGCTGCGGTTCGTAACGCAAAGGCTGAAGCGGAAGATCTTAAGAAGGCTGCGGGAACAGGTATTGAAAGTTGGGACTGGGGCTTCTATACAGAGAAGGTCCGTTTAGAAAAGTACAACATCGATACAACAAAGATGCGTCCATACTTTGAGCTCGAGCGTGTTTTGCATGATGGTGTATTTTTCGCCGCCAACAAATTGTTTGGAGTTACATTTAAGGAACGTCCTGATCTAGTTACCTATCACCCAGAAGCGCGCGCCTTTGAGGTAAACAATGAGGATGGAACAAAGGTTGGATTATTTATTGGAGATTTCTACACCCGTGATTCAAAACGTGGTGGAGCATGGATGAATAACCTGGTAGATCAGAACTTTTTATTTAATCAACTGCCAGTTGTTGTAAACAATTTAAATATTCCAAAGCCTCCTGCAGGTAAACCAACTCTTCTTACCTACGATGAGACCACAACCTTGTTCCACGAGTTTGGGCATGCGATTCATGGTTTCCTCTCACAGGTTAAGTACCCACGTGTCTCTGGAACCAGTGTTCAACGGGACTTTGTTGAGTTCCCATCACAGGTAAATGAGATGTGGATCCTGTGGCCAGAAGTAGTAGAAAACTACGCACGCCACTTTGAGACCGGCGAGAAGTTGCCGCAAGAATGGATCGATAGCCTCAATGCAGCTAGTACCTTCAATGAAGGTCATGCAACGACTAGTTATTTGGCTGCAGCAACATTAGATCTTGCTTGGCACTCACTTAATGTGGAAGAGGCGGCAAAGGTCACCGATGTTGTGGCCTTTGAAGCTCAAGCGATCAAGGATTACGGCTTAGATTTTGCACCAGTCCCAACCCGTTATCGCTCAACCTACTTCAGCCATATCTTTGCTGGTGGTTACTCCTCTGGTTATTACGGATATATCTGGTCTGAAGTATTGGATGCAGATACCGTTGATTGGTTTAAGGAGAATGGTGGATTAAAGCGCGAGAATGGTGAGCACTTTAAGAACACTCTTCTTGGTCGTGGTGGATCAATTGATTCAATGCAGATGTTCCGTAACTTCCGCGGGCGTGATTCAAAGATCGAACCACTCTTAAAACGTCGCGGTCTGTTGTAGAAAAGAGTTAGCCAGCAGATCCAGATCCTGATGGACCAGCTTTGCGCTGTACCTGTGGTGCACCGCCGCTGCGTTGTCCGCCACGAATCTTTGATCCCGTTTCAGAATGGTTTTGAGTACCTGGTGCACCTGGCTTATTTTTCTTAGCTTCAAGGGCGGCAAGCATCTTTGCTTTCATATCATCATTCTTATCGGCCATGAGTTAATCCTACTGCTAAGAGCTTGATTCCTTGTATTCGCGTAATCTCTCAAGAACTTCTGATTCGCGATAACGACGATGTCCACCCAATGTGCGGATCGCAGTTAACTTTCCCGCCTTTGCCCAGCGTGTAACCGTCTTAGGATTTACATGGAAACGTTGTGCAACCTCTTTCGGGGTCAATAGAACTTCAGCATCTGGGATGCGGTTCATTGTGACTCCTTCAATGTGGCCTGTCCGTTTTGGGCCGTATTGGGATGAAGTATTACCAGTTATTCAGCGTGAGGCAATACCTATGAGGCCTGCTCATAAGCCTGAACTAACCGCCAGCGGGACATTAAACGTTGATATCCAACGCCGGCCATCATTCCATCTGAAGCGGCAAGACCTGCAACTGATTCTGTGACATCTTCGATTGAGGAATCTGATTCGAGTCCTTCCTCACCAGAATCACGTAAAGCTCTATCCATGTAATTAGCTAAACCACCGTAATCGAGTTCAACTAATGACTCGGGATGAAACATTTCAAGCCATGCCAGCAGATTTTCTAACTCTTGTTCAACTGGACCTTCACCAAAAGCACCAAGCACCGCATCATGTGCGCTGTCGCATCGTTGCTTTGCAAGAGAAATACTTGTTAGCGCACGCGAATACAAACCATCGGCATTTTTTCCACGAGTTCGTTCTTGAGGAGAAAACAAAATAAACCAACGTGGAGGAATAATCCAGGTTTCATTTAAAATATGTGGAACTTTATCTTCAAGCAAATCAACACCTGCGGTGATTACCTCTTCCATTGCAGGTGAAACAAAGTATGGAACAACTGTGCTCGGAAGTGAGTCCTTGAAGTTATCTAGCGCTGCCCAACAACGAGTCGCAGTTGACCATGGTGCAACATATCGAGCACCATCGCGATCAAAGATGTGCACCCCATCAGGACGACCAGATGGTGGTTCAGGTTTAACAACACGATGTAACGCTAACTCCTCCTCCTTGTTAAAGGAAAAGGGATCGATCTCTAAACTTTGCCACCGTAAGCGATCAGCAGCATCAAATGCAGATAGCGGTTCGTAAATACGAAGTGAAGCTAGGTACGGTGTTGGTCTCACGCACGTGGAATGTAGTTGCCCTCAGCAAATGGATCATCATCATCCTTGCGTGAGGTTGTATCAATCTCGCCATGAAGCTCTTTAGCTAGACGATCTAAATCCATATCTTGCGCGTTGTACTTCAAATCACGTGCAACTTTGGTTTGCTTTGCTTTTGCGCGGCCGCGACCCATGGGCGACCTCCTTCACTAATTGCTGTGCGTCAGGGAGGTAGGTTATCGCGCCTTGTAGGCGCTCTCCAAAGATGAGCGTGAATTTGAGCCCATACGCTCAGAAACCACCCCCGCCAC
>CAMDCL010000049.1 GCA_945890205.1 Bifidobacterium breve | reverse complement strand
CTAAATCCAAAACTAATTGATGTCTCCACAGAGGTGGAACACGGTCACCTTCATGCAATATCCATTCTGGGTGTGCGCGGTAGAGATCTGAGTCTGGGTTAACCATCTCGCCTTCAAACCAGAGACCAAACTCAATTCCCTTGTCATTGATGTACTCAATGATGGGAGATAAACCATTAGGCCACACTGCGGGATCGATGACCCAGTCACCAAGACCTGCACGATCATCTCGGCGTGAGTGGAACCAGCCATCATCTAGAACTACACGCTCAATACCAATTTCGGCAGCAACATCAATCAGGGCTTTGATCTTTTCTTCATTGTGATCAAAGTACAGCGCCTCCCACATATTAAGGGTTAGTGGACGCGGGCGCTTTGGATGCATTGGTCGCGCACGAAGATATGAGTGATAAGCAGCGCTAACGCCATCTAGACCTTCAGCTGAGAAAACAGATAGCAAAGCGGGAGCATCATAACTTTCTCCCGCAGCAAGGCTTACTTCACCAGGAAGTAACAGCTCACCAGCGCCAATTGAAATTGAACCATCAAAGAGTTTTTCAACTAAGTAATGTGAGTTTCCGCTCCAGGCGATGCTTGTTGCCCAGGCATTACCAGCTTGGAATGATGTTTGAGATGTTAATGCAATATCTGCGATTGAAAAGTTGTGACCACTTCGACCTTCACGAGATTCTCGTACCCAGGTGCCTGTTGCAATATCTTTTCTCTGCGGGTTTCGCTCATTTGACCAACGACCTGCAAAATCTAAGGTTTGTGTCGCCTCTTTTGGGAGTGGAAGCCAATGAATAAACTCATTCAGAATGTAATCGGAAGCTCCCAGATTTTTAACCGCGGCTTTTTGTGTTAATACTCCAAATTGATCTAGTGCAAAATTCAGCACAACCTCTAACTCGGCATGTAAATCACGCAAGGTGATGGTTGCCTGATTCGCACTGTGATGAAAATCTGTGACCTCAAACTTTGTTGACCATGCCTTTCCTTGTCGATGCCCAGACAAGGTTGGACGACCTAAAAATCCTCGGGAACTTTCACGCATAATCCCTGGGAATTGAGGAAAATCCCATGAGCTATTTGCAATTGATGGACGGATTGCTGTTTGAACCGATGCAATCTCACCATGCAGGGGTGCTCCCCAATGTTGAATGATGAGGGCTCCATCTACAACTTCCAGCAACAAAGATGATGAAGGGGCGCTCAATAGTGCCGATTGCTTGCTCACATAGGTAGAGTAACGACACTATGAGCGAGAGTAAAAAACTTACCGCCGGCGTCATCAGAAATGATCGCCTCATGGCTGATGGACGAGTTATTCGTTACTACGACACAGCTGGCCAAGCGCGAAAGGCTCTCGATGCCCGCCCACAAGAGGATCAACCTGGAATTGGTGAGCTTCGCTTAGATCCATTGGTCAATGAGTGGATAGCGATGGCGGCGCATCGCCAGGGAAGAATTTTTCTTCCACCGAAAGAGTTGTGTCCGCTCTGTCCTACAACCGGTGAGCTTTTAACTGAGATACCAGAGTCTGACTTTGAGGTAGTTGTCTTTGATAACCGTTCACCATCTTTGCGTCCTCCTGTTGGAGATTGGGCCTTGCCAGATATTGTTGGTCCAGATACAGATTTAGGATCTGCTGCAGGAAAGTGTGAGGTTATTTGTTTTACCGCCGAACACGGAAACGCATTTAAAGATTTAACCGCCCAACGTATTCGAGTTTTGTTAGAAGCCTGGATTGATAGAACGGCAGAGTTATCCAAGGAGAGTTTCATCCAGCACATCGCACCCTTTGAAAATCGCGGTGAAGAGATCGGTGTGACCTTGTCTCATCCCCATGGTCAGATCTATGCATACTCATACCTTCCTCCCCGTGTAGAGAAGATGCTGGCCGCTGCAACTCAATACAAAAAGGAGACCGGCAAGGTGCTCTTTGATCAGATCGTGGCACGCGAGCTTTTGGATGAGGAAAGAATCGTTGCTCGAAATGATCGCTGGATTGCATATGTTCCATATGCAGCTCGCTACCCATTTGAAATTCATGTAACCCCGCTTTACCCTGTTGCAGATTTAACTGAACTTACCGATTTGGATCGCGCTGCCTTCCCAGAAATCGCACTTGAAGTAACACGTCGATTAGATGGTGTATTTGGGATTGAGATGGCCTACATCGCCGCCTGGCATCAAGCTCCGGTTCGTGTAGGACGAGATCTACTTCGCTTACATTGGCAGATCACAAGTGTTCGACGAGCACCTGGCAAGTTAAAGTATTTGGCCGGCTCTGAGTCGGCAATGGGTGCATTTATTATGGATATGCGCCCAGAGCAATCAGCTGCTCAGCTTCGCGAAGTGGTTCTGTAATGCGTGTTTTGGTAACTGGTGGCACTGGATATATCGGCTCAACAGCTGTTGAAATCTTGTTGCAACAGGGCTTTGAAATCTCAATCCTGGATGATTGCAGCACAGGACATGCTGATACCGCGCCAGCAGGTGTGCGTTTTATTCAGGGCTCTCTGCTCAACCCTTCCGAGGTTGCTGATGCGCTTACCGGCTGTGATGCGGTCATGCACTTCGCCGGCAAATCCTTAGTGGGTGAATCAGTTGAAAAGCCTGATCTGTATCACTCGGTCAATGTGGATGGGAGCCGCATTTTGCTCGACCAGATGCGCAAACAATCTATTACAAAGATTGTTTTTTCATCATCTGCTGCAACCTATGGAGAGCCAAAGGTTGTTCCTATCCTTGAAAGCTCAGAAACCAACCCAACAAACCCATATGGTGCAACTAAGTTGGCGATTGATCACATGATCACCGATGAAGCATCTAGACACAAGATTTCAGCGGCATCTCTGCGCTACTTCAATGTTGCTGGTGCACTCAAGGCAGATCGGGGTTGGTTAGCAGAGCGCCACAACCCCGAGACCCACTTGATTCCCAATGTTCTGCGCAGTACGCCAGAAAGCCCGGTAAAGATTTTTGGAAGTGATTGGCCAACAGAGGATGGAACCTGTATTCGTGACTATGTACATGTTGTTGATCTCATTGATGCGCACATAAAAGCTCTTCACTCATTAGGTGCACCGGGTCATGAAATCTATAACTTAGGAAGTGGATCCGGGTATTCAGTCCGCGAGGTAGTAAAGGCAGCAAGTGATGCGATTGGGCATCCGATCGCCTTTGTTGACTCTCCTCGACGCGCAGGAGATCCAGCGGTTTTGATTGCAGATATTTCAAAGGCCAAGAGGATGCTTGGTTGGTCTCCAACCCGCAATATGGACACGATGGTTGCCGATACCCTTCATTCAATGGCGTAACTATGAGCGTAATTGAGAAAAAGTTTTTAGAAATCTTTGGAGAAGAGCCAGATCTAGTTGCCGCCGCTCCTGGTCGAGTAAATCTGATCGGTGAGCACATTGATTACAGTGATGGATTTGTTCTTCCCTTTGCAATTAAAGATCGAACCTTGGTTGCAGCCAGAAAGCGAGATGATTCAATTGTTCGAATCGCATCTGTTCAGCGTAGAAACAAGGTTGTCACAGTAGATATCAGCAGGGTAAAGCCTGGTTTAAAAGGGGAATGGGAGCGATACGCACTTGGTGTTTTATGGTCCATGGGTGTTAACGCAGGGGTTGATCTATTAATAGATGGCCATGTTCCACTTGGTGCGGGCCTATCCTCATCTGCAGCACTTGAATGCTCGGTAGCCACGGCGATGAACCATCTCTTTAATATGGGTTTTACTCTCGAAGAGTTAGCACGTCTTACTCAAAAAGCTGAGAATCAGTATGTGGGAGTCCCATGCGGAATCATGGATCAATCAATCTCATTAATGGCAACACAGGGATCAGCGCTGCTCTTAGATTGTCGGGATTTAAGCACAAAGAACATTCCTTTTGATGTTGCAGCTAGCGGATTAGAGCTTTTGATTATCGATACACAGGCTCACCATGCTTTAACCGATGGCGGGTACGCCGAGCGTCGGGCATCATGTGAATCTGTAGTCGCAAAACTTGCAATTGCATCTTTAAGAGAGTTAAGCATGGAGCAGCTTGAGGCCTCTCGTTCATTACTTACCGATACAGAGTATTTACGTGCCCGCCATGCCGTCACCGAGATGAAGCGGGTTCTTGATTGTGTGGATGCATTAAGCAGCTCAGATTTTGTAAGGGTTGGTCAATTACTCAATCAATCCCATGCATCATTGCGTGATGATTATGCGGTCTCTTGTCCTGAGTTAGATACGGCAGTTGATGCAGCGCTATCTGCTGGTGCCTTGGGTTCTCGTATGGTGGGTGGTGGTTTTGGTGGAAGTGCGATCGCATTGATTCAAGCATCTAAGACCACTGAAACAATTAAGGCGGTTGAAAAAGCCTTTTCAAATCGGGGCTTTAAAGCTCCCCGCTTTTTTACATCGCTGCCAAGTCAGGGCGCAGAGATTATTTCCTCTCGCTAATTACAAGGGATTGATTGAGATAACTTCTACTCCACCAATCGCACCTAAAACATTGAGTAGATCGGTTGGATCACTTCCTGGCACCGCAACGGTAATCTCGTCGTAGCCGCGACCATCCTCAGATTTCACAACTGCGAGCGCACGAATATCCCCACCTGCAGCGCCAATTGCGGAGGCTAATAATCCAAGCGAGCCTGGACGATCTGGAATTGCTACGTTGAGCTGAAATAGTGCCATGTGTGAACAATACCCTGACACTATTTCAGCCACGTTACATTAATTAGTTGGTGCGGTTAATTTGATGGTGCACTTCCCAAGGTGACCTTGAAACTCTTTGAACCACCGGTCGGTAGCTCCACTGTCACGGTGACGGTGACACCAGGTGCATATGAACGAATCTTCACAATTGCACCCACTTGATCGGCAATCTTTACTCCATCAATAGCTGTGATGACAGAGCCTGCGGGAATTCCCGCCTTCTCCGCCCCCTCATTTGGGCTGAGGCGAAGGATCTTTGCCCCAGTTCCTGTATAGGTGGTGTCAAAAAAGATCCCGAGAACTGGTCGTGTTGATTTACCTGTGGCAATCAACTCATCGATAACCCGCTTGGCCTCATTGATCGGAATTGAAAAGCCCAAACCAATACTGCCGCTGACTCCCCCTGATGAAAGGGTTGCGATAGCTGAGTTAACACCGATGATTCGACCTCGAGAGTCTAAGAGCGCACCTCCTGAGTTACCAGGGTTAATAGCTGCATCGGTTTGGATAGCGTTTACAAAGGACTCTGACCCAAATGTTCCAGTAGTTACCGGACGATTTAAGGCCGAGATAATTCCACTAGTAACTGTGCTTGCTAGCCCCAATGGTGAGCCAATCGCAACAACTGATTCACCAACACTAATCTTTGAAGAGTCGCCGAGTGTGACAGTTGGAAGATTGCCACGGTTGATCTTAATAACAGCTAAGTCATAGGCGATATCTCGTCCAACAATCTGAGCCGGAACTACATCCCCATTAACAAGTTCGACGGTGATGGTGCCGCTGACCGCGGCTGCTTCAATTACATGGTTGTTAGTTACGATCAGTGAAGTTGTTTTATCTGACTTGTAAACCCAGCCACTGCCACTACCACTGCCTGCAGCTGCAACAACTTTGATAGAGACAACTGATGGAGTCACAAGGGATGCGATGCTCTTTACATCAATTGTTGGCGCACCCAATGTCAGTGCGGTGCGTGAGGTTGAACAGCCATTTGATCCAGCTAAGAAGATCGCCTGCGTCCTCTTATCAACACATACCTTGACGCCAAGCGGCTCGGATGTAGCAGCGGTTGCGACCCCGCCAGCCAATGTTGCTCCTAATAGGAATCCTGCGATGACCTTTGTCGATGTTCTCTTCATGTGAACCTCTTTCATAATTAAAGACAAAGTTGCACTTTAACCTGAGAGAAAGTTTAGAAAGGCCTTACTAATTGGTGCAACTTTTAAATCAGTACGACCCAACCGCTCTTAACCGCGACCTTTACCGTTGGCAGTGGATTTGTTGCAGGGCCTGTAACAACCGCGCCCTTTTTAAATGGATTAAAGGATGCGTTATGGATTGGGCAGATCAACAGCTTTTTTGCACTGAAGTACTTTGTTAAGCCGCCTTGATGGGTGCAGATTGTTTGGTAGGCAAAGAAACCGGTCTTTGTGCGAAACAGGAGTGCTGGCGCTCCATTTGCTAATTGAAATGGAAAGGTTGCTCCGACCTTGATCTTGTTGAGGCGAACAATGCGATTAGGAGAGGCTTGGGCTGTTGTTCCCATGAGTGAGGCTGCGATGCCGGCAAGGGTCATTCGCAGCGCTGCTCTCCGTGTGATCTTCATACGCTCCCTGACTTGGATTCGAACCAAGAACCTGTCGATTAACAGTCGACTGCTCTGCCGTTGAGCTATCAGGGATTATCGTGCGAGCG
>CAMDCL010000048.1 GCA_945890205.1 Bifidobacterium breve | reverse complement strand
ACGATTGGCTTAGTCCAGTGAGGTACCAAACGTGGAACATTGCTGATGATGATTGGTTCGCGGAAGATAACTCCACCAAGGATGTTGCGGATAGTTCCGTTAGGAGATTTCCACATCTTCTTAAGGCCGAACTCTTCTACACGTGCCTCGTCCGGAGTAATGGTTGCGCACTTGATACCGACACCATGCTTTTGGATTGCGCGAGCTGAATCAATAGTTACCTGATCATCTGTTGCATCGCGGTGCTCCATGCCCAAGTCGTAGTACTCGAGGTTCACATCTAAGTAAGGCAGAATCAATGAATCCTTGATGAACTGCCACATGATGCGTGTCATCTCATCGCCATCTAGTTCGACGACTGTGCCCGCTACTTTGATCTTGCTCATTGTCTCTCCTTACTTAGAGTGTCTGAACATCTGCTTGTTTTGCACGAACCGCTTCAGCTGCTTCCTTAAGGGCTACAACTTCAGTGTCAGTCAATGTGCCTTCTACAACCTTCTTCACACCAGTGCGACCGATTTCGGCTTCTACGCCAAGATACACACCAGAAATTCCGTACTCGCCATCAACCCAAGCGCATACTGGCATTACTGCACCTGAATCTTCGATAACTGCCTTTGCCATGCGTGCTGCAGCTGCAGATGGTGCGTAGTAAGCCGATCCTGTTTTTAGAAGAGCAACTACTTCTGCTCCACCGTTACGTGTGCGATCGACTAGATCAGCAATCTCTTCTTGTGACAAAAGATCGCTCAGAGGCTTGCCATCAACTGTGCAACGACTTGGAACTGGAACCATTGTGTCTCCGTGTGAGCCAAGTGTCAGTGTCTTAACTGATGCAACCTTTACTCCGAGTTTTTCAGCAACAAAGTTAGTAAATCGCGCAGTGTCCAACATTCCTGCCTGACCCATTACGCGATTCTTTGGAAAGTTAGTAGCAATCTGTGCCAGTGCAGTCATTTCATCAAGTGGATTTGAAACCACGATGATGACAGCGTTTGGAGAATGCTTTGCAATATTTTCAGCAACACCACGAACAATGCCAGCGTTAACACCGATTAAATCCATACGGCTCATACCAGGCTTACGAGGTAGTCCTGCGGTAATCACAACTACATCCGAGTTAGCTGTTGCCTCATATCCGGCACCTTCAGGAGTTGTTGTTGCTCCAATAAGTTTTGTCTCAAATCCTTCGATTGAACGAGACTGATTCATGTCTAGCGCCAAACCTTCTGACTTTCCTTCAAGGATGTCAGTTAAAACCACGGTATCGAAAACATCATATTCAGCTAAACGAAGAGCTGTTGTTGAACCGTAAAAACCTGCACCGACTACAGTGACTTTGCCACCCATCGTGACTCCATTCATGGCTATTTGCGAATGAGGCAACTCTACCGCCCACGAGGAAGGGCAATTGCCAGCGCAAAAAGTGCAATTGCTATGGCAAGCGGAAGATAAAACTCAATGCGGCGAAAATCTCGTGATTTCAGAGCTATGCCAGCGGTTCCCGCGGCAATAAAAAGTGATCCGCCTCGCACTATTCCAAGAACCCCTAAGACCACTCCGGTAAGGACTAAGCCATAACTGATAAGTGTTAATAGCCGATTATTTAGCTGCATGCATCAACCACATTTGTTAGCAACATTGCACGAGTCATAGGTCCTACGCCCCCAGGCATTGGTGCAACATATGAAGCCTTTTCAAATACACCAGGACAGACATCACCTTGAAGTCCATCAGGTGTGCGCGAAATTCCGACATCAATTACAACAGCACCTTGCTTAATCATCTCCGCCTTTAAGAAGTGCGCTTGCCCAATAGCTGCAACAACAATATCTGCATTTCTGGTGTGAACTATTAAATCCTTTGTGCCTGTGTGAGTCAAAGTTACTGTTGCATTTTCTTGTTTGCGCGTAAGAAGCAACCCCAATGGCCGACCCACTGTTAAACCGCGGCCGATAACTGTTACCTCTGCACCTTGTGTTGAGATCTTGTAATGTTCTAGAAGCGCAACAATTCCACGTGGTGTACATGGAAGCGGTGCATCGTAACCGGCAACTAATCGCCCCAAATTAAGTGGATGTAATCCATCTGCATCTTTGCTGGGATCAATTGCTTCAAGAACTTTTTGTGTGTTGATTCCCTTAGGTAATGGGAGTTGAACAATATAACCGGTGCACTCTTTGGAACTATTCAAATCTTTAATCGCCGATAAGACATCTTTTTCAGTTGCATTATTTGGAAGATCGATTCGAATTGAATTGATACCAACCTCTTGGCAATCGCGGTGCTTTCCGCCTACATACGAGTGTGAACCTGGGTCATCTCCGACTAAAACGGTTCCAAGACCTGGAGTAATTCCTTTAGCTTTGAGCGCAGTGACTCGCACAGTTAATTCAGCTTTAATCGCTGCGGCAACCGCCTTGCCATCTAATGTCTGCGCACTCATGATGTAAGCCTATCGACTCAGTTATGCGTGAGAGAAATGTCGAGTATTTGTGAAAAACATCGCGATTCCAGCCGCCTTTGCCACAGCAATTACCTCTTCATCACGCACGCTGCCGCCTGGCTGCACTACGGCTGTAACACCTGCATCGATAAGGATTTGAAGACCATCGGCAAATGGGAAGAAGGCATCACTTGCCGCGACACTTCCTTTGACCCGATCTCCTGCACGAGTAACAGCTAAACGTGCTGAATCAACTCGGTTGACCTGGCCCATTCCGATTCCGACAGATGCTGTCATCTTTGCAAGCAAGATCGCGTTGCTCTTTACTGAACGGACACTTCGCCATGCGAACTCAAGATCTTTCATAGTCTGTTGATCAACTGGATCACCGCTGACTTGATTCCAGTGTGCTGGTAAATCACCCTGTGCATCAATCACATCAGTTGCTTGCAACAACATTCCACCAGATACCGGGCGAAGTTCTAAGGGATTAATTGTTGTTAAATCACACTTTAAAATTCGAAGCGAAGGCTTTTTCATCAAGAGCTCTAATGCATCTTGATCAAAATCAGGAGCGATCAAAACTTCGGTAAAGATCTTTGACAATGGCTCTGCCATCGCAAGATCAACTCTTCTATTGGCAGCTACAACTCCCCCAAAAGCAGATACCGGATCACACTCATGGGCATGTTGATAAGCAACAGCTACACCTAGTTCGCAGACCGCAATACCGCAAGGGTTTGCGTGCTTCATTATTGCAACGGCAGGATCGCGATGATCCAAAACCGCTCTCCAGGCAGCATCAGCATCTGTGTAATTATTAAAGGACATTTCTTTGCCATGGAGCTGTTGAGCGTTCACGATTCCTGAGGTTGCACCCGAGTAAATCGCAGCCTGTTGATGAGGATTTTCTCCGTAACGAAGTGAGCTCTTACGGCTCCAAATGTGTCCAAACCAATCAGGAAGTTCATGGCTGTCAGATTCGCCGAGCCAGTTTGCAATAGCTAAGTCGTATTGAGCTGTTGTGCGAAATACTTCGAGAGCTAACTGGCGTCGTTCTGATTCTGTAAAGCCGCCTGCAGAAACCGCTGTCAGCAGCTGGTCGTATTGAGATGGATCAGAAATAACTGTGACAGAGCCATGATTTTTTGCAGCTCCGCGAAGCATCGATGGGCCTCCTATATCAATCTGCTCGATGCACTCTGCAAAACCCGCACCTGATGCGATTGTTTTGGCAAATGGGTACAGATTGACAATCACTAAATCAAAGGGAGCGATCTCAAGATCTGCAATTGCAGCTAAATGTTCAGGATTGTTCTGGTCTGCCAAGATTCCACCATGAACTCGGGGATGTAAAGTCTTAACTCGTCCATCCATAATTTCAGGAAAACCTGTGTAATGGCTTACCTCTATGACAGGAATCTGGGCATCTGCCAAAATCTTTGCGGTAGATCCTGTTGAAAGAATCTCAACTCCTGCTGCATGCAGTGCGGTTCCGACTTCTATGAGGCGAGTCTTGTCATAGACGCTCACAAGTGCTCGACGGATTAGTTTTCTCATCGTGTCTTGGTCTCCAGTGTTGGAATGATCAAAGCGATGGTCGCAACTATGAGACCGCGTTCTACCTTCTTAATTCTCTCATGAAGAGTTGCCTCTGTATCCCCTGGCAACACCGGAACTTCCATTTGAGTAATGATTGGCCCTGTATCAACGCCTGCATCTACCCAATGAACCGTCGTACCCGTTACCGAGACGCCTGCTGCTAAAGCATCTCGAACCGCGTGGGCACCTGGAAAATCTGGTAGCAAAGCAGGATGACTATTAATCGTAGGAAAGTGATTAACAAAGTCAGGAGATAAAATACGCATAAAGCCAGCGCTTACAACTAAATCTGGCGAGTATTGATCAACTGTTTCAAAGAGTTGCTTGTTCCAGTGCTGACGATCGGCGGTCAATGTAACAACAGTGGTGTTTATGGATGCCTTCTTTGCTCGTTCTAAAACTTGGGCATCTGCACGATCAGAAACAACTGCAACAATTTGAATCTCTAAATCTGACGCTTCAATAATCGCCTGTGCCAATGAGCCCTGCCCTGAGGCCAGAATGACAATTCGCTTTCTCATCTACGGTTTATCAGTCTGGGTACATAGATTGCTAGTGCTGCTCCAAGGCCAAGTTGGGCAGCAATTGCCAGCGTGAACTTCCAGGTAGAGACACCGACTGCAGACATGGCATCGGTAATCAATGCCCCGCTACCTGAATATCCAACAAATGCTGCAAGCAGAACCGCCACAATCAAACTTTGTACGAGCACTCTTTGATCAAGAGAAATTGTCCAGGTCACTAGAAGTGCACCTGCTGCAACGATGACCAGGACACCAACGAGTGAGATCAGAGATTTGTTCTCTGGCAATGCTCCTAGCAATGGCATTGCCGGGATTTTGTTCAATCTAAATGAGGTTGGCGAAACAAGGGTTCCCGAGCCAACTGCAAAGCCGACTCCTGAAAAATAAGCCAAGGTTGAAACAATGGCGTTAGGGATGTACAAAATATTAAGAAGAAGTAAAAGGAATCCACCAAAGATTCCTGGCTGCAAAACCGTTGTTAGGTTTTTAACCATTGAGATATTTACGAGCAGCAAGATTCCAAAAACAATTGAAGAAAGTCCTAGCAATAAAGCAATAATTCGTGAGCCATACAAAAACCCTTGACCTAATGCGACTCGCCTTCCAACCGTTGCCGCACAGAGCAATGTAAATGGCAGAACATAAATGATTGCGAAGTACCAGACAGGACGAATTGAGTCGGTCTTAGAGAAAAAGGAAGCTGCCAAAGCAAACAATGTGTAGCCGACTGCGAAAGCAGCACGGGCTGGGCCTACTAATGAACTGTCATTATCTAAACGTTCGATTGTGCGGGCTACGCCGCTGCGAATAGCTAAGACCGGAAAGATCAACGCACCTAAAGGAAGATATGAAAGATGGCCTGCTAATCCTGATGGAGGGAGTGATAAATCAAAAGGAATTGAGTGTGCACCAATCCAAATCCATAGCGCAGCTCTGAGAGGATCTCCTGTATTGCCTGTTGCACTACCTGCGGTAGCCCAAGCAAGAAGTGCGATAAATGAAGTTGGAAGTAAAAGCCAAGCAACGCTACGCAAGACTTGGGGCAATGCAGCTCCAAGTACTCGCGTCAACATTGTTATCGACCCATGATTGCGCGTAACAAACGCGCGGTTTCGCTAGGTGTTTGGCCAACCTTAACTCCGGCGGCTTCTAATGCATCTTTCTTACCTTGGGCAGTTCCTGAAGAACCAGAAACAATTGCACCTGCGTGACCCATTGTCTTTCCTTCTGGTGCGGTAAAGCCTGCAACATAACCAACTACTGGCTTAGTTACATACTCTGCGATAAATGCAGCTGCACGCTCTTCGGCATCGCCACCAATTTCACCGATCATTACGATCGCAGTTGTCTCTGGATCATCTTGGAAAGCACGTAGACAATCGATATGAGTTGTTCCAATAACTGGATCTCCACCAATTCCTACTGCTGTGCTAAATCCGATGTCACGAAGTTCATACATCATTTGATATGTAAGGGTTCCTGACTTTGACACCAAACCAATTGGACCTGAGCCCGTGATATCTGCCGGAATGATTCCAACATTTGATTTTCCTGGGCTAATCAAACCTGGGCAGTTAGGTCCGATGATCTGTGTTGTTCCCTTTGTCTGGGCATATGTGTAAAAACTTGCAGAATCATGTACTGGAATACCTTCAGTGATAACTACAACTAATGGCATCGCTGAATCAATTGCATCAATTACTGCAGCCTTGGCAAACTTAGGTGGCACGAATACAACTGAAACATTCGCACCTGTTGCAGACATTGCTTCTGCAACTGTGTTGAAAACAGGAAGCTGGTGACCGTCGATATCAACGACCTGTCCACCCTTACCTGGAGTTACTCCGCCGACAACCTTTGTGCCCGAAGCCAACATACGACGGGTGTGCTTGGTTCCTTCAGAACCAGTCATTCCCTGAACAATTACTTTGCTTGCATTATTAATGAAAATAGACATTACTTCGCCGCCAATTCTGCAGCGCGATTTGCTGCTCCATCCATTGTGTCTGCCTGTTCAACCAGTGGGTGCGCAGCCTTAGCCAAAATTGCTCGTCCTTCAACAACATTATTTCCATCGAGGCGAACCACGATTGGCTTAGTTGCCTTAGGGCCAAGCAATTCAAGGGCTTGAACAATTCCACTTGCAACAGCATCGCATGCGGTGATTCCACCAAATACATTTACAAATACGCTCTTTACATCCTTGTCGCCAAGAATAATTGAAAGACCATCAGCCATGATTTGTGCAGATGCACCACCACCAATATCAAGGAAGTTAGCTGGGCGAACACCACCATGCTTTTCTCCAGCGTAAGCAACAACATCAAGGGTGCTCATTACAAGACCAGCACCATTTCCGATAATTCCTACTTCGCCTTCAAGCTTTACGTAGTTAAGTCCCTTTTCCTTGGCTGCAGCTTCAAGTGGATTTTCTGCAGCTTGATCAACTAGTGCCTCATGATCTGGTTGACGGAAATCTGCGTTCTCATCAAGTGTGACTTTTCCATCAAGTGCGATGACCTGGCCATCTTTTGTCTTAACCAATGGGTTAACTTCAACAAGGGTTGCATCTTCGCCTTGGAAAACATCCCACAGCTTAAGCAGAACATCAGCAAC
>CAMDCL010000047.1 GCA_945890205.1 Bifidobacterium breve | reverse complement strand
TGGATGAAAGTATTGGAATTGTCTCCTTAGGTGGCCGGGCCGGAACTGGAAAATCCGCCCTTGCACTATGCGCTGGATTAGAAGCGGTGATGGAAAAGCGTCTTCACAAAAAGGTGGTCATCTTCCGTCCGCTCTATCCAGTTGGCGGCCAAGAGCTGGGATACCTGCCCGGCTCGGAGGGCGAGAAGATGTCGCCTTGGGCCCAGGCGGTTTTTGACACCTTGGGCGCACTAGTTAGTCAGCCGGTGATTGATGAGATTATCGACCGCGGCCTTATCGAGGTTCTGCCCCTGACCCATATCCGTGGTCGCTCACTTCACGACTCCTTTGTCATCGTCGATGAAGCTCAATCCCTAGAACGAGGGGTCCTGCTGACGGTCCTGTCGCGAATTGGAACCGCATCTCGAGTCGTCCTGACCCATGATGTTGCCCAACGAGACAACCTGCGGGTCGGCCGCCATGATGGAGTTGTCGCGGTGGTTGAAACCTTGAAGGGCCACCCGCTCTTTGCCCATGTCACCTTGACCAGAAGCGAGCGCTCGCCGATCGCAGCCCTGGTCACTGAGATGCTGGAGGGCCCGGTCGGAAATTAACCGGGCGGTAGGGGAGCAAAACACCTCAAAATCAATCTCACAGTCACATTTCGGACATATCGGACATCTCCCTACCTGACCTGCGCTTTTACCTATCCACAGCTCACTGATTTCCTGAGAATTTCCGACTCCCGCACACTTTGATTTGCCGATCAACCCTTACTACCGCACCATAAAGCCATTCCCCCTGGTTATTGAAGCCTCTTGTGAGGCTGATTGGCCATGGCAGGAAACCGTGGGTGAGTATCTGCGGGTGATGAGATGAGGAAGGGAGCACGGATATGAATTCAGTTTCAAAGAGAGCCAGATCGTTTGCGATCCTTGGCACCTCATCAGCGATGCTTTTGGTCGCCACCCTGCTGCCAGCTGCCAGCGGCCTTGAACTCTCTATCTCCTCTACCGTTGAGGTTAAAGCTCCACAGGTCGCATCGATCGTTGAGCCAGAGACAGCTGCATCTTTATTTAGCGAGGATGATCTCTCTGCCACAGCATCGGGTGTGATCTTCTCAACTCAGATGGCTTTGGTATCTGCTGTTAGCCGCCAGGTCGAGTTAGCCCGAACACCATTTGGCGCAAAGAAGGTTGCCAAGAGCATCCTGATTGATGAGTATGGATTTAATGAGAGACAGTACAACTGCCTCAATGAGTTATGGACCCAGGAAAGTAATTGGAACTACAAATCCCGCAATAAGGTTTCTGGAGCACATGGAATTCCTCAGGCGCTACCAGCGAGCAAGATGAATATCATCTCAACTGATTGGCGCACCAACCCTGTAACTCAGATTCGATGGGGACTTCGCTACATCAGCATTCGCTATGAGACCCCATGTAAGGCGTGGGCAAAGCACAAGCGCAGCAACTGGTACTAAACCACTTCCTGCTTCTTTAAGAGTTTTAAACCCTCGCTAAAATCATTTCATCAAACTTCTAGCTTTGTACCAATCGTGACCAATTTCGAAGACTCCGCAAAGAAATCATTGCCCTTGTCATCGACAACGATAAATGCAGGAAAATCAACTACATCGATCTTCCAGACCGCTTCCATTCCAAGCTCCTCAAAATCTAAAACCTCAACCTTTGTGATGCAATCCAAGGCGAGACGAGCTGCCGGGCCTCCGATAGATCCCAGGTAAAAACCACCATGTGTCTTACATGCATCGGTGACAGCCTTTGAGCGGTTGCCCTTTGCCAGCATCACCATTGATCCACCCTGTGCTTGGAAGTACTCAACATAGGAGTCCATGCGACCTGCAGTTGTTGGTCCAAAGGAGCCAGATGCATACCCCTCAGGGGTTTTAGCAGGACCTGCGTAATAAACAGCGTACCTCTTCATGTATTCAGGCATTGGCTTGCCTGCATCCATCCCCTCCTTGATCTTGGCGTGGGCTAGATCGCGGGCGACAACCAGGGTTCCCGTCAATGAAAGACGGCTCTTTACCGGGTGCTTTGAAAGCTCAGCTAAAACCTGTTCCATTGGCTGATTTAAATCAATCGCCACAACAGCATCATTGAGATGCTCATCAGTTGTTTCAGGCAAGAAGTGTGCAGGATCCCGCTCTAACTCTTCCAGGAAAATTCCATCCTTGGTGATCTTGGCCTTTGCCTGACGATCTGCAGAACAGGAAACCGCGATTGCAATCGGCAGCGATGCACCATGTCGAGGCAAGCGAACAACACGAACATCGTGACAGAAGTACTTGCCACCAAACTGAGCGCCGATTCCTAAGGTGCGGGTTAGTTCAAGAACCTTTTGCTCTAACTCAAGATCGCGGAATCCGTGGCCAGTATCTGCATCTCCCGATGTTGGCAGTGAATCCAAGTACTTGGTGCTGGCAAGCTTTGCCGTCTTTACCGTGTGTTCGGCACTTGTTCCACCGATCACAATTGCAAGGTGGTACGGAGGACAGGCGGCTGTTCCAATAGAACGAAGCTTCTCATCCAACCAACTCATAAATGATGCTGGGTTTAACACAGCCTTTGTCTCTTGGTACAAAAATGATTTATTGGCGCTGCCACCACCCTTGGCGATATACAAAAGGTTGTACTCATCCTGGTGATCGCTATCGGCATAGATCTCGATCTGGGCTGGCAGGTTGTTGCCGGTGTTCTTTTCCTCCCAGGTTGTTACGGGGGCCATCTGCGAATATCGAAGATTTAAGGTGGTGTAGGCATCGTAAATACCTTGTGAAATAGCCACTTCATCCTTGCCAGTTGTTAAAACAAACTGGCCCTTCTTGCCCATTACTAAAGCGGTTCCGGTGTCCTGGCACATGGGCAGAACTCCGCCGGCTGCGATGTTGGCATTTTTCAAGAGATCGATCGCAACAAAGCGATCATTGGGTGAGGCCTCTGGATCTTTAACAATATTTGTTAACTGCTGCAGATGTTCTGCGCGAAGGTAATGGTTGATGTCATGGATCGCCTCAGATGTCAGCTTTTCAAGGGCTGATGGCTCAACCTGCAAAAACTCTTTATCGCCAAGCTGTACAACCGATACGCCCTCGCGACTTACAAGGCGGTACTTAGTTGTGTCCTGGCCAAGGGGCAGAAGATCTGAGTAGGAAAAGTTTGGCATCGGTCTTCTTATTCAGGCTTTACCGCGTCAAGTTTTTTCTTAGCTCCATCCAGCCATTCCTGGCAGATCTTGGCTAACTCTTCGCCGCGCTCCCACAACTTCAATGACTCTTCCAAGGTTGCACTGCCAGCTTCAAGGGATTCAACAACTTCAGCGAGCTCATCACGGGCTGCTTCATAGGAGATCTTCTTTGCTTCGGCCATGGGTTAAATCTACTCTCTCTTAGTTACGCTAGAACACTTTAATTGCCGAGGGCTGTGGCTTTGGTCTCGCCCTTTGCAAGACGTAGTCGTAATTCATCGCCCGCCTTCAACCTCTTTGGATCTGTCACGATCTGGCCATCAGCTAACTGAACAACTGAGTACCCGCGATCCAATGTTGATTGCGGAGATAAAGCCCGCACACGAGCTTTGATCTGCTTGAGCTCCTCTTTCGCCAATTTTATTGAAGCCCCAAAGGAGCGGTTAGATCTATCCCGCAGCCCAGCAATAACTTCAGCCCTTGTCGTGATTAATACATGCGGGTCCTTCATAACAGGGCGGTTTCTAAAGTTAGTAATTCGCGTAGCTTCTAGATCTAAACGATTGACCAGTGTGCGACGGGCACGATCTCGCATCGCACCGATCATCGCGATCTCTTCGCTGATATCTGGAACAACTCTCTTTGCAGCATCCGTCGGAGTCGATGCTCGATAATCAGCAACTAGATCCAACAACGGAGAATCCTTTTCATGGCCGATCGCAGAAACAATTGGCGTTGTGCAGGATGCAGCCAATCGCACCAGACCCTCATCGCTAAATGGCAGCAGATCTTCGAATGAGCCGCCGCCACGGGTAATGATGATGACCTCAACATCTTTATTGGCCTCTAGTTCGCGCAGCGCATCTGATACTTCGCTGACCGCAGCTGCGCCTTGAACAGTTACCTCGCGAATTTCAAATTGAACACTGGGCCAGCGACGCTTTGCATTTTCAACAACATCTTTTTCTGCATCGGTATTACGGCCACAGATCAAACCAATGACCTTGGGCAGCAAAGGAAGTGCAACCTTGCGATCTGAGTTAAACAACCCCTCGCCAGCCAATAGATTTTTCAACGCCTCTAAACGTGCAAGAAGTTCGCCGACTCCGACTTGGCGGATTTCGCGAGCAGAAAAAGAGAGCGATCCATTTTTTGTGTACCAAGAAGGCTTTGCATACATAACGATGCGTGCGTTGTCAGGTAAAGGTTTAACAGCGGCGATAACTGATTTATGACACATCACTGAGATAGACATATCAACGCTGGGATCGCGCAGCCGCATAAAGGCCATCATTCCGCTGCGTTCATTGAGTTCGCTGATTTCGCCCTCAATCCAAATAGGGCCTAAGCGATCGACATACTCCTTGATCGCCTCTGAAACGGTACGAACCGTCGCTGGCGCCTCACTTGAAGTTTCGAACATGGGATGAGCCTAATAGACTGCCCCCATGGCTAAGAGAGTTCTACTGGCAGCGCCTCGCGGATATTGCGCAGGGGTAGATCGCGCTGTAATCACCGTTGAAAAAGCACTCGCTCTCTATGGCGCACCGGTCTATGTTCGCAAGCAGATCGTGCACAACGTTCACGTCGTTACCTCGCTAGAGGCAAAGGGTGCGATCTTTGTTGATGAAACAGATGAGGTTCCAGAGGGTCAGACCGTAGTTTTCTCAGCCCACGGAGTTTCACCGATGGTGCATGAAGAAGCTGCTGCGCGAAACCTTAAGACAATCGATGCAACCTGCCCATTGGTAACCAAGGTTCACCACGAGGTTCGTCGTTTTGCGACAGAGGATGCAGAGATTTTATTAATTGGTCACCATGGCCATGAAGAGGTTGAAGGAACTGCGGGAGAAGCACCAGATAAGGTCCGCATCGTCGATGGCCTAGAAGGTGCTCGCACCATCGTGCCAACTCCAGGAAAGAATCTGATCTGGCTTTCTCAAACAACTTTATCTGTTGATGAAACTATGGAAACCGTTGCGATCTTGAAAGAACGATTCCCAGATATCCAAGCACCACCTAGTGATGACATTTGTTATGCAACACAAAATCGTCAAGAAGCGATCAAGGTCATTGCACCACAAGCGGATTTAGTAATTGTTGTTGGCTCACAAAATTCATCAAACTCTGTTCGTCTTGCAGAGGTTGCCCTTGAGTACGGCGCCAAGGCATCACATCTGATTGATTACGCCGAAGAGATTCAAGATCACTGGTTTACAAATGTTGAAACTATTGGTGTGACAAGTGGTGCATCTGTTCCCGAGATCTTAGTGAAGGATGTTTTAGCAACCCTTGCAGAGCATGGTTTCCGTGATGTTCAAGAGATCACCGCTGCTGAAGAGTCACTGCTTTTTGCTTTGCCACCTGAGCTTCGTAAAGATATGAAGGCGGCGGGCCAGGCTTAATCTGCTTGCTGCGTAGCTCTTTTCTTAGAAGGCTTTGCCTTTGCCTTCTCATTCAAGTACACAAACCAGCCATACAACGCTGAAATAATTAAAAATGGCGCCTCTGATGCAAGAGCTGCGATGAAATCAATACCAACGCGTGATGGTCTAAAACCATCGAGCAGCATTGTGAGCAGTAGCGCAGAGCCAGCAAAGGCCAGCGGGGGAGTTACCACTGAAACGTAGGTTGTTCCGGGGCGGCCGAAGCGAATAGAGGCAAAGGTTGCTGCACAAATAGCGATACCGGTCAGGATTCCAACTCCGGTACGGATCGTCATTTCAACTAAGACAAAGAAGCCGATAAAGAGGAGTTGCAAAACAACGATGCCCTGCTTCTTTAGTCCAGGACCCTGGATCTGCAACTTTTGAACTGTGCTCATCGCTCATCTACCTCTTCTGCATCAATGTAATCATCGCCAGCTTCTAGCTCTGCGCTTTTCAGATCCCGAACCGCACCAGGGGCTTCAGGATACTCAATCGCCAACTTATCTTTATCCCCTGTGACACCTAAGTTATGAATTCTTCTGGCGGGGGCCAAAACCGTCTTTTCCGCTGTTGGTACTAGATCCTCATACGCCTTAGAGGTAGATGAGATCGCCTTACCAACCGCCACAATCTTGGTGTGCAACAAGGTGATGTTCTTCAAAAATGTATTTGCAACCTTTTGAATCTCATCAGCGTTCTCTGCCAACTTATTGCGGGTAAAGATGTAACCAATAGTGCGCAGTAGCGCCATCATCGATGTTGGGGTCGCAACGGTGACACCGAGTTTAAAGGCCTTTTCCAGGAACATCGGATCCAAGCGCAAAGCCTCAGATAACAAGGTTTCAAAGGGAACAAAGAGCACAACAAAATCAGGTGAACCCTGCGATTTGTGATACCCACGCTTTGCCAGTGACTCAACATGCTTCATCAAATCCTTGGTGTGCAGCTGCAGATACTCATCACGTTGTGATTGATCCTCGGTACCAAAGGCTTCCAGGAAACGTTCAAAGGGAAACTTGGAGTCGATAAATAAAAGCGATCCACCAGGCATGGAAACGGTGATATCTGGAATCCCAGATGAATCAGAGTCTGTGGTCGATCGTTGTGCGGTGTACTCGTGGCCTTCACGAAGACCAGCACCTTGTAGCAGTAGCTCTAACTGTGCCTCGCCAAACTTGCCGCGAGTCTGCGAGTTAGATAAAGCACCGGCGATCTTCTTAGTTTCATCAAAGATGGATTCAGATGCACGGCGCATTTCCAGAATAGTTGTATTGAGCTTTGCCTCAGCCTCGGTACGGATGCGGTTGGCCTCACTGGATTGGGTACTTAACTGTGCAACTGATTGCTTAACCGCCAACAGTTCAGCATTTAATGTGATCGCACTTTCAGTCTTTGCTCGCTCTGCTGCAAGTTGAGCCTTGTAATCATCGAGCAGGGCTTGATTTCCCGAGGAATCCTTTGATTTAACGGCTGACAACAGGTATCCGATCGCAGATCCTGCGAAAAGTCCTATTAATAAGGTCACTACATATGCGGGCATGGGCCTATCGTGGCAGGGAGCACCGACAATCCCGCGTAGGCTTACCCCAGTGAGCCTCTCTATCGGAATCGTCGGAC
>CAMDCL010000046.1 GCA_945890205.1 Bifidobacterium breve | reverse complement strand
CGAACCTCTTGTAGATATTGGATTGGGATTGAAAGAGCCAAGATCGCTGCAACTGCATACCCAATACTGTTAATAAAAAATGGTAGATAGATAGCTAAGGCAAAGAGAAAGCCACTTAATGGGGCGCCGACAAAGCCTTGAATAACGGTTTCTGAAATCTGCAGCCTTGAGTTTCCCTTTTCATAATGCTTCTGATCCAAGATCTGGGGAATCAATGACTGAGCGGTCGTATCGTTGGCTACTTCACACACACCAATAACAAAGGCGGCTGCAATCAACCAATAGATAGTGAGCCGATCTGTTGCGATAGCTAGAGCTGAGGCACCGACAACTGCGCTGCGAATAGCGTTGGAGGAAGCCAAGATGTATCGGCGATCGACCCGATCAACCATCGCACCAATAGGGATCGCAAATAGCAGCCATGGCAGCATCACCATGGCACCAGTAATCGAGATTAATACGGTGCTATCTGTTAGGGATATCGCAATGAGGGGGGCCGCTGCCATAAGAACACCATCGGCAAGGTTTGAAACTAAACTACTGGCCCATAAACGATTAAATGCTGGACCCATAGCGGCAACCTTAGCAAAACAAATTAGATAATTAAGAGCCTTTTTGCCTTTTCTACAGCGGTATGACGACCATCAACTCCCAACTTACGGTAGACATTTCGTAAGTGAGTCTTCATTGTGTTTTGTGAAATATGTAATTGTTTTGCAATAGCACTGAGTGGAATACCGGTCGTAAGGTGCTTGAGAATTTCAAGTTCACGTGAAGTCAGCTTCTCTTCTAGGGCACCGGTATCGCTATTCATAGCTTGGATACGCTCTGTCATTTCATGAACCACGCTTTCTCTAAAGACGGTGGGTTGAGCGGCTGCTGCTTTCACCATTATTGGATACAAACGATGTTGCCTTACGAAATACTCGTGATAACCAACTTCGGCACCGATCTCCAGAGCCTTGTTGAGATGGGCAAGGGCTAAGTTCTCATGATCAATATTGATAGTGGCTTGATACAGATACTTATTAACTTTCTCCCTTGGTGTGTTCTCTGGGAAGGCTTCAACAAGTGCTGGAACCTTTTTGGGCTCAACTTGAAACTTGGCATTGATCTCGATTTGGCGCACCATTTCCGTCTTGGGCATTCTTCGCAATAGCTCCTCTGCCCTATCCCAATCCTCGAGAGTAAAACGTAAGAAAACCTCAGTCATATCTATCATCCAGCTGAGTTCATTAGTGGACTTAAAAGATGCCACGCGCTCTCTTTGCTGCTTAATTATTTCCATCATCTGCGGAATCTGACCTTTGGTGATGTTGATGCGAGCTCGCGTTCCTTCAGCCATAAAAAACCAGGGCCACATATGTGAATCGGCCGACTTTTCCATCAACAGTGTCAGGGTTTCTGTAGCCTCTTCAATGTGCGATTGTTCCAACTGACATCGAGCAAGGACCATATATGCATCCAGAGGTGCACTAATAGATGCATACCCCATTAGTTGTGCCTGGGTGATTGCAATATCTGCCTGCTCTGCAGCCTCAAAAAATCTACCCTCACTCCAAAGAGCCATAGAAGTGATACAGGTGAGGTGATAAGGAGCGTTAATTAAATTTCCATCCATCATTAGGGCTCGTGCACTCTTGAGCGCCGCACTTACCTCTTCAGATCGGTCATATAAAAAGTCGATTGAGGCTTTCAATCGAAGCAGCGCAATTTGATCTGTGTTTTCAAGTGATGAGGATGGAGATTTATGGTTCAAAACTTTCTCGATCATCTCTAGTGATCGCGTGAACTCGCCTCGGGCAAAGTAAATGTGAGCAAAAACCATAGCTGTAAGTTGTGTAACAAAGTCGAGCTCCTTGCTCTGGGCAGAGATTAACTCGAGTTCTGTGGCCATTGCTTCAGCCTTTGAAAAATCTAGATTCACTAGGTGCCCAACGACTTTGATGGTCTTCTTCAGTACTTCTCCACGCACTGAAGTATCAGGTGAGAGATCAGCCCACTTAATTAACTGATCTCCGCGACCGATTACAGCCATTTCACGCATACTGGTTTCTAATGTTTTACTTAACATTTCTCTATTACCTGATTTGTAGATGTGCTCTAACGCCTTGCTTGAATTGCTCATTTGTAGATAGTGATTTGCTAACTTTTCTTGAATTACTATGAAGCTTGCAGGATCCACAAAACTTGCCTCTGCAAGGCCATCATAAACAATCTCGTTAAACTTAAATACTCGACTTGTGCCCGAGGAGACCGAGACAAACATGCCATCGGTAGCCAACTTATTGATATAACTTTCTGAAAAATCTTCACCTAAAACAATCGCTGCCACAGTCAAATCAAACTCTTTGACCATGAGCAATCGTGAGATCTTTGACTTATTTTCCGGAGATAACGAGTTAAAGGTTTCTGAAGCAAGAATTGCCAGCGGGTTTAAGCTTCCACTCATTTCAAATTGTGAGTACTGCTGACCTCTTGATATTGAACGGGTCATCATCTGAACCGCTGCTGGCCAGCCCTCGCATCGTTCAATTAATCGCGTGGTGTTTGGATCAACCTCATTTACTCCATTTAATTCGGCGATCCGCGAAATTTCTTCCTCTGAAAACTTAAGGTCTTGGCTGGTAATTAAACTGAGATTTCCCAGACTTGCATATCGTGCCAGTGATGTTGTGGGAGTCATTCTGCGCACAATGATTAGATGAACATTGTTTGGAAGAAAATCAATCATGGACTGGGCAATTGTTGAGACTTCTGGACTGTCGATTGACCCATTATTAATTACAAAGTTAAACGCCTCTTTTATCTCACCTGCTGCGGTAGTTAGCTTTTTAATATTGAGTAACGGATTTGAACTTGGTTCATTCTCAAATTCAGAACCGAAATCGGGAAACTGAGCTCGAATAGCCGCCAAGACATGGGCGAAGAAACTCTGTATCGAATCACCTGGATCGGTATTGAGCCACACAGTTGGTAGCGGAGAATCTTCAGCCCACTGGGACACCAAGGAGCTCTTGCCATAGCCTGCAGGTGCTGCAATTACCGTCACCCCCGGAAGACCGGATTCAAAGAGGTGAAAGAGATGCTTTCTTGAGATGAAGTTAGCTGGGATAGCTGGGGCGACTATGCGTGAGCGATCAATGGATGGGGTGATTGGATCCTTTGGGCTCATTACATAAGGGTGAGGCTTACCACCGTGAGAATCAAGGATTTATCACCCTATTAGGGGTGAGATCTGCAGGCGATCTTAAAGAGGTTAAGCGAAGGTTCCGGTAACCAAGAAGTAAACGCGACGAGCAACCGAGACCGCATGGTCTGCGTAGCGTTCGTAGTATCGGCCCAACAGGGTCAGATCAATCGCCGATTCAATGCTCAAACCACTGCCCTCATTAATGATTGTTGAGATCACCTTTTTGTGGAGATCATCCATCTCATCATCATCTTTCTCCACCTGCATCGCCAAAGTTGTGTCCCGTGTAGCGATCACCGTTGCAACCATGATCGATAGCTTTTCAGCGACATGACCCATCTCGGTAAAGGGCAGGAGCAGGGCTTCTGGAATAGCGCGATCAGGGTGGCGCAGACGGGCAACCTTGGCGATGTGGTGGGCTAAATCGCCCATACGCTCAAGGTCGGCGCTCATGCGCATCGCAGTTACAAGTGCACGCAAATCTGAAGCTACCGGTTGTTGGCGGGCGATGATGTCAATAATTCGTGCGTCTAACTCATGTTGGACATCGTCAATCTTTACATCAGTGGCGATGACTTCTTCGGCCAAAGCAAGGTCTGCAGATTGAACCGCCTTGGAGGCTTTCACAACTGAGGCGGTAACCATGTTTGTCAGGTCTACGAGGGACTGTGAAACACCATCGAGTTCATCCTGATATGCCGAGCGAATAAGAGCCATGCGCAAAACTTAGAGGAAGATACTGAACATAAGCAAGCCAATTGGTGAACGGAAGGTTAACTCGTGTTTTGTACCGATAGAGTTTAATTATGAGGTTTAAGCGTCAGGCTGATCAATCACCTGCACCTGCCGGAGTGCCAGATTTGCTCCTTCATACCCTCGAAAACCTTGATGGGGACTCATTAATTCTCGCCCCAGGTGATGTTGCCTTTTTTAAAACCGCAGGCGTAGACAAATTGGGATTACTCAAGGATGGGCGGCTTGAAAATCCAGAACTTTTGGCAACGGTGCGAGTCGTGAGACGGTCAAATACAAAGCAGACCGGTCGAATCGACCTTCCGAGAGGCCCTATTGGTGAGGGAAAGCACGAGCTCACTGTCACCGTTTTACCACTAACTGAAAATCAATATGTTCTTGTTTTGATTTCAGATGAGAGTGAAGCTCAAAGAATTCATGATGTCCGTAGAGATTTTGTTGCAAATATTTCTCACGAGTTAAAGACTCCAATCGGTGCACTCTCACTATTAAGTGAAGCGGTTCTCGGCGCTAAAGATGATCCCGATGCGGTCACAAAATTTGCAACTCGAATGCAATCTGAGGCTAAACGTTTAACCGATTTAGTTCAGGAGATTATTAATCTCTCCCGCCTACAAGATTCAGATCCTTTGCAAGAGCCAACTGAAATTTCCGTTTCATACTTGGTCAGAGAAGCGATCGACCAGTCGCAGATCAACGCTGAAAGTCGCGGAATAACCGTTTCCTTTACAGAGGATGCTCAAGCAAATTTGTTGGGTGACCGAGATCAATTGACTATGGCTATGCAAAATCTTATTGATAATGCGATCAATTACTCGCCTGAAAATACAAAGGTTGCAGTTACTAGCCGGATCAAAGATGGAATTGTCGAGATTGCGGTAACTGATCAAGGAATTGGAATTCCCGAGTCTGATTTGCTTCGAATCTTTGAACGATTTTATAGAGTAGATCCAGCTCGCTCCCGCCAAACTGGTGGTACCGGGCTCGGACTTTCAATAGTTAAACATGTCGCCGCCAAGCATGGTGGAGATGTCAAGGTATGGAGCGCGGAAAATGTCGGAAGTACCTTTACATTGATGCTGCCTTTGTACACGGGAACAATGGAGGAATCGCAATGACGAGAATCTTAATTGTTGAAGATGAGGTTTCATTTTCAGAGGCCTTGGCATTTTTACTCACCAAAGAAGGGTTTGAGACCTCAATAGCTGAAAATGGGCGTCAAGCGATAGAAATGTTTAACGCCAATGGCGCTGATTTGATTTTGCTGGATCTTATGATCCCTGAAGTTTCAGGTGTTGAAGTTTGTCGAAGCATTAGAACCCAATCACAAGTTCCAATTATTATGTTAACTGCAAAGGATGCTGAGATTGACAAGGTCGTAGGCCTTGAGCTCGGTGCGGATGATTATGTAACAAAGCCGTATTCATCCCGTGAATTAATTGCACGTATCAAGGCGGTATTGCGTCGCGGCATTCCTGATGACGCCGAAAATGGTGATCAAGACCTAATGGAGGTCGGTCCGATCCGCTTGAATACAGGAAAACACCAGGTTTTTGTCAATGGCAATCCGGTAGCGCTTCCGCTGAAAGAGTTTGAACTGCTTGAATTTCTAATGCGAAATTCAGGTCGAGTGCTAACTCGTTCACAGTTGATTGATCGTGTATGGGGCGGGGATTACTACGGTGATACAAAAACTCTTGATGTTCACATCAAACGCCTACGCTCAAAGATTGAGGTAGATCCTGCAAACCCAGTTTTGATTCAAACAATACGAGGCCTGGGCTATAAGTTAGAGAACGCTTAAACAGGACTCTTTCGAATCATTCGCTGATAAAAGGTCCCGGGTTTGCGCGTGCTTTCTGTATCAGCACCCATCTTTACAAACCCAAGTTTTTCATAGGCGGCAATAGCGCTGAAATTACTGGTGAATACCCCTAATCCTTGAACCTTCCAATTTTTGTCCTGTTGATCAATATAGGTAAACATCACACGCATTAAACCTTTTCCGCGAAACCCTGGATCGCTCCAGCAGCTCCCTATCCAGCAAGTTGCACCGAAATCTCCATTAAGGGGCTCAACAGACAACATTGCTGCATCAACACCATCTACTGAAGCAATAAGAAACTCTAACTTCTCAAACTTTCTTCGCCACGTGGTTTCATCCTCCGCGCTTTCAACTTCATAAGTTCCACCGAAGGCATTGCCACTTTCTGTCAAAGCTCGAAGTCGAATAGATCGCAGTCGTTGCCAATCATCCGCACGTAAGATATCAACGAGTACTGGACAAATCATGAACTTATTGTGCCACGTGCAATTCGTTCACGAGCTACTTGCATTGCTGGTGGCTCCGGTCCCAAAATTGCAAGGAATACATCAAGGCTGACACGAGAAATTCGTAGCCATATCTTAGAACGAGGCGTTAAACCTAGTAGATCTAATTCACGTTGATCCAATGTTGCTATGGCTGCATTTGAAATCACCTTGTAAAAGAATTTACCTGCTCCCCCAAATGGTGGATTCAAGATAAATCGAACAACCTCATCGGTGCGAGTAAAATGTGCCAAATCATTGGCTCTGAAATCATCCAGAGTTGCCTCTAGTTCAGCAACAGACATTGGTGCGTTGGATAACCCGAGTGGAATCGCGCTCTTGCTCCACTCCGCGACATATGCATCCGCACCCCGATCTATTGGATATCCAAGCGCCAGATGCGCCTTTAAGAATGAATCTGTGAAAGCGCAATGCACCCACAGTAAGAATCGTGGATCTTTCGCTTTGTAACTTTGTGCATGACCTTGCTTGTCAGTGAAATTACCTTTCACATGATCATGCATCGCATTAACCCGTGCTGCTTCGCGAGCAATTACCTCTTCCGCTGCGAAGGTTGTGACAGTCAACCAACGTGTCGTCCCCGCCAGTCGTCCTAGGGGATCGGTTTCATATCGTGAGTGCTCTGCAACTCCCGAAAGCGGTGCCGGATGCGCAGCCTGCAAAAGTAATGCTCGAACTCCACCTACTAATGTTGCGATTGTTCCATGTACTTGCCACACGGCACTATCTGGACCAAATAATCCTTCTCCGCTACCTTCACCGATTGCTTTAACCCAATCAGGGCGACCATCACGTGAACCAGAGACATTTTCGCGAAACTTGTCCGCTAAAGGTTTGGTCAGCGGAAATTTATGAAGTGCAAACACGTGGCCATAATAGAGGTGGTTACGCTGAAATAACACCCGTTGCCAAGAGGATTAGAATCACAGTGCCTAATGCGATTCTGTAGATGATGAAGGGCATAAAACTTCTGGTTGAAACAAATTTAAGCAACCAAGCGATAACCA
>CAMDCL010000045.1 GCA_945890205.1 Bifidobacterium breve | reverse complement strand
CATAGTTGGTCACGATGATTGCAATAAATTGTTGCAAGCTGCTACCGGCTTTGAAGGATTCAGAGGCAAAGCTGTAGGCGGTTTCAGGATCTTCATTGGTAAAGGCATCAAGTTGGCCCTTGATCCAGGCGCTGCCCTGGTCGTCCTCTGCGTTACTGCAAGTTGGTTGAGCAGAGTTAGGTTGTTGTGGTTGTTGTGCAACGGGATCCGAGGATGAACAAGCTGAGAGTAGAAGGGTGATGGTTACAGCAAGTGCGGCAGAGCGCATCGTTGATCTAGCCATCTTTGAATGTGCTCCTAAAGATTAATTGCTGCCAATTACATATTGTTTCAGCGCTTGATTTTCAATAGAGATCTCATTGAGATGGTGTTTGACCACATCTCCGATGGAGACGATGGAGAGCAGATTGCCATCGGCATCTACAACTGGGACGTGGCGGATGCGCTGCTTGGTCATCATCTCCATGACTTCAGAGACTGTTGCATCGGAGGTGCAGGTGTGCACTCCAACTGTCATGATGTCGCGTACGTGGAGATCTTCGATCATGTCGAGTTTGCCTGGCATTGCTCGGACAATGTCGCGTTCAGAGACAATTCCATCGATCGACTTGCCATCAAATGACACGACCATTGCGCCGATGTGAAAGGTGTTGAGAGATTCAACTAAGCGTTTTACCGTGTCATGCGCTGAGATTGTATGTACGCGCTTGTCTGCAATGAGGGTTTGGATTTTCATTCTTTCTCCTAACCATGAAGTGTCTAGATACTTCTCTTGGTGAGGGGAAAAAGCAATAGATCAAGCTTGGATGCGCATCAACCGAATTTGTACTCCGATTGTGCCTCTTCAGTGTCGGCGAGCAAAAGATCCCTGATCAATGAAAAGGGAAGATCTGGATTTTCTTCCGCGATCTGAGCCAAGCGGAAGTAGTACTCGATCTGCTTTGGGACAGAGCGATGCTCTGCTGTTGCGATGCGTTTTGCCTGCTCTACAAGCTCATCAGAGAGCTTCACTGGTGTTGCCATGGTGCCTCCTTAGGAATGGAGCCAGCATAGCAGAGGAGGTAGCAAAAGGTTACTTTTGGTTGTCCCACACCAAATGGGGCTTTTGCAGAGGGCGGACTTACTTCTGCTTGAGGTGCTCGGCGGCGTCGGCAAAGCCTTCAGCCTCGAGCTTTGCGATCAGATCGGCCTTAACAGCCTTAACAACATTGTGAGTGCCGTTGCAGTTCTTCTCTGGATCTGTTGTGTACCCACATTGGCATGCGCCCATAGTTGTTCTCCTTGTTAGTTGTTGGGGTAACTATAGTTACTTTGCGACGGGAATCGAACCCACGACCGACTCTTCCGTTAAAAGAGCGCTTTGACCGTGCCCTTATGCGCCTTTCCTAAAGCTTTGTCGCATGTCCATAGTTGAGATTTACTGACAGTCGCTGTTGCGCTAATCAATGCATCAGGCAGGGAGATGTTGGAGTTTGCTCGGATTTGCGCAGCTAGGACAGCGATTCCTGAGTCTATGTCTATGACTTCATGAACTGATTTTTTGATAGCGGTCAGCATTTGCTGGCCAATCGCAGCGCTGACGCGATGTGGAGCGATTAGAGCCTCGGTAAGTGTCAATGCGGAGATGAAGTACTCATGTTTTGCAGTTAGAGATCTACGGACTGATTCATGGTGCTGATCCTTGGGAGAAAGCAGGGCAATAAGAACTGATGAGTCAAGAACTACTCTGGCCACATCCTGCTCCGTTCCTTCTTGAGATCAAAGTTGTCATAAATTGAGCCAGCTACAGCTATTAATTCAGCAAAGGGATGAGAATCGTTGTCTATTTGATTGATTAAGATCTTTCCATCTTTCACTTCAAAGCTCACAGGGTCTCCTGGTTCTAAACCGATTTCTCGCAGAATATCGATAGGAACTGTCACTTGATTCTTGTCGCTGAGCTTGCTTGTGGATGTGCGGCCCCGACGTTGTGACTTTTGGGCAGGCAATTTCCTTGAACCCTTAGCCTTTACCTTAGTTGTCATAAGTAAAGGTTAACACATGGTGCGCGGTTGGGTCCGCCTTAAGGCATGACCAATCCGCCATCGACTGGAACTGTAACTCCTGTGACATAACTTGATGCATCGCTGACTAGCCAGATCAGGGTTGCTGCTAACTCTTCGGGATCTCCCAGGCGACCTGCGGGTGCAACATCTTTAATCATCTCTACCATTTGCGGTGGCAGCTCATCGCTCATCTCAGATGGGAAAAATCCTGGGGCGAGCGCGTTAACGCGAATGTTTTTGCGTCCTGTCCATTGTGTTGCAAGGTCGCGGGTTAATCCAATCAACCCTGCTTTGCTGGATGCATAGGCAGCTTGTGGCAGACCTTGCGGTTTGATTCCGAGGATGCTGGAGATATTAACGATTGCACCACCATTGGTGTTTGCGCGGGCAAAGGCTTGGGCCATCCAATATGCGCCAAAGAGGTTGACGTCGATGACCGCTCTGTACTGTTCTGGGGTCTCCTTAGTTGCAGGGATTGCGGTTCCAACACCTGCGTTGTTAACCAAGATGTCGACATGGCCAAAGGTGTTAACAGCGTGTGCAATAAGGGCATCACATTGTTCTGGTTGTGTGACATCTGTTTGCAGTGCGGTGAATTTGCGGCCAGCTGCTTCTACTAGTGCGCCGGTGGATGCGAGGCGATCGATGCGACGGGCTCCGAGAACAACATCTGCGCCAGCTTCTGCAAGGGCTTTAGCAAATGCGACCCCAAGACCTGATGATGCGCCGGTAACAACAGCGACCTTGCCATCTAAACGAAAGCGGTCCATGACGCTCATGATCTCTCCTCAAAACGGGTAATAGTGCGTAGGCTTACAGGTATGGACTTTAACCTAAGCGCCAAGACATCTGAATACGCCGCGAAGTTGCAGGCTTTTATGGATTCCGAGGTCTTTCCGGCCGAGAGCATCTATGAACACCAGCGGGCGCAGTTAGCAGCTGCGGGTAAGCCTCATGGGGTTCCGGCTGTGGTGGAGGAGTTAAAGGTAAAGGCGCGGGCGTTGGGGTTATGGAATCTGTTCTTGCCTCATAGCACCGATCCGCATCATGGGTTAAGTGTTACCGAGTATGCGACGCTGGCAGAGATAACAGGGTGGTCACCAGATCTAGCGCCAGAGGCGATCAACTGCGCAGCACCGGATACCGGCAACATGGAGCTGCTGGATATGTTTGGCACAGCTGAGCAAAAGAAGATGTGGCTAGAGCCCTTGTTAGATGGACGGATTAGATCAGGGTTTGCAATGACCGAGCCTGATGTTGCATCAAGTGATGCGCGAAATATTCAAACATCAATTGTGCGCGATGGCGATCACTATGTAATTAATGGTGTGAAGTGGTGGACCACAGGTGCGATGGATGCGCGCTGTGCGATTTTGATTGTTATGGGAAAGACAAATCCAGATGCAGCAGATCATCAGCAACAGTCGATGGTGTTGGTCCCGATTGATACACCGGGTGTAACGGTGGAACGCAACCTGACTGTCTTTGGTTATGTAGATCAACATGGACATGCCGAGGTTTCCTTTAAGAATGTACGGGTTCCGGTAACAAATCTTGTAGGAGCTGAGGGCGAAGGCTTTGCGTTAGCGCAGGCGCGTTTGGGGCCAGGGCGTATTCATCACTGCATGCGTGCAATTGGAATGGCAGAGCGAGCGTTGTCTTTGATGATTAAGCGATCGATGGTGCGTGAAACCTTTGGTACAACCTTGGTTAAGCAGGGTGTGATTCAGGAGTGGATTGCTACTGCGCGCATCGATATCGAACAAGCGCGCTTATTGGTGTTAAAGGCTGCCTGGATGATCGATACCGTGGGTGCCAAGGGTGCGCGAAAAGAGATTGCAGCGATCAAGGTTGCGGTGCCACAGATGGCAGAGCGCATCATTGACCATGCGATTCAAAGTTATGGTGGAGCAGGTGTCAGTCAGGACACACCATTGGCTGCGATGTATGCCGGGATTCGTACCTTGCGCATTGTTGATGGGCCAGATGAGGTGCATATCCGCGATATTGCACGGTTAGAGATCAAGCCTTATTTAGCATGAAGGATTTAACACCCGTAAGGGATGAGGATCGCTTTGATGTTGAGCGGATGCATGCCTGGCTACGGCCATTTATTGGTGTGGATGTGTTGCCCGAGGTTCAACAGTTTCGAAGTGGTGCATCAAATCTGACATATCTGTTGCAGTATCCAGATCTGGAATTGGTGTTGCGCAAGCCTCCGGTAGGAATGAAGGCGGCATCGGCCCACGATATGAAACGTGAGTTTTTGATTCAGTCTCGGTTGCAACCGGTCTATCCCCTAGTGCCATCGATGATCGCTTTGTGTGATGATCAAAGTGTGATGGGCTCTGATTTTTATGTAATGGAAAGGGTTGTCGGAGATATTTTTCGGCGCGATGTTCCAGAAGGAGTAACCACTGGTGATGTTTCAGTCATGGCCGATTCATTGATTAATGGTTTGGTACAGCTGCATGCGGTGGATGCCTCGATATTGGCCGAACTCAATAAAGGTCCTGGTTATGTGCAGCGACAGGTTGAAGGTTGGTCAAAGCGTTATCGCAACGCCTTAACCGATGATGTTCCCAATGGTGAAAAGGTAATGGCATGGCTGGAAGCCAACCGTCCTGATGATGTTGCATCCTGCGTGATTCATGGTGATTGGCGGATCGACAATGTGGTCTTTGATTTACAGCAGGCACGCATTGTCGGAGTTTTAGATTGGGAGTTAGCAACTGTTGGCGATCCGTTGATGGATTTAGGATCAGCCCTTGCCTACTGGGTAGATCGTGATGATGATCCCGCCTTTGCAGACCTTCGTCGTCAGCCAAGTCATTTGCCAGGGATGCCAACGCGGGATGAGTTTGTTGCCAAGTATCTAGAAAAGAGCAGTGTGCGCTGTGATGATTTTACTTTTTACGAGGTCTTTGGGCTATTCCGTTTAGCTGTGATTATTCAGCAGATTTGGGCCAGGTACCGTGCAGGGCAGACAACTAATCCAGCCTTTGCCGGTTTTGGAGCTGCCTGCAATACTTTGGTGAATCGAGCAGAGAGCAAACTTTCTTAAGGTTTGACTGACTATAGACGCTTCGGCAAACGCAAGAGGCTTGATCTATCGGGTGCATTACCCTCATTGCTTTCAATAGCAAAGTTGCCCTCCCGTCGCTGCCAATCATTTACCGACAGCAAGCGAGAAATTCCGGCAAGGTCATTGATTTGATCCACTGAGTACTCGGTGACATCTGAGGCGATGACTCCATTGTGATTGATCTGGGTAGAAGCGATGCAAATATCCTGGTTGTGATCTAGGAAGATTTCTATGATGCGACCCTCTTGTGGCCAATCAATCAGTGATGAGGTCTCTATCTGCCAAAAGCCACGAGTTTTATCAGGACCGTGATACCTAATTCGGTTGCGGTGGGTATGTCCACAAATCCAAGTGATTACATGGGGTTGAGAGATTAAGTAAGCCTCTATTTCAATACCAAGCACTCGAGGTTGTTCATGAGGTGTGTAGTTGTTGAAAATATCCTCAACTGGATGATGGCTTGTAATGATCAGGTAGCGATCGTGCAGAGACTCAACATTGCTCTTTAGCCATTCAAACTGTTCTTGATCAATTGATCCCTGCCACCCTCCAAATGGGTTAACGGTGTCGAGAGCAAGAATCGTAACTTTTTCAAAATCTCTACGCCAATACTTTTTGCTTTCAAAATCTGTGCTTTTAGAGTTGAGAATGTATGCACCCCACATATGTGGTTGCACAAAGTCACGAGATGGATCAGCGGTTGCAGCTGTTGTAACAGGTGCTGCTGGCGCTGGATATTTAGCGGGTCCTATCTCTGATACTTGTTGCAAAGCCGCAATAGCCTCTTGATCAGATAACTCCATTATTTTTTCAGAGGAAACTGCAAGTGATCGCAAGAGTTCATCAGGAACAACGGTGCCTTGCAATAGAGCGTCATGATTTCCGTGGACGGCAAGCCAGGGATGCTTTAATCCAGTTGCAACAAATGTTGCACGCGCTGCATCCAGAATCTCTGGAATAACTGGAAAGCCATATAGCTTTCGTGGAAAGTCGTCCTCTTCCCCAGCCGGTGTTCCATGTGGGTTCCAGAAATGTGGGGAGTAATGTTTTCCACCGATACCCTCCCAATGAGAATGAGCACCACTATCCGGTGTGATTTTTCCCCCTTCAAGAAGGGTGGTAAACCAGTTCATCTCATTAATCTGGGCGTTATCTGTCATATCCCCTGTTATCACAACAGATGTGATTGGAGTTTTGGTAATTGGTGCTGTTTCGATTGAATTAATACTCTGGATCATGCTCTCTAAAACTTGAACGGTTAAGAACTCGTGGGCACGATATGTCCCCACCAAAGATCCAATTAGTTGTGAAACTGGGTGATGCGGATCGGCGTACCGATCAAGGTACTCAACACGTGCAGGTGATTGAGCATCACATATATGGGTGTCTGAGATGTGAATCAAATTAATCAGGGATTGAGAGGGTGACAGATCGGTATACCCATAGTGCTTTTCTTGTGGTGCGGGGGCGATTATTCGCCAACCTTTATCTAATGGTGCCGATTTGCCAATACTTGAAAAGTGTTGCATTACTTCTTATCAATCGGTGATCAACAGTGATGGTGAGGTCACAACAACATTGACTGATTCATTGATAGCAAATGTAGATGCCTCTTTTGATGACATAGTTGCTTTAATCAGTAACCCCTGTGGCAAAGTGAGCTCTAGTGTGGAGGTTGGCCCCAAGAAGCTAATCGCTACGATGCGAGCATTTCCAGGATCATCACCTGTCTTATTGAGTTTAATCTCCTCTGGGCGTATTAACGCTGTTCGCTTTACTGAACTTGGTGAGTAAACAGATGCGGGAGAAATCTCATAGTGAGTATCAAACAAATGCGCTTTATACGATGCAACCTGAACTGGTATCTCATTGGTTGTTCCGATAAAGCGTGCGACGGTTGGATCAACTGGTTTCGAGTACACAGATTCGGGAGTACCTAGTTGCAGCAAACTGCCTTTACTCATTACACCTACCTGGTCCGAGATACTCATCGCTTCTTCTTGATCATGTGTAACAAATAAAGTTGTGATTCCAAACTCTCTTTGGACCCGTCGAATCTCATCTCGTAGTTGATCGCGGACTTGCGCATCCAGGGCAGAAAGTGGTTCATCTAAAAGCAACACCTTTGGGCGAATGACAATCGCGCGAGCTAAAGCAACCCGTTGTTGCTGACCTCCCGACATTTGGTGCGGGTACTTGTCCTGATGCTGTTCTAATCCAATAATTCCCAAGATTTCAGCGCTCTTAGTTCGGATTGAGGCGGAGCCATCTTTGCGTACTCGAAGTCCAAACTCGATGTTTTCGCGAGCTGTCATATTTGGAAAGAGACTGTAAGCCTGGAAGACCATTCCGATATCGCGCGCCGAGGCTGAGGTATCGGTCATCTCTGTTGAATCAAAAAATGTGTGACCGCGATCTGCCTTGATCAAGCCAGCGATGATGCGCAGAGCGGTTG
>CAMDCL010000044.1 GCA_945890205.1 Bifidobacterium breve | reverse complement strand
TCGCGACGTTTCCGATAAACATCTGAAGCCCCTGAAATTACATGCTCAAATCTGACATCACCCTTGATGAGTTGATGTAACTCAGATGAGGTTGTCTGCGAACCAAATATGGGATTTTCAACCCTAACCATTTGAGTAACGATATGTGGATTGAGAATTCGGTAAATGATGGCAATTCTGCGTAGTCCCAAATTTGCTATGTTACGAAATCCTCGATTGAGCCGCTCCTGAATAGTTAATCTAATAAAAGTAAAGTTCTGTGCTCCTTTTGGTTTTTCCTCAACAGCCAACTTATAAAGCATTGCAGCGATCTCATCGCCACCAAATGTTTCAGGCAGTTCAGCACACTTTGCAGATAACCGTGCCCGAATAGCAGGGTCTTGCAGCATTTTGACCTTTGAAGTGATGTCTTCGTGATCTGCTTGATCTGCTCGCAGTGCAAAGCCAAAGTCGTTGCACCACTTAGCACGGGCCTCTTGATCATCTGTCCCACGAATATTGGAAACAAAGACCGTTGGAACCTGAGCTGGCAGTAGTTCATGTACGCCGTTATAACCAGTTGCACAGATTCCTGCATCAAATGCATGCAGGACATTGGCTAATGGGAAGTATCGAACAACCTTAAGATCCAGACCATCTGGAGCCAGTGAGTTTCCATTTTTATCGACGGGTGCCTTAGTTAATATCACTTGAAGATCTTTCCAACCTAACAAACCAGAGAGTGCGGCGGTCATCTTTTCATTCACATCGCTATCACCTGTCCCGAGCTGAACTAGAACAGTTGGGCGGTTTTGATCTAAGCCAAGTGCCTTACGAGCATCTTCACGTGACATGGCATCCGCTTTGCGAAAAAGTGAAACAGGTGAGGTTAATACCGCATCTTTACGTGTAGATGTTGGTCCGAAATCATAAGCCCGAGCAACATCACCCGGTTCAATAATCTTGTCCATCATTGCTGATTGTAAACCTAAAACAAAGCGCTGTGGTTTTTTCTGCCACAAGCCACGACGAACCCATACCAGTTTCAGATCAGGATTTGAGTTCTTTGCTGCGATTACACCAGGGTAAGGAACCACACCATCAAAGGTAAGCACCTTTGCATTTGTCTCTTCGACAAGAGCAAGCAATCGGTCGCGCAGGTAAATATCCCACCTCTCACGGCTCATCCACATACGATCTTTACCAGGGATATATTCACAGCGAATATCCATGAACCCCGGAATCTCTGCAATTCCACCGGCCATTGAAACAATAATTGGGTTGGCGATCTCTTTAAGCGAGATTGCAAGTGCACTTGCACGGGCCAGGTGGCCCATTCCAACACCATTACTGGTTGCAAGGATGATTGTTGGTTTTTCCATAATTGTTTAATTACTCCAGGAAGAGTGTAGGGGACGACCTTCAGCGTATCCTGCTGAAGATTGAATGCCAACTGTCGCGCGATCTGCAAACTCGGTGATGTTGTGTGCTCCGGCATATGTAAATGCTGAGCGAACTCCAGCGATGATTTCATCTAAGAGATCTTCAACACCTGGACGTGCTGGGTTTAAGAACATACGTGAGGTTGAGATGCCTTCTTCAAATAACGCCTTGCGAGCGCGATCAAACTCATCCTCCTTTGATGTACGGGCAGCGACTGCGCGGGCCGATGCCATTCCAAAGGACTCTTTGAAAAGACGACCGGTTGCATCACTTTGTAAATCCCCAGGAGATTCATATGTTCCTGCAAACCATGATCCGATCATGACTTGTGAAGCACCAGCGGCTAATGCAAGGGCAACATCGCGAGGATGGCGGACTCCACCATCGGCCCACACATGTGCGCCCAGCTTTTTAGCCTCGGTTGCACACTCCAGAACCGCTGAAAATTGTGGCCGGCCTACACCTGTTTGCATGCGGGTAGTGCACATCGCTCCTGGCCCAACACCAACCTTGATGATATTTGCACCTGCTTCTACTAAATCATGAGTACCTTGTGCCGTTACAACATTGCCAGCAACGATTGGGACGGTTGGGTTAATGGAACGAATCGCAGCTAATGCTTCTAACATCTTCTTCTGATGCCCATGCGCCGTATCTACAACCAATACATCTGCACCTGATCCAATTAGCGCTGCCGCCTTTGCCGCAACATCACCATTGATTCCAACCGCCGCAGCGATGCGCAGACGACCTTGCGCATCTAAGGCTGGCGAGTACAAGGTGCCACGAAGAGCGCCTAAGCGGGTCATGATTCCAACGAGATCACCATTGGTTGAAACAACTGGAGCTAACTTGTGGCGGTATTGATTTAAAAATTCAAATGCTTCGCGGGCGCCTAATGTATCCGGCATCGTTATTAGGTTTTTACTCATTACCTGACCAAGTTGAGTAAAGCGATCTACGCTCTTGCAATCCTCTTCAGTGATGATCCCAACCGGCTTTCCACCTTCAACAACTACAACCGCGCCATGTGCACGCTTGTGTAACAAGCTAACCGCATCTGCAACCGTTGATTGAGGTGACAAGGTGATAGGTGTATCAAAGAAGGGGTGACGTTGCTTCACCCATGTGATGACATCATCAACTACACCATGTGGAATATCTTGTGGGATAACGGTTAATCCGCCCCGTCGAGCGATGGTTTCAGCCATTCGTCGCCCTGCAATAGCTGTCATGTTTGCGACGACTAAAGGAATTGTTGTTCCCGTTCCATCTATAGATGAAAGATCGACATCCATCCGTGATGAAAGCTCGGATCGGCTGGGCACCATGAAAACATCGTCATAGGTGAGGTCGTGGGTAGCTTCATTTATGAATCGCACGTTGCCTAACAATACTCAGTTAGAATAGGGGGATGTCTAAACCACTCATTTCCGTACGTGGCTTGACCAAGAAATTCGGGGATTTCACAGCTGTGGATGGCATCGACTTCGATGTGGCCAAGGGTGAGTCCTTTGGGTTGCTAGGTCCTAACGGCGCCGGTAAATCAACCACGATGCGAATCCTGGCTGCAACATCGACCCGCACATCAGGAACCGTTGAGATCTTGGATAAGGATCCAGAGCTCTTTGGCCCACTCGTGCGTGCTCACCTTGGCGTTGTGCCCCAGCAAGATAACTTGGATAACGAATTAACAGTTAGTGAAAATCTCTTTATCTATGGTCGCTACTTTGGTTTGTCAAAGAAGTTCATCAAAAACAAGATTGAAGAATTACTTGAGTTTGCACAACTTGAAGAAAAGCGTGATGTGAAGGTTGAAGCGCTCAGTGGTGGAATGAAGCGCCGTTTAACTATTGCTCGCGGTCTTGTCAGTGAACCTGATATTTTGTTATTAGATGAACCAACAACTGGTTTAGATCCACAAGCACGACATATTTTGTGGGATCGCTTATTTCGTCTGAAGGAACAAGGTGTAACACTTGTGCTAACAACACACTTTATGGATGAGGCAGAACAACTATGTGATCGCCTTGTTGTTATGGACAAGGGTGCAATCATGGCTGAAGGATCACCTGCTGGATTAATCAAGCAGTATTCAAGCAAGGAAGTTCTTGAAGTTCGTTTCGGAAGCGATCGCAATAAAGAGGTTGCTCCACAACTTGCAACTATGTGTGAGCGCATGGAGACTCTGCCCGATCGTCTACTGATGTACACCGAAGATGGCGAAGCACTTCTGGAAAAAATCACTCATGCAGGTATGCATGCGACTACTTCACTAGTTCGCAGAAGCTCTCTGGAAGATGTCTTTCTGCGTCTAACTGGAAGAACATTGATTGAATGAACACAGGTATTGATGTCCCGCAGATCCAACGTTTTGGAGCTTTGTATATAGCTTCAGCACGTCTGCGATCGATGTCTAAGTGGCGCACAATTATCGCCGCCGTAGACATCGGAAACCCCCTGTTTTACCTGATTGCCGTGGGAATCGGCATCGGCGTGCTTGTAGAGCAAGGCTCAGGAACTAGCGGCACTAGCGGTATCAAGTACATCGCCTTTATCGCCCCAGCACTGCTTGCAAACACCGCGATCACCGGAATTATGGATGAGACCGTATTCCCAACTATCGAGGGCTTTAAATGGCGCAAACTTTTCTTTGCACAAAATGCCACACCAATAACGGGACGACAGATTGCACTCGGTGTCTATTTAGCCGCTCTTTGCCGCGCAATCTTCTCTGTCACTGTTTATTACTTACTCTTACTTGCCTTTAGCGTTGTTGATTTTGGAGTAAGTGTCTTAATCATTCCAATTGCTATCTTAGGTGGAGCTGCATTTGGTGCGGTCATCTTGTACTTTGCCGCAAAAATTGAAAAAGATGATCAGTTCTTTAATATTCTTGGCCGTCTGATCCTGATGCCGATGTTCTTATTCTCTGGAACATTCTTTCCGCTTACATCAATGCCAATTTACCTGCAACCAATTGGTTGGGTTTCACCTCTGTGGCATGCAACTGAGTTAGGTCGTGAGGCCGCCTTTGATTACAGCATCGGTAATACGATGGTAATCATTCACTTTGTTGTCTTACTTACCTTAGTTGTTGTCGGACTTAATCTTTCAATGCGCCAATTTGAACGGAGGTTGGCAAAGTGAGAACCGCTGTTGAGATTGCAGAGAGTAGAAAATCCAGCGCTATGTATGCAGGCCGATCCCATGTGCTATTGGAGCGTGGCTGGCTAGCCTTTAGATCATCAACATGGATTCCAGTTGTTACGGGATTTCTTGAGCCGGTTCTCTTTCTCTTAGCCTTTGGTTATGGAATGGGAACTCTTATTGGAGATGTAACAACCGGCACTACAACCATGGATTACACACTCTTTATCGCACCTGGATTGCTTGCAAATAGCGCGATGAATGGTGCTATTTACGATTCAACATGGAATGTTTTCTGGAAACTCAATGAATCTAAGTTGTACAAGACAATGCTCTCGACACCTCTTGGACCACTTGATATCGCACTTGGTGAGATCACATGGGCTCTGATCCGTGGCTTGGTGTACTCACTTGGCTTCCTCACCGTCGTCACCGCCCTGGGACTAACGCCTAGCTTCTGGGCGATCTTGGCGATCCCCGCCGCATCTCTGGTCGCCTTTGGTTTCGCCTCATTTGGTATGGCGATCACCTCATTCTTTAAGACCTACCAACAGATGGGCTTCATCAACTTTGTACTGCTACCGATGACCCTGTTCTCAGGCTCTTTGTACCCGATCTCGGTCTACCCAGATTGGCTCGAAAGAATAATCATGGCCCTGCCCTTGTGGCATGGAATCGAAATGGTGAGAGCTTTCTGGTTTGGAAATATAACCTCTGGTGTCTTGGTGCACATCGCTTACTTCTTAGTGATGATCGCTACAGGATTATTTGTTACCTCCCGCAGATTACGAGCCTTGTTCCTCCGTTAATCCTTGCTGTAACGAGCATCAGGAACTAATGCGGGGCATTTCCAACCTGGTGCAATCACCGGTTCAAAGTGCCACCATTCATTCTCAAAGACACGACATAAACCAAACTTTGAACCATGAGTCTCTAACCAACCTGCACCAACTGGTTCATTTGGATAATTTACATCAATTGCTATCCCCCATGGATGATGTGATACCAAAGGTGGTGCAACCCACTTGCTCGCTTCATTTATGGATCCATATTTACGGACCGCTTGATTGAATAAAAATTGTTGACGGCTCAATGACCTAAACCCTGAAACTATATAAATTCTTACTCCATCTTTTTTTGCTGCAGCTTGCGCGGCCTTAAAACGATTCATAAGGTATTTATCGACACCACTAGGACGGATCAAGGAGCGAGAGATTGCGCCTGCTCCAAGAGAGCTCTCTGTCTTTTCACAGCCTTTTATTACATGAGAAACACGAACTTCTAGTGTTTTTTTATTCATGCAACTTAAAGGAATTGTGTCCGAAGCGTGAGAAAACTCATTAAATGATGAAAAAACTAGGAAAAAAGCTATAAAAACCCCGGTTTTTCTCATGTCCTCAGTCTACGGGGTTGCTTTTTAAATAAAGCATGGGAGAATTACACCTAGTTAGAAATAACTAAAACGAACCGGGAGAGTACTTCTCAAACGAGTTTCAAAAGCTGAAACCTTTGCCGTACAAGTTTTACAAATGCTTACACAGACTAACCATAGAGAGACATTTAGATTCGTTCCGTCCACATCACTGCCAGTCGACCCGAAGCGGGTCGAAGAGATACTCAAGCAAGAGTGGAAGCTTTTCACCAAGGGAACAGATAAGAGCGCAGAAGAGAGCCGCCGTTCCTTTAAGGCGTTGCCTTTAGGCGTTACCTCAAGCTTCCAGCACTGGGATCCATACCCGATCTCAATTGCCAGCGCTAAGGGCGCATACATGACAGATGTTGATGGCCGACAACTGCTCGACCTTTCAATGGGCTTTGGAGCTATGCTCGCAGGTCACTTAAACCCAATCGTTGTTGAAGAGATTGAAAACTCATTAACCACCGGAATGCTTTTTGTTACACCATCGCCTATTTCAACAGATGCTGCAGAGCGAATCTGTAAGCGCTTTGGAATTGATCAGGTTCGTTTTACCAACAGTGGAACTGAATCAACGATGTACGCGGTTCGTGTTGCACGCTCTGCCACTGAAAAAATGGGAATCCTTAAGGTCGAAGGTGGCTACCACGGTAGCTACGATCCATTTGTAGTATCAAGCAAACCTGCATTAGACAAGATTGGTGATCCTGAAGATCCAATTCCAGCGATTGATTCAAACTTGGTTCCAGGAGATATCTACGTTGTTCCTTTCAACAACATTCCAGCACTTGAGAGAATGTTTGAAAAGAATGCAAAGAAGATCTCATGCTTTATCGTGGAACCAGTTCTTGAAAACCTTGCCATCGTTCTTCCAGATGAGGGTTACCTAGAGCGCGTCCGCGAGCTATGCGATGAATACAACGTTGTTCTAATCTTTGATGAGGTAAAGACAGGACTTACAGCTGGTGCTCATGGCGCCTCTGCACGTTTGGGAGTAAAGCCAGATCTGATTACCCTTGCTAAATCAATCGGTGGTGGACTTCCACTTGCTGCATTTGGTGGCAAGAAGAAGTACATGGATTTTGTAACTAACGGAAAGATGGCCCACTTCGGAACATTTAACGGTAATCCGTTAGCGATGGCCGGAGTACGTGCAATTGATCGTATTTGCAGCGATGAAGCACTTGCTGCCGCTGAAACTTTAAATCAGCAAGCACTCGATCGCATCAGTGCGATTATCGAGGAGTACCAGCTACCTGCACACACAGTTGGATTTGGCGTTAAGGGCTGTGTTACTTGGTCTACAACACCTGTTCGCAACTACCGCGATTACAAAGCAACTGATTTTACTATCGCAGAGGCTCACTGGCTCTTTGCACTCAACCGCGGAATCATCACTCCTCCGGGACTTGATGAGCAGTGGTTAATCTCATTGGCACATGGCCAAACCGAGATTGATCTACTTGTTGAAGATTTCCGCGAGTTTGCTAAAGCACTTCGAGCATAGCTCGGACAGCTTTAACCATCTGATCCAAGGGCATTGTAGGCAATCCAGGGAACTCCCCTGCCTGCTCATCCATAAGTGGAACATGCACAAACCCGCTACGAACCTTTGTACCCTTTAGCCTATCTTGCGCAACATAGAAGATGTGGTTGCACAAGAATGCACCAGCGCTTAATGAAACCGCTGCTGGAACCCCTGCACCGTTAATCGCTGCGACAAACTCTTTGATCGGCAAGGTGCTTTCATAAGCTACCGGTCCACCAACAACAATCGGCACATCATTTCGCATGACACCTTCATTATCTGCAAGGCGTGCATCATCTAAGTTAATTGCGATTCGTTCAGGTGTTATCTGTGTGCGACCTTCAGCTTGCCCTAAAGAGATCACTACATCTGGTTTATGGTGCTCAATCAAGGCAAGCAAAGCCTCTGCAGATTGCGCATAAGCAACAGGCAGAATCGCAGTAACAATGTTGTCACCACTAATCTGCTTAACAATTTCACCTGATGGATTAAGTGTTGCCTTACCAAAGGGTTCAAACCCTGTCAGCAGCACCTTGGTCATACCCTGATCCTAGGGGTAGAAGAAAAGCCTCGAGTGTGAAAGGCACTCGAGGCTTAACTTGTGCGCGCGAAGGGATTCGAACCCCTAACCTTCTGATCCGTAGTCAGATGCTCTATCCGTTGAGCTACGCACGCTTATTTATTTGTGAAGCGCAATAGTACCCGCTTTTTATTCATCACCCAAATGCTCTTAAGGCCTTATAAATCAA
>CAMDCL010000043.1 GCA_945890205.1 Bifidobacterium breve | reverse complement strand
ATCAAACTCTCCATAGAAAGTTTTCATCTTGGCGATCAGACAAACAAACTGTCGTTTAATTTGTCATTTATATACCAAAGGAAATCAACGGGTATAGCTTTTTATGGCTATACCTCATTGAGGTATTTATATATTTGCCGTGGTTGTTATTTAATCAAAAAGCATTGTAAAACAATGATTTTTCGCTATTGAAAGCATGACTAAGTAAGCCACTATTGGCATTGACTTATGGCACGCTGTTGAGTTCTCAAGGTACGGATGCGCACTGATTCCCAGGATTTCTCCTGATTTTCAGGGCAGATCGCCAAACTTAGTGCATGCATGCAGGCGGGGTCAAACCGCACCTATATGAGTACTAGATCTGGCTGAGGCCCAATTACTTGAGCTTCTGTGCCTACTGTTGCGGCCTAAATCGTCCGTTCCCAGCAAGGAGCGTAACTATACAGAGACGGGCTGGACCGGTCAAATCGACCAGATCGGTCGGTGTCGGTCCTCGTAAAAGAGTGAAAAAGAGAAATTATCCACGCCCGCTAGCGTTTTAGGGGTGTTTGAGGGTTCTTAGGATAATTCAACAGCGGCCAGATCCCGCTTGCCCTTTCGTAAAACCGCATATTTTCCGCATAAAAAGTCGGTTTTTGAGGGTCTGAAATCCTCCCCCGAAATCTTCTGATTATTGAGATAAGCGCCACCCTCTTTAACGATGCGTCGTGCAGCGGATTTAGAGTCAACAACCCCTGTTGCCACTAAAAGATCTACCCATGTTGGAATTTCCTGCGTTGCAGAGATTGATGTGCGTGGAAGTTCAGCCAACGCCGATGCAAGTGTTGCCTCATCTAACTCTGATAGCTCGCCCTGACCAAACAATGCACGCGCTGCGGCTTCGACACGTTGAGTTGTTTCCTCACTATGAACTAATGAGGTGAGCTCTCGGGCCAATGCACGGTGTGCATTACGTAACCCTGGATTTTCACTATGAGATTTTTCAAGTTCCATAATCTCATCATGTGATTTGAAGGAGAAAACCTTTAAGAAGTTGATCACATCTTTATCATCAGAGTTCAACCAGAATTGGAAGAAGGCGTACGGTGATGTCATTTCAGGATCTAGCCATACAGAACCGCCAGCGGTCTTTCCAAACTTTGTTCCATCAGCCTTCATCAGCAATGGAACTGTTAAGGCGTGACCACTTCCCTGTTCTACTCGTCGAATAAGGTCAAGACCTGCAACTATATTTCCCCATTGATCTGAACCACCAATTTGCAAGGTGCAGTTATTGCGTCGAAATAGCTCTAGGAAATCATAAGCCTGTAAAACTTGGTATGAAAACTCTGTATACGAGATTCCGCCCCCCTCAAGTCGAGCAGAGACGGCATCCTTAGATAACATATGATTGACACTAAAATGCTTTCCGATATCACGCAAAAACTCAATCGCACTCAGTGGTGATGTCCAATCTAAATTGTTCACTACCTGCGCGGGATTCTTGGGCGCATCAAAATCTAAGAAGGCTGATACTTGTGTGCGAATACGGCTCACCCACGCTTGCACAATCTCGGTGCTGTTCAGTGTGCGCTCATCACTCTTTCCGCTGGGATCGCCAACTAGACCTGTCGCACCACCGACTAGTGCAATTGGATTGTGACCTGCCAATTGAAAGCGACGAAGTACGAGAAGTACAACAAGGTTTCCGGCATGCAAGGATGGGGCGGTTGGATCAAAACCCACATACAGTGTCGTTGGTTTTTTGAGCGCTTCTAGAAGGGCGGCCTCATCAGTTGACTGGGCCAATAAACCACGCCAGCGAAGATCTTCGATCAGATTCATGCGCTCATCATCTCGGAAAATGCCTGCTGCTTGTTGGCAATTTCCTTACGGGTTGCGGTGTTTGCTGTAACAGCATCCTTAATCTGTTGAGCAACTAACAAAGGTGCGGTACCGCCAGAAGTTGTTCGTGAGCTCAACGCTCCATAAACGGTGAGAAGATCGCGTACTCCCCCATCAAGTTCAGGATGAACAGAGACAAACTCTGCATCTGTTAATTGATGCAGTTGGCGATCTGATGATTCACACATTGCTACACACTTGCCTGCGGCTTCATGCGCTTGGGCAAAAGGCACCTTTTTCTTTGCAAGGTAATCGGCAATTTCAGTGGCAAGTGAAAATCCTGTTGGTGCTGACGACGCCATCTTTTCGCGATCAAAATCAGTTGTTGCAACCATTCCGGTAACCGCGGGTAAAACCAAGAGCAATGTGTCGATGCTGTCAAACAAAGGCTCTTTATCCTCTTGCAGATCACGGTTGTATGCAAAGGGAAGCCCCTTAAGCATTGTTAAAACACTCATGAGATTTCCAACAAGTCGTCCAGATTTTCCACGCGCCAACTCTGCCATATCTGGATTTTTCTTCTGCGGCATGATTGATGATCCCGTCGAGTACGCATCTGCAACCTTGGCCCATGCAAACTCTTGTGATGACCACAAAGTCCACTCTTCACCGATCCGAGACAGGTGATTTCCGATCATCGCGCAGATAAATAAAGCCTCTGCTACATAATCACGATCACTGACCGCATCAATACTGTTGGCAAAGGTTGAAGCAAAGCCAAGATTTTTTGCGGTGAAAGCCGGATCTAAAGCGAGTGATGAACCAGCAAGTGCACCTGCTCCTAATGAACTAACGGAGGTACGTGTTAGCCAATCATTAATTCGATCTAAATCGCGAGCAAATGCATGTGCATGCTTTGCTAACTCGTGACCAAAAGAAACAGGTTGTGCATGTTGAATATGGGTAAATCCTGGTGCTGGATCGTTGACATATTCAGCAGCCTTTTCCAGGATCGCACTTTGCAAATACGTAATAAGAGTTGCAATCTCTAGCATGTGATCAATAGAAAATAAGCGCAGATCGGTGGTTACTTGATCATTACGAGATCGTCCAGCACGTAAAGCTCCTCCAACTAAACCTAGCTTTTCTGTTAAACCGCGTTCAAGTGCGCTATGAACATCCTCATCATTATCAATCGGTGCAAATGAACCATCTGCTACCTGTGTTGCCAGCTCCTTGAGCGCAGCCTGGATCGCATCTGCTTCCTTGGCTGCAATCAATCCACTCTTTTTAAGGATGGCTAAATGGGCTAGCGATGAGCGAAGGTCATAAGGGGCTAGGCGCCAGTCAAAGTGAACACTTCTGGACAGGGCAAAGACAGAGCTTGTAGGTCCTTGTGCAAAACGCCCGCCCCATAAAGCCATTACTTCCTCTTTCCTTCACCTTGTGCGTAAGCAAGCAATTCTTTCGCTAAATGTGCTCCACCGGTCGCTTTCTTCGACACCAAAATAATCGTGTCGTCCCCTGCAATGGTGCCAATAACTCCAGTCAGGCCTGCATGATCCAGCGAGCTAGCTAAAAATTGAGCCGCACCGGGTGGAGTATGAATGACCGCCAAATTAGCGCTGTGATCAACCGACAGGATCAACTTTGAAGGTACAGGAGTACTGCGAACAATTGCATCATCTGAACTCTCACGAATTTGATAAGTACTTTCACCATTTTTGTTACGGGCTCGTACCGCTCCGATCTCTTCAAGATCTCGGCTTGCCGTTGCCTGCGTCACCTTGTAACCAGCCTTTTTAAGCAAGACCACCAGATCCGATTGTGAGTGCACTAATCCCGCTTGGATTAAGGCAATAGCCTTTGCTCTACGAGCAGATACAGATTGAGCATTACTTGGCATCTGTTATCACCTTCCTGAAAATAGCGACAAATTTCTTGAGCTGCGCATCCGTAACTATCAATGCTGGAGCTATACGAATAGTTGTTGGATTTGCAGCATTCACAAGCACTCCCTCATTTTGTAAGGCTTTTGCAATATCTGCAGCTTTCAGTGTTCCAAGCTCTATTCCCAATAACAAGCCAGCTCCGCGAACCTCAGCTACTCCCGGTATTACCGCCAGCTCCTGCATCAGATACACACCTTGCTTTTCCACTTTCTTCAAAATCTTTTGTGATTCCATGAATTTAATCGCAGCTAAACCTGCCGCTGTTGTTACAGGATTGCCGCCAAAAGTCGAACCGTGATCTCCTGGTTGAAAAAGATCAGCCGCTTTCCCTAATGCGATCATTGCGCCCAGAGGTAAACCACCACCTAAACCCTTAGCCAGAGTGATGACATCTGGAGTGATACCGGAGTATTCGTATCCAAACCAATCTCCAGTGCGACCCATTCCGGTTTGAACCGCGTCAATAACAAGTAGTGCGCCCTTTGCGTCACATAACGCCCGGACCTCACGTAGATAATCTGCAGGCGGAACAATGACACCTGCTTCACCCATAATCGGTTCAAGGATTACCATCGCGGTTTTCTTTGTAATCGCCTTACGCATCGCTTCAATGTCACCAAATGGGACATGCTTAACTCCCTTAATAAGGGGCAAGAAGGGTTCGCGTTTTGCAGGTTGCCCAGTCATAGATAAAGCACCCATTGTGCGCCCATGAAAAGCACCTTGGGCCGCAACAATTCGTACCTTTCCGGTTCGGCGAGAGAGTTTTAGCGCCGCTTCATTAGCTTCAGCACCTGACTGGCAGAAGAACACCTTCGCACTCTTGTCACTAGTCATTGCTGCGAGTTTTTCCGCTAGTTCAACGGCTTGTGGATGCACATAGAAATTACTGACATGACTAAGGGTTGAAACCTGCTTCGTTACCGCTTTGATAAGTGCAGGATGAGCATGACCCAAAATGTTGGTTGCAATTCCACCGAGAAAATCCAAATACTGTTTTCCATCGGCGTCGGTTACAACTAATCCTTTGCCTTTAATTAAGGCGATAGAGGGTGTCCCATAATTATTTTGAACAGAACTCTTCCAACGGTTGACCATTCTCCTGTTTGTCATGCAACCACCAGCGTTCCGCCTGTACCAGCTAATGCTGATGCAAAGCTATCGGGATCTGTGCCATCGATGATTCGTACCGCTTGAGCACCATATGACAGGGCATCCAAAGCGGCTTGGACCTTGGGTGCCATACCTTCGGCAAATCCTGCTTTGATCTCTTCAAGAGCTTGCGCAGAAATCAAATTAATCAAAGAGGCCTTGTCTGGCCAGTTGCGATAAATTCCGGCAACATCGGTCATCACAATCAACTGAGATGCTTCGAGGGCTGCTGCAATTGAAGCCGCGGCAAAATCTGCGTTTACATTGAGACCTGTTTTCAAATCCTCATCAGAAGAGACAGGCGCTACGACAGGAACAAATCCTTGGTTGATTAAATCCAAAAGTTGCGCAGGATTTACAGATTGAACTTCTCCTACAAAACCAAGATCTGCCGGGGTTCCATCAATCAAGGTAGTACGACGTTTTGCGATGACGGTAGGAAGTGCACGGGCTGAGATAGCTTTTGCCTTTATCCCTGATTTAGCTAAAGTTGCAGCGACCTCATGACCAACGTGATTAACCAAAACCTCTTCAACAACATCAAAGATTTCTTGGGTAGTTACTCTAAAGCCGCCGATCCAATCACTTGTGATCTGCTTGGTCTTGAGCGCCGCATCAATCTGTGGACCTCCACCATGCACAACTACGACCTTTTCACCCGTTGCAAGAGCTGCCGAAATGGCCTTTGCAAAGTTTCCATTTTCATCCTTCATGGCATGACCGCCAAACTTAACAACGATCATGTTGAGTACGCCGAGTTCTCATGAACATAATCATGGGTAAGGTCATTTGTCATGATCGTTGCCGTCGAAGTTCCAACTTTCAGATCGATTTCGATCTCAACTAGACGAGCATCAAATTTCACCGTTGTTTTGTCACCATCTGGTGCGCTATTTGTACATACTTGAACGCCGTTGAGCTTGACATCTATTGCTAATGGATCCATTTGGGCATCAGCGGTACCAACAGCTGCAAGTACTCTGCCCCAGTTGGGGTCTCCTCCAAAGATAGCTGCTTTTAGCAGATTATTCCGAGCACAGGCACGTCCAACTTCTACCGCATCCTTTTCCGAAGCAGCGTTAAATACTTTGATGGCAACCGTCTTTGTCGAACCTTCAGCATCTGCGATTAGCTGCGCGGCAAGTGATCCACATACCTGCATCAACTTATCTTCAAGATCGTGGTCTGCAATCTTTACACCGCTAGCCCCTGATGACATGAAGAGGACGGTGTCATTAGTAGATGTGCACCCATCTGAATCGATGCGATTGTAGGTACGATCAGTTGCACGTTGAAAGATCTCTTGGACATTCTCAGACACAACCGCGTCGGTCATAATGACAGACAGCATCGTGGCCAATGCAGGGGCTAACATTCCGGCACCCTTTGCGATACCTGCAAATTCAGCTCCATTAAAGTTAGCTGTTGCAATCTTTGGAACAGAGTCAGTGGTCATAATCGCCTGTGCACTTGCTTCTAAGCCATCGCTACTCAGAGATGCTGCAATTGAATCGATTCCTGCAATGATCTTGTCCATTGGCAGTAGTTCTCCGATTAAACCGGTTGAACAGACAACTACCTCACCCGATGAAACATTGAGTGATTGCCCAACATGTTCTGCGGTTTTATGGGTATCGGCAAATCCCTGTGGACCGGTGCAAGCATTTGCTCCCCCGCTATTGAGGACAACTGCTCGAACGATGCCGCCCTTTGCCACTTGGCGTGACCAAATAACTGGAGCTGCAACAACCCTATTTGTTGTAAAAACAGCGGCAGCAGTGAACTGTGGGCCCTGATTTTCGATGATTGTTAAATCAAGGGCCCCAGTGCTCTTGAGGCCGGCGGCAACTGATGCAGATCTAAAGCCTTGAGGAAGTTTCATGCACCGATACCGTCAAGTGCTAAACCACTAATCTCGGAAAGCCCGCAAATGAGATTGGCATTTTGAATCGCTTGGCCAGCAGCACCCTTTACCAAATTATCAATGGCAACAGAGACGACAAGTCGGTTACTGTGTTGATCAACGGCGACTTGAATTTGTACCTTGTTGCTTCCGGTAACAGCACTTGTCTTGGGCATCTGCCCTGCAGGTAAGAGATCTACAAAGAACTCATCGGCGTAATGCTGTGAATAGAGCTGGTGTGCTTGCTCAGTGGTCAATGCCGATGTCAGTTTGGCGGTAATCGTTGCAAGAATTCCACGTGGCATCGGAGCTAAGATGGGGGTAAATGAGATCTTTGCTTCCTTTTGTGCTAGCGACGATAGCGCTTGTTCGATTTCAGGTGTGTGCTGGTGGGTTCCACCAAATTTATATGAGCTCAGCGACCCCATGACCTCGCTGCCAATTAAATTGATCTTGGCACTACGGCCAGCACCAGTTGTGCCTGATGCTGCAACTACGACAATGTCAGAGCTATCAATAAGTGACATAGCGGGTGCAATTCCAAGCGAGATCGATGTTGCGTAACAACCTGGGTTTGCCACCTTGTTCTGACTCTTTATCGCCTCGCGTTGACCTGCAGCAAGCTCTGGTAATCCATACACCCAAGCCCCGGCGTGCTTGCCGCCGTAATACCTTTCCCATTGAGCCGGATCTTCTAATCTGAAATCTGCTCCTAGATCGACAATCTTTACATGTGAAGGCAGCTTGTAAATCAATGCGGCTGACTCTCCATGTGGCAGAGCAAGAAATACCAGCTCGATTGTTGTGAAATCTATTGAGTCTGCTGTAACAAATTCGCGGCCGGCATAACTTTGCAGTTGAGGATGGACAGATGTGACCTGCTCCCCTGCATTTGAGTGTGCGCTAACGACAGTTACCTCAAAGACTGGATGAGTTGCCAAAAGTCTGAGTAACTCTCCGCCGGCGTAGCCGCTTGCACCAATGACCGCTGTTTTCATGGCTCTAGAGTAGGGGATAATCTATAATTATGCAACCCTATGCATAATTATGCGGTACGGACAACAGCTCCGAACTTTGCTGCAGCCTGTGCGGTCGCTGCTTCACGCATGGCTGAAACCTCTTCACCTGTCAGCGTCCGATCAGAGGCACGGAAAACCAAGGTGAAGGCCAATGAAACCTTGCCATCGCCGATCTTGTCGTAACGATCAAAGAGGGTGATGGATTCTAGTAGTTCGCCAGCACCTTCACGCAAAGCCGTTTGAAGATCAGCGGCGCTCACAGTTGCGTCGACAATCAGTGCAACATCTTGTACCGCCGCCGGCATTGTTCCAACGGTTGTTGGGCGAACTAGCGATGAATCAGGGAGTGCATTTAATGCAACGGCAAATGCAACGGAACGTTCTGGTAATCCATACGCGGCGATAATGCGAGGGTGAAGTTCACCGGCGTGTGCAACCGCTTTACCGCTAACGATCAGTTCAGCACAACGTCCAGGATGCCATGGGGCTAGATCGGAACGAGCAACGCTCCATTCGAGGTTACACAGCTGCACAATATCTTGGGCGAAGGCGATCGCATCCTGCCAGTTATAGGAACGGGCCTTACCCTGCCAGTTTTCATTTTCTGTTTTTCCGACAAGTAAACCAGCTACGTGATATCCCTGAGTAGGGACAGATGCAAAGATTTCATCAATGATCTTTTGATCGGGACGCTTAGAAAGATCTGGTGAAACCGCCGGAACTAACTTCTGTGAACTACGGAAGATGGAGCCCATCTCAAAGATTGCAAAATCCTTTGCACCACGACTGATATTTCGCTGTGCGACCTCAATCAAACCAGGAACCAGATGTACCCGCATCAATGGAAACTCTTCAGACATTGGGTTTGCAACCTTGTATGTTGAAGCTCGCTCACCAACAAAGCCCATTGAATCAATCGTTGCTTGATTGGTAAATGGGAAGGTTTGAACCTCTGCAAATCCTCGACTTGCCAGCATTGTTGCTACGGCACGACGACGCTTTTGAGTAGGTGTCAAAGTTGCATGCAATGGACGTGGAGGAAGTACTGCAGGGATCTTGTCGTACCCGATCATGCGGGCGACTTCTTCAGTGAAATCAGCCGCGGTTAGTAGATCTGAGCGCCATGAAGGAGGATCAATGGCGAAGCTCTTCTCATCAACATTGCAACCAATAACGCGAAGCACTTCAGCAACCTTTGCCGCTGGAACTTCAAAGCCCAGAATCTTGGAGAT
>CAMDCL010000042.1 GCA_945890205.1 Bifidobacterium breve | reverse complement strand
AGGATCTGCTGTGTGGCATGGCAAATTAAATGATGACCCATCGCTGTATGTGCCCGTTACGGCATCCAAACCGATCTTCTCATCTGCCCAGCCTGGTACTAGTAGTTCGCTGAAGAGAACGCTCATGTTCTCACCTCTTCTTTCTGTAGTTTTGTTTCTGTAGATGCATGGGTAAAACAAAAAGGGCTCCGAATCCTTGTGGATTCGAGGCCCTTGGCTTCTAGTTCTAAATCGAGTTATTCGATTGAACCACCATTGGCCTCGTATCCGGCATAAAAAGCTGCGTAAAACGCTGGCTTCGTTGCATGCCAAGTAGAAGGCTTATTGGTTGTATGAGCAGAAGAGATCACAGCAGAACGCGTTGCGTTTGCTGTTACGAATGATGCGTTAGACATATTCGTTCCCTTCAAGCATGTTCAACTCCGCCATGAAGTTGAAGTTGTAACTATAAACCATGGGTCGAGGTACTGGCAAGGTAATTAATTCCCCGCATAAATGAGCGTACATAGGGTATTTATGAAGAGACAGAGCTAGTTAGCCAGGCCCGCCTCAGCCAGAAAGCGTGATGCTTTGCCGCGATAGCTCAGGCGTAGATCTGATTTAGCACGGGTGATTCCAACATAAAACAGGCGACGTTCTTCATCGATAGAGGCTTGATCACCGGTGGTGCTGTTGTTTTCAAGAGGTAGAACACCATCGCTTACACCCATCAAAAACACCCGCTCCCATTCCAGACCCTTTGCTGCATGCAAAGTTGCAAGGGTTGTCACAGGCATCGTTGGCGGATTGTTTTGCTGAACTCGATCTTCTACTTCACGCAAATATGCACGTAAATTCTTTGGAGTAAATCCGCTATCTGCATCTAGCTCGCGAGCTAAGTGAAGCAGCGCTGCAATTCCATCGATTGCTCCCCCAGTTAAAAATGGTTGAGCAAGGGTGCGAAGTTCATCCAGCCACACAACGCCTTCAGTTGGAATTACAGATGCGGTGCGCACCTGCTTGAGGAAATCACGAACCTCTTTGCGTTCAAAGAATCGTTCTGTGTTTCGAACTTGGTATGGAAGACCTGCTGAGTTAAGCGCTTTTTCTAAACCATTGAGTTGATTGTTAGTACGTGCAAGCACTGCGATCTCTTGGGCGGGGGTCCCCTCTGAAATCAATTGTGAAATATCCCGAACAATTCCGGCGATCTCTGCCTGCTCATCGTTATATGCGGTAATTGTTGGCTTGCTACCGTGTTCATTTATTGCAACTAGCTCGCTACCCATCGCACCTTTTCGCAGAATGCTGTTGGCGGTAAAGATAATTTCAGGAGTTGATCGATAGCCAGTAGTTAGGCGAACAACTTCAGCTTCAGGAAAGCGCTGGGTGAAAGAGTTCAGAAAGACAGGGGTTGCACCAGCAAATGAGTAAATAGTCTGGGCGGGATCGCCAACAACACAGAGCTCCTGTCTAGAACCAAGCCAGGCGTTAATTAAACGCTGCTGCAGCGGAGAAATATCCTGGTACTCATCAACGGTAAAGAATCGGTACTGATCTTGCACGCGTTCGCGAACTTCGCGCTCTTCTTCGATCATCGCAGTTGTTAGAAGTAGGACATCCTCAAAGTCGATGGCGCGTTCCTGGTGCTTCACACTTTCATATGCGGTGTAAACCTTGGCTAACTGCTCTGGGTTAATACGGGGCTTAACTGTGCGCTTCAGGGATTCACTCAAGTAATCAGATGGCGCAATCTGTGAAACCTTGGCCCACTCGATCTCAGTTGCAATATCGCGCAGTAAATCTCGTGAGGTAATGGAAAACTCGCCCTGTAATTGAGCGCGTTTGATCGCTTCAGTCAGAAATCCACTCTTGGTTGTCAGCAGATCCGGTGTGCGACCACCAAATACCTGCGGCCAAAAGAAGGTCAACTGCTTCAACGCTGCAGCGTGAATGGTGCGGGCTGCAACTGATGGAACACCTAATGAACGCAAGCGTGTGCGCATTTCTCCAGCAGCGCGTGCGGTAAATGTCAGCGCCAAAACCTTGTGCGGATCCATTGTTCCGATCGCTGCTGCATAGGCGATGCGGTGGGTAATTGCACGAGTCTTTCCCGTGCCTGCACCTGCGATTACACAAACCGGACCACGAGTAGCAAGTGCTACTGCGCGTTGTTCATTGTCTAAAGCTTCCAGAATCTCTTCTGCGCGAAGGTTTCCTACGGTCTCCATGACTCACCACCGCGTAACTGTTCACGGGTGTATCCATCAACGGCTGTGTACCAAGCTTGGATCATGCGACGTGCAACTGACATCGTTGGTGGCAGCAAAATATCTGCAGCAGCTACCGCCTTTTTCATCTCTTCTCGTGAAAACCAGCGTACTTCGGTGATTTCCGTTCCATCAGGGCGGGCCTCTTCTGGGCGATGAGTAATCGCTTCAAAGGCGATCATGATCGATGCCGGAAATGGCCAAGGCTGCGATGTTAAATACTTAATTTCTGATGCATAGACACCGGCTTCTTCAAATACCTCGCGCGATACGCACTCTTCAAATGATTCGCCGGTTTCAACAAATCCTGCAAAGGTTGAGAAACGCTTGTCGGGCCAGATTGGTTGATGTCCCAAGAGGATTCGATCATCTTTATCTTTCACTAAAACAATAACCGCTGGATCGGTACGTGGATGGTGTTGTGTTGAATCTGCAGGACACACACGAACGCTGCCACCAAGGTCACTGACTGTCGGGACTCCGCAGCGCGCACAATGTGTATGTGTTGCATGCCAGTTAGCTAAACCAACTGCGTGCATCGCAAGAGCTAACTCGTCAGCATCTAAAGTTCCACCAAGTTCGCGCAAAGATTTGAAACCTTCATACTTACGCTTTTCAAACTCTTCAGTTCCATCATCTTCTGGTGGGTTGATCCACGTTGTGTGCCATGCAAAGTACGGCTGATTGTCATCCCGGCCAATTCCTAAGAAGAATCGATCTCCTTCAACAAAACTTTCTTGAAGCGCAATTACGGTGGTGGCATCGATAAAGGTCAATGAGTCATCACCAGCGCTTAAACGTGAATCCACCATATGGATGATCTGCGCCGATTTCCAGAGTTGGGCTAATTTGGCGGCATTAGTGCGCAGCTCGCTTTCGCGGTTTATAGGCGACAGCGAAGCTGTAATGGAGTCAGATTTGCGCGCGCTCATAGGGGTGAACGCTACTAGCCTTGGGTCGTGCGCGTAACCTCATGGAATCTCCTGCATGGAATGGCTATTCCACCTACCAATGACCTCGCCGCCGACCAGATAAAGCTGGGTGAAGCGATCCAAGCCATCGGCGCTGATGTCCTTGGAATTCAAGAGGTTGATGAGCAGTTAGTGCGATCTGGCGTTATTTCGCAAAGCCGTTTAGTTGCCGAAGCGATGCGTACTTCGCATTGGGGTTTTGCGCCAGTAATTATTGGCGAGCCAGGATCTAAATGGCGAAAGTTAGATGGCTTAGATATCAAAGTTGTGACAGAAGAGAGTCTAGAAGCTAATAAGGCATCACATACTGAAGGTAGTTACGGGATCGGATTGGTATCAAAGATTCCGGTACTCCATTGGGATCGATTGGAGCTTGGTAAATCTCTCTTTGGAATGCCACTGGTGATTCCTACCGAGAACAAAAAGGGAAAGCAATCAGTACAAATGATTTATGTTGCCGATGAGCCACGTGTTGCACTTGCTGCAACTTTAGATAATGGCTGGACTGTAATCAATACACATTTGTCCTTTGTGCCTTTTGTAAACTATCGCCAACTTGGAAAGATAAAGAAGTGGGCAGCGGTCTTATCAGCAAAGTATGGAACTCAGGTTCTAATTATTGGTGATATGAACCTGCCCAAAGGTTTGCCCGCTGTTGCATCAAAGTGGAGTTCATTGGTTGAACAAAACTCGTATCCTTCTTGGGGCGGCAAGGTTCAATTTGATTACATCCTGAGCAACACACTTAAGCCCGATCAATATGAATCACTGCCAACGATTGTAACTGGGATGAGCGATCACCTACCGGTTAGAGTCAATATCCTTTAAAGGTTATCTACTGCTTGTCCTCAACAGAGGTAATCAGCGCAATGAGTGCAGCCTCATCCAATAAATCAGATGGTGAATCGGTTACTCCGGTTGGAACGTAATGGAAAGCAGCTGAAATCGTGGAGATATCGCAGCCAGATAACTTTGCCCAGGCCAAGCGATACATTGCTAACTGAACCTGAGCTGACTTACCTAATTGCTTAGAACCGGTCTTCCAATCCACCACCTGGAAACCATCTCCATCGCTATAAATGGCATCAATACGGCCTCTAATGAGCACCCCGCCAATAGTTGTTTCAAAGGGAACCTCTACGCGAGCTGGTGTGCGATTGGCAAACTCGCTCTTTAGCCAGGCGGCTTTGAGATCCTCTAGCTTTGAATCATCATCGAGTGGATCTAAGTAATCCAAATACTCATCACCAAACAAAGTTGCTGCATCGGTAAATTGACGCTCAACCCATAAGTGGAACGCAGTACCTCGACGTGAGTACTGATCTTGACCACGAGGCATTGGGCGTCGAATGTTCAGCGCAAGCTCTTGCGGATTTTCATGCAGAGCAACCAAAGTAGATGTTGACATTCGTGATGGCAGTGGAACTTCCAGGATATCAGTTGCACGATTGCGAACCTCGGTAATCAAACTATGAGCATCCATGATCCAAGAGTTAACTTCGGGATCTTGCGAATCGATCAGTGGGTGAACATCAGAAGAGTTCACCAACTCCATCGCTGCATCAAACTGGGCCCGCTTGTCACCTAAGTAATCTCGAGGCCATACCGCGGTTAATGGATTTTCAAGGGTTGGGTTTTCGCACGTCTCATCAGGTGCTGCAACATCTGAGATCAATCGACCGCCATGTGCCGATGCTGCAGATGCGATCAAGCTAAAGATCTGCGAAGGAGATACCGAGTTTGCGCCATCTCGCCACCACGCTGTTGTACAGATTAAATGTGAACGAGCACGGGTCACAGCAACATATGCCAATCGCATCTCTTCGCGCATCTTGATGTGATCCACACACTGGCTGGCAAAAACTTTAATCGCCTTTGATGCATCACTATTTTTAGTGATTCCATCGAGCGAGAAGTATGGAAGCTCATGGGCATCTCCGCGCAGAGCAAAGGGAACATGCTTTTCATTCTTTAACCAGTTATCCGGGTCGCTGCGGTTTACACCTGGGAAGGTGCCTTCAGATAAACCAGGTACTGCAACAACATCCCATTCAGCACCCTTTGCCATGTGCACGGTAAGGATTTGAACCACATCTGTGCGTACTTCTGGGGCTCCAACCTTTAATCCACCCTCTTCATCCGATGCAACATCTAGCCAATCCAAAAATGCAGAGACTGATCCACCGCTGCGTTCAAACTTTGAGGCCTCATCGAGGAAACGATCAAGATGACGACGGCCCGTTTGTGAACCTTCGCGCAAGGTGATTTCAGATTCCAGGGTTAAGTAATTTTCAATCTCCGACACCAAATCAGTGATCTGTCCGCCTGCACGCGAACGCAGACGACGAAGATCCTGTGCAAAGGTAACGAGCCGCTGATACCCAAGATCGCTAAAACCGTGCTTCTTGGCAGATGTGATTTCATCCAGCGCATCAATAATTGATCCAGCAAATTGATCATCAGCTTCTAGCTGTTCAGGGTTACCCGCTGCAATCTTTTTGATAAAGCTCTTAGAGTCTGCATGCATCGCTTTGGCACGTTCACGACTAAAGGTACCAAGTGCTGCAATATCGCGTGGACCTAAATTAATTCGTGGTCCAGTCAAATGTCGCATCAACGCTGAACCTGCATCGGGATCTGTAATGACTCTCATCAAGGTAACAACATCTGCCACCTCTGGGATATGAATTAATCCACCGATACCAATTACTTCGACAGGCAGCCCATGTTCGCGCAAAGCCTTTTCAATAGATGGGATTTGACTGCGCTTTCGAACTAATACTGCAAAGGATTTATTGTTTTCAGGGGTCCATAGCGATGTAAAGTATTCAGCGATCGCTTGAGATTCGGTTTCAACGGTTTCATAAACACCGTAGCAAAGTTCACCCGCACCTGCTCCATCGCGTGCTTCAAGCTCGACAACTTGTTGACCACCTGCAGCTTTGATTTCGGCGCTAATGGTGTTTGCTGCCGCCAAGATGATTGTGTCATTACGGAAGGTTGTTGGAAGTGAGAACTGTGCTTTTCCACTTTGCCCTGCAGCCTTTGGAAAGTACTTATCGAAGGAGGCCATCGTGCCGGCAGAGGCCCCGCGCCAGGTATAAATAGCCTGCGACGGGTCTCCCACAGCCATAACTGGGTGGCCGGTTTCGCTCACTCCGTTGCCATACAACGCGGACAACATGCGCACCTGTGACTGCGAGGTATCTTGATACTCATCTAGCAAAACAACTGTGTACTTACCGCGCTCTAAGGTGCCGACATCTTCAAAGTTTTGCGCAATATCTGCCGCTAATGACATCTGATCATCAAATGACAGCTCACCTGTTGCTTTGCGACGCTCCATAAAAGCTTCAACCATTGGCAACAGTGAATTGCGTTGACGCATCGCACGAGCAACAGCGCGGGTATCTTCATTGGTACTGCCGGCGAGTGACTGCAATCTTTCTAGCATCTCGTTGCCGATCGCTTCAATATCTACAGCTTTAACTTGGTGCTCCAACATCAACTTTGAAAGCCCCAGCAAATCCTTGATGACTGTGCTTACCGCGCTGTCGTTGCGATATGAATCATCAGACCAGTTGCGCACAACATCTGATGCGATCTGCCAGATAGCCGCTTCTCCCAAGGCTTGCGCATCTGCATCGATTCCATAACGGATTGCATGTTCGCTCAACAACTTGCCTGCATATGAATGGTAAGTCGTGACCGCTGTGCTGGTTGATGTGATGTGTTTGAATTCAGGTAATTGCGACAATTGACGTAAACGTTTGCGGATACGAACAGATAGTTCACCAGCGGCTTTACGGGTAAAGGTAAGACCCAAGATTTGATCAGGTGTAGCAAAACCGTTGGCTACTAAATACAAAACACGGTTGCTCATGGTTTCTGTCTTGCCAGAGCCGGCACCTGCAATAACAACGGCAGGTTCTAAACCGCTGCTGATGATCGCTGATTGATGCTTAGTAATCGGTTTGATCTGAGAACCAAACTTTGGATGCGCCTGAAGCTTGGCGATGATTTGCTCAGGTGTGTACTGAAGCTGGATTGATTCAGTACTCATCACTCAATCACCGCCCGACCATCGCTTTGAACAGGGCAGGATTTCCTTACTGGGCAGCCTTTACAGCGCTTATTCACGGTGGCAAAGAAGGTTGCAGCTCCCATGCCCTCGCTAATGGTTTCAATAGTTTGCTTGGTCTCTTCCAGATCAATCGCATACTGCTGGCGGATTGATGCACCTGCACTGCTTGTTCCTAGATACACAAGTTCAGCACCCGCACTCTTATTGCCATCGGTAAATCCACCCTCATGGACACCCAATTGATAACTAGCAAGCTGCAGATTCTTCTTTGCTTCTTCTTTGCTAATTGCTGTATTTCCAGTTTTGAAGTCAATAATGAACAGTGAACCATCTGCTTCAACTTCAAGACGGTCAACGGTTCCGATAATGCGCGCACGACCGAGCTTTACATCAAAGCGGAGTTCAGCACCAATTACTTCACGCTTCGTCTCTTTGTGGTACTCCACAAACTTTTCCAACATCGTGACCGCAGATTCCAGATTAGATGCACTAACCCAACCACTTTCAGGATCAATTAACTTCCATGAGCTTTGTAGATTCTCAATTAACTGTTCACGGGTTGTACCCGGCTCTTGCACCATCTTTGCCGCAAATGCGTGAATCGCAGAACCCAAAACCTGTGCGGTGCTATCACCATCTGATCCACCATTGTTTTGCAGGAACCATTTAACTCCACACTCCACAAAACTTTCAGCTCCAGATGGCGAAACAATTACTTCCTTGTCGCCATCAATCACTGGCGCATCGGTACTGAGCGGAACTGATCCAATCCAACTATCAGGGTTTGCTAAATAAATACCCTCTTGACTCATCGCCTTTAACAACGCTGCAGCCTCTTTTGCCTTTGGTCCTGCTAACTGCGCACGAAGTTCGGCAACTAAAGCAGGTGCAGTGATTGGACGAGGAACATCAGTTAATACATGTTCATCCTCATCGCTCTTGTTGACCATAACTTCAACAACCTCAAAGAACTGTGATGGCTCCTCATCCTCACGCTGAACGGCAGTGACGAAAAGTGATTGCTGGGCGCGGGTTAGCGCCACATGGAACAAGCGTTGTTCATCCTGCATCAAGCCATTAGCGGCGATGACATCTAACTGATCTCGCGGAATATCAGGATTGCGCTTTCGTTCGACTAAACGCTCTGCACCTAACAAGGATGATCGCTGCTTCAAGTTTGGCCAGGTGCCCTCTTGTAATCCAGCAATTGCAACAACCTGCCATTGGCGACCTTTTGCACTGTGCACGGTAAGGAGCTCTACAAAATCTGGACGCACACCTTTAGCGGTGATGACATCGCCAGCGATATCTTCAGTTGCGATCTCATTGATAAAGGCTGCAGGACCTGACAAAGGAAAACGCTCTGAATAACGGGCAGCTGATTCAAACAACTGCATCATCGCATCAAGATCACGATCTGCTGCCGCTCCCCGAACTCCTGGTCGTAAGGCTTGATTGCGCCAGGAATGAGATAACTTCTGTCCATCACTTGTTACTGCGTTATCCCAAATAAACCACAACAGGTCATCTGCTAATGCTGCCTTGTTACGAGCGATCGTCTTTGCGCCCTTAAGCAATGCATGAACTCGAAGGATACTGTCAGCACCTTCAATAAATAGTTCGCCATCATTGATCGCATCCAACAACAATTGAGTACCTGAACGCTCATCACCTTCGGGACGGGCTGTGATCATCGCTCGACGAATACGACGTAAAGAGATTGAATCTGCGCCACCGAATTCACTCATTAACAAACGCTCTGCGGTATCTAAATTCAACGGCTGGGCACCAATTGCAACTCGCGCTAACAACAAAAAGGGTGTGATCGCTGGATTGCCAGCTAGTGCTTGAAGCTCGGAAGCAAC
>CAMDCL010000041.1 GCA_945890205.1 Bifidobacterium breve | reverse complement strand
GTGGCAGCGGCAACAATCCTTGCAGCGGTTCTCGGAATCATGATCGGTATTGTGACCGCTCTTCGCCAGTACAGCCGCTTTGACTACTCAATGACCTTCGTGGCATTCCTTCTCTTCTCACTTCCAGTCTTTTGGGTTGCGGTACTTCTTAAGGAGTACCTAGCGATCTCATTCAACAACTTTTTGCGAGACCCGATAATTCCAATCTCCTGGATTATCGGAGTTGGATTAGTCAGTGGTTTGTTCTGGGCCTCGGTTATTGGAGGATCTCGAAAAACCTTCTGGACCTCTTACGGAGTCGCCTTTTTTGCTTCAAGCAGCTTAGTTGCAATTTTTGGAGTTACAGGTTGGTTACTTAATCCATCTCTAGGACCAATCGTGATCCTAGCTCTCTCAATTGGAATTGCATTTGGTGTTACACAACTATCTGTTGGCCTCATTAATAAGGCGGCGTTACGAGCATCCTTGACTATGGCCGGTCTCTCGGTGGTTGCTTATTACCCCGTCAACTGGGTCTTTGATAACTACCCAGGTTCACTGAGCGTCTTTCTCATGGCGTGCGCCCTGATCACAACCTCTGTCTTTATTGGATTAGCCTTTTCAAAGATTGATCGCGCACCAATTGTTCGAACCACCATTATTACCGGGGTGCTATCAGCTGGACTAGTTGTGATCGATAAGTTCATGCAAACCTGGAAGCCGTATATGGAAACTGATGCGATTAATTATCGCCCGGTACCAACGGTTGGTCAGCGCAATGATTTGCTGGATTCCACCGATTTTTGGATCTCCAGTTTGGATATAGTAACGCACCTATTTTTACCAACATTGGCGTTAACTCTGATTGGCTTTGCAGGATATATTCGTTTTGCGCGCGGTACTTTGCTAGAGGTTCTCAATCAAGATTACATCCGCACCGCACGTGCAAAGGGACTTTCAGAGCGCACAGTGATTATGCGCCATGCATTCCGAAACACAATGATTCCTATGGCAACAATTTTAGTAGCAGATTTCGCAGGTGTTGTCGGAGGAGCATTTATTACCGAGAGCGTCTTTGCCTGGTCGGGTATGGGAACTTTGGCACTCCAGGGTATCCGTGGCCAGGATCTCAATCTGTTGATGGGTGTCTTCTTTATTACAGCAACGATGGCGGTATTAGCTAACTTTGCTGCAGATTTGCTGTACTCAGCCTTAGACCCTCGCATTCGAGTAGGAAGTGGTGCATAAAGATGGCACGCAAATCAAAGGAAAGCGTTGAGTCAACAGAGGTTCTTTCAGGTGAAAACGCTATTCAAAATAAAGAGATTGAAGGCTTAAGTCAGGGTCAGATTGTACGTAAGCGATTCTTTCGCCACCGTGCCGCGGTTATCTCTCTCTTCACTATTACGACCATTATTGTAATGGCATTCACCGCTTTAGATTTTAGATTGTTTGGAGTATGGAGAGTTTCTGGTTGGTGGAAGTGGACTCCAGAAGATCTTCCAGAGCTTCGCTTTGGCGACTGCCCTAATGACACAGTTGGATGTCCAACGATCTCTATGATGCCTAAGTTTTTAGGTGGAGCAGGAATTGGACTAGGCACTCACCCATTTGGTCAGGATGACATTGGCCGTGATTTCTTCGCCCTTGTTATGAAGGGCACGCAACGTTCTCTATCAGTAATGTTTGTAATTGGAAGTATTGCAGCAACGCTCGGTGTGGTCGTTGGCTCTATCGCAGGATTTTACCGAGGTCGCATCGATGCGATCTTGATGCGTTTTGTAGATTTCATGATCACAATTCCTGTAATCATCATTGGTTCAGTTATCGGCTACCGCTACGGAAACCTCGGAGCGGTCTTCTTGGCATTCTTGCTTGGTTTGTTTGCATGGACCGGCCTTTCACGTCTGGTTCGTGGTGAGTTCCTCTCACTTCGCGAACGTGAGTTTGTCGATGCCGCACGTGTTGCAGGTGCTACAAATAAGCGCATTATCTTCAAACATATTTTGCCAAATGCAATTGGTGTCATCATCGTTTCAGTGACCCTCTTGCTATCGGGTGCGATCTTGCTTGAAACAGCGCTGAGCTACATTGGTTTTGGTGTTGTTCCACCAGATGTTTCATTGGGATTGCTCATTAGCCAGTACCAGGACTCCTTCACAACACGTCCGTGGCTCTTCTGGTACCCAGGTCTATTTATTATCTCTATCGCCTTAAGTATTAACTTTATTGGCGATGGTTTGCGTGATGCATTTGATCCACGTCAGCGTCGACGCATCTCAAAGAAGGAACGCCAAGATTCAGCAACAGCAAAGAAGTTGGCACAGGCCAATGATTGATTCCTTAGATAAGAGCAGCTGCTGCCCCGAGCAGGAGCAATGCTGCGAAGATGTACAAACCGGTGTTATCGCTGATGATCTCAAACTCACTAGCTCTTCCGCCGATGAAATCCTTTCTTCGAATCTTGGCCATGTAGGCACAGACACCCGAATCACTCTTAAGCGAGTCACCTACACGTCGCGGAGCATCAGCGCCGGGAAGCAGATCGGTACTGTGCATTCTTCTACTGTGTCGACCACTCGGAGCTGGAGCGGCCCAGGCGTAGTAACTCTCGCCTCTGATTTGGATCGACATGCTGTACTTAGTCTCGATCTCCTCAACCAGATCCCACGTAGCGGTGATCTCTTTGGTTGGGTTAATGATCTTGATGCCCTCATCAAAGAGAAGCACATAGGGTTTCAAAAAGAGCAGGTAAGAGCCGAAGGCACCTGCACCACAGATTCCAAGGGTCAACACAATATCGCCGCCGACAATCACGGTTTGAACAATAAAACCGCTAAAAAAGGCGATCAAAATCCAGCCACTGGCAACTGCGCTTCCGGGTCTGAACTTTTCACTATTGGTCATTTCGCAAGTTTCTCACAGATGGGGTCAACCAAATGAGTAAGCCAGTCTTAGAGATCAAGGATTTTAATGTTGATTTCTGGGTAGATGGAGTTTGGTACCCAGCTGTCATCGGAATGAACCTTTCACTAGAGCCAGGAAAGGTAACGGCGATCGTTGGTGAATCAGGTTCAGGTAAGTCAACAACAGCACTTGGCTTGATGTCACTGTTGGCATCAAATGCTCGCATGACTGGATCTGTCAAAGTTAAAGATCAAGAGATGCTCAACGCCAAAGCTATTACCCTTCGAAAGTTCCGCGGTAAAGAGGTTGCCTATATCTTCCAGGAGCCAATGACCGCTCTCAACCCGATCTACACAATCGGCTTCCAGATTATGGAGACACTGCGTAACCACTTTGATATGGGTCCAAAAGAGGCGCATGCTCGTGCTTTGGAACTGATCACCATGGTTGATATTCCAGATCCTGAAAAATCAATTGAAAAGTACCCACACCAACTTTCCGGTGGCCAGCGACAACGCGCAATGATCGCTCAAGCACTCGCCTGTGATCCTGGTTTGCTTGTCGCAGATGAGCCAACAACAGCGCTCGATGTAACTGTTCAGGCTGAAATCCTCGATTTAATGCGTGGATTAAAGGACAAGCTCAACTCTGCGATTCTCTTGATCACACACGATATGGGTGTTGTTGCCGATATGGCAGATCACATCCTGGTTATGAAGGATGGGCTCACAGTTGAGACCGGAACCGCAGATCAAATCTTTAATAAGCCAACACATCCTTACACCCAGCAACTACTTGGTGCTGTTCCAAAACTCGGCTCTACTAAAAAGCGCGAACTTCCATACAGAGAGAGTGCAAAGCCAGCACCAGTATTGAAGTTAGATAATGTCACCATTGAGTATCCAAAGCGTGGACGTATTCCAGCCTTTGTTGCGGTGAAAAACTTTAGTCTTGAGATCTACCCAGGTGAAATTGTGGGTCTCGTAGGTGAGTCAGGTTCAGGAAAGACAACTGTTGGCCGTGCATCAATTGGATTGCTTCCAATTAAGGAGGGCTCACTAGAAATTGTTGGCAAAGATATTAGCCATGCAAACCAGAAGGAGCTCTTTGCAATTCGCCGTCACACCGGAATTGTTTTCCAAGATCCAGCCTCATCCCTAAACCCACGTCTTCCAATTGGTGAGTCAATTGGTGAGCCATTGTTCTTGGCCAAGTTAGCTAAGGGTGCAGAGCTTGCACACAAGGTTGAGGAGCTTCTGGATCAGGTTGAGCTTCCACGCAGCTACCGCAACCGTTACCCACATGAGCTATCAGGTGGACAACGCCAGCGCGTAGGTATCGCACGTGCATTGGCTCTCACACCAGATCTACTGATTGCCGATGAACCAACATCTGCTCTTGATGTTTCTGTACAGGCACGCTTCCTTGATCTTCTTCAAGAGCTACAGGGCAAGTTGAACTTTGCATGTTTGTTCATCTCGCACGACTTAGCAGTTGTAGATATCTTGTCCCACCGAATTGCGGTAATGCAAAATGGTTTGCTTGTTGAAGTGGGCGATCGTGATCAAATCTTGAAAAACCCTAAAAATGATTACACCAAGCGTCTTATTTCAGCGGTTCCTGTGCCAGATCCAAAGGAGCAGAAGATTCGTCGCGAGGCCCGTTTAGCTCTTAAGAAGTAAACACCGTGGATTTAGACCAACTGGTCTTTGGCCTTGACCTTGTTTCGACCTTTGCATTTGCATTAGTTGGTGCAAGGGTTGCCGCCAGCAAGGGTTTAGATTTTGGTGGGATTCTTTTCATCGCAGCGATCGCATCTATTTCAGGTGGAACTCTGCGCAACTTGTTTATGGGTCAGCAACCACCATGGATTCAATACCCGTGGTTGTTTGCACCCATCATCGCAGCCTTCTTGATCACTATCGCAATGGGCAAGACCCAAGATGTTGGTCGTTTTGCCTTATCCCTTGATACCTTGGGGCTTGCTGTTGCAACAGTTTCAAGTGTGCAGTTCGCACTGACTAAGGATGCGCCATTAGTGACAGCGGCGGTGCTCGGATTAATCGGTGCCGTCTCTGGTGGTTTGTTCCGAGACATCATGTGTCAGACCGAACCAGTCCTGCTTCACCGCGAAACTATAGGAACGGCATGCTTGTCCGGAGCCATCGCCTATCTAGCCCTGGATGCTCTGGAGCTCAATGGTGCCGCTGTTGTTGTAATCGCAGGGTTGGTTGTTGTTCTGGTCCGCGAGCTATCAATCAAGTACAACTGGAACCTGCCTAAGGTTGTAAAAAACCCTTAATCCCGGGATTGGCCGCTTCGGTGTAGGTATCGGCCCAAGAAATCCGCCTTCATCTCGGCGAAGTTTCCATCTATAAGCGCCTGCCGCATCTGATCTACCAATCGAACAATAAATCTTTCATTGTGAATCGTTGCTAAGGTCGCGCTAAGAATCTCTTTACCGCGGAATACATGGTGCATATAAGCCCGTGTGTAGTGCGTACAGGTGTAACAGTCACATTGGCTGTCTATGGGTGTGAAATCCCTCTTAAAACGGCTGTTAGACAGGTTAAAGCGCCCCTCCATCGTGTACACAGCGCTTGTGCGTGCAATTCTGCTGGCTAATACGCAATCAAAGGTGTCACACCCATTTTCAACCCCAACAAATAGATCTTCAGGTGCCCCAATTCCCAATAAGTGACGAGGTTTATCTTCAGGCAGGATCTGATTGACCCACGAAACAATGCTTCCAAGTTGGCCCTTGTCTAAAGCCCCGCCGATTCCAAATCCATCAAAGGCTTGGCCATCACTTTCCATCGATCCAAGATCGGTTGCGGCCTTCTTTCGAAGATCCTCATACTGCGCCCCCTGAATCACACCGAATAAGGCCTGGTACGGCTTGTCCACTCGCTCTTGGGTCAGTCGCTTATGTTCATCCAGGCATCGGATCGCCCATGCATAGGTGCGCTCCATCGCCAGCTCTTGATAGGGACGGGTGTTGTGCAAGGTGGTGCACTCATCAAAGGCGAACATGATGTCGGCACCGATTTGATGTTGAACCTGCATCGAAACTTCGGGGGTAAAGCGGTGCATCGAACCATCAAGATGACTCTTAAAAGTCACACCCTCATCATCGACATGGGCTAAGCGATCCTTATTTCCTGCAATGACATCATCTCGGCGAAAGGTTTGCGCATCCATCGCTAAGACTTTTTTAAAACCAACACCAAGTGACAAAACTTGAAAGCCGCCAGAGTCGGTAAAGGTTGGACCGGGCCAATTCATAAATTGGGCCAGCCCGCCCGCTTCATCTAAGACATCTGAACCTGGTTGCAGATACAAGTGATAAGCGTTTGCTAGTAATGCTTGTGCACCTAAATCCTTCATCGATTCGGGCAGTACAGATTTAACTGTGGCCTTTGTACCTACCGGAATAAAGGCAGGGGTTTGAATCGGTCCATGAGGGGTATTAATAGTTCCAACACGAGCAAGTGATTGACTTTCTGCATGCTGAATATCAAATGAAAAGCTCAAGGTGTTACCAAATCTGAACTCGTGATTGTTCCTCTAGCCACAAAGCATCCTTTTCAGTAACACCAAACTCTTTGTAGAAGGGGGTGAAGTTCTTCAGGATTTGGTTGCAGCGAAACTCGGCAGGGGAGTGCGGATCGGTCGCGATACGACGACGCATCTCCTCCGGTCTTAGCTTGGATCGCCACACCTGCGCCCAGGAAAGCATCAATCGCTTTTCACCGCTCATGCCCTCGATTACCGGAGATGGCTTTCCATTCAATGAGATTTGATACGCCTTAAATGCGATTGTTAATCCACCAAGATCGCCGATATTTTCACCAATCGTTAAGGCACCATTGACCGTTACATCGGGAGCCTCTTCTGGGGCCAGCAGGTCATACTGGGCAATGAGCGCTTTGGTTCGCTCCTCAAAGGCTGCGCGATCGGAATCTGTCCACCAGTTGTTCAGCGCTCCATCACCATCGTACTTAGAGCCCTGATCACCAAAGCCATGGCCGATCTCATGGCCGATAACCGCACCGATAGCCCCGTAATTAACAGCATCATCATGCTCTAAGCCAAAGAAGGGTGGCTGCAAAATCGCTGCTGGAAAGACGATCTCATTCATAACCGGGTTGTAATAGGCGTTAACGGTTTGTGGCGCCATATGCCACTCATCGCGATCGACCGGTTTGCCGATCTTTGCCAGTTCATAATCTCTTTGGAACTTCACAACACGACCAACATTTCCATACAAATCATGTGCTGTTGTTTGCAAGGCGCTGTAGTCACGCCACTTATCTGGGTAGCCGATCTTGGGACGAAACTTTCCCAATTTTTCTAGCGCTTTGAGTTTGGTATCAGGGCTCATCCATTCCAACTCGTTGATACTGACTCGGTAGGCCTCAATCAGATTTGCAACTAGCTTTTCCATACGAGCCTTAGCCTCTGCCGGAAAGTACTTCTGAACATAGACCTTTCCAACAGCCTCACCCAAAGAACCCTCAATCATCGAAACGGCGCGCTTCCAGCGCTCGCGCAATTCAGGGGTTCCGCTTAATGTCTTTCCAAAGAATGCAAAGTTCTCATTGGTGAACTCATCTGAAAGGTATGGAGCAGCGCCGCTAATGATGTGCCACTTTAGCCAAGCCTTCCAGGCATCTAGATCAAAGCCGGCCAAGATTGTGCCCAAACCCTCAAAAAATGATGGCTGCTGAACAATGACTGAGTCCAAAACAATTGAGGGAATCTGACCATCGGTTAGGTAGAGCTCCCAATCAAAGGCTGGCATCAAAGCCTTTACCTGTGTGCGATCCATCTTGTTATAAGTCAGGGTCGCATCGCGATCTTTGACCTGATCCCAATGATGGCTTGCGATGCTGGTTTCAAGGGCCATGACCTTGGCAGCCTTTGCTGCTGGATCTGAAACCCCAGCCAATGTAAACATCGCCTGCACATGTGAGACAAAGGCGGTGCGAATATCTGCATACTTTTCATCGCGGTAGTACGCCTCATCGGGCAGTGAAATCCCACCCTGTTGTAGGTACAAAATATTTGTTGACGCATCCTTCATATCGGCGTAGATAAAGGTGCCAAAGATTCCAGAGGTTCCCTTAGCTTCTAGTTGTGCAAGGGTCGATGTGAAATCGGCAAGGGAGGTAATTGAATCAACCTCGGCTAGCTCTGCGGCAATAGGTGCTCCGCCCTTTGCGTTGACGGCATCGGCATCCATAAATGATTTGTAGATATTGCTAATCTTGGACGCTTCATCCGATCCAGTTGCACCTTCAATGATTTCGCGGACGCGAGCCTCTGATTGGATTCGAAGGGTAATAAAAGCGCCATCGCTGGCACGGTCTGCCGGGATCACAGCTGTTTTGAGCCAGCCACCATTGAAGTGTCGGTAGAGATCATCCTGTGGCCGCACCGATTGATCCTGATGAGAAAAATCTAAGCCAGCGCTGGATAAATCATGGTTGGTGACAGTCACAAAACTCTCCCTTAATTAAAGTAGTTGAAGCTTCAACCTTTGCCGTAGACTGCACTCATGGCAGGTGAAAACGCTACCGCACCACGGTGGCTCACCCCTACTGAAATGAAGGCTTGGCGTCGCTATATCATCGCCAGCCGTCGTCTGATTGAGGCGTTGGATTCTGATCTAGATGCCCATGCTCTCTCCATGCCAGATTATGAAATTTTGGTTCAGTTAAGCGATGCTCCAGAACGCAGGATGAGGATGAGCGAGTTAGCTGCAAACGCCCTGTTATCGCGCTCGCGTTTATCCCATCGAATGAAGGTTATGGAGAAGGAGGGCTGGGTTCGCCGAGAGGCATGCCCGGTAGATAAAAGAGGGTACTTCGCGGTGATGACCCCTAAGGGTTGGAAGGCGATTGTTGCCGCCGCACCAGATCATGTAGAGAGTGTGCGCACTCGATTTATGGATCATTTATCAAAGAGTGATCAACAAACTCTAGCTGAGATCTTTGAACGTATCGAGGAGTCACTTCGCAAAGAGAGCTTTGAGGATAAGTAATTATTTGACTATGTAAAGGTGCATAAAAAAACCCGCCACATAAAGTGGCGGGTTTTTTTAATAAGCTGAAGGGCTTTACTTAGCCTTCTTTGCTGCCTTCTTGCGACGCTTCTTTGGAGCTGCTGCTGGAGCTGCTGCCTTCTTGCGACGCTTCTTTGGAGCTGCCTTCTTAGCTGCTGCCTTCTTGCGCTTCTTTGGAGCTGCCTTCTTAGCTGCTGCCTTCTTGCGCTTCTTTGGAGCAGCCTTCTTTGCTGCTGCCTTCTTACGGCGCTTTGGAGCTGCCTTCTTAGCTGCTGCCTTCTTGCGACGCTTTGGAGCAGCCT
>CAMDCL010000040.1 GCA_945890205.1 Bifidobacterium breve | reverse complement strand
CCTTGATTTTCGCTGGTCGGTTGATGACCGTCTCTGACATAGTTGTGTTTCCCCGTCTTCTAGTTATGAATTAATCTTTTGAGATGCGTTAGTGCTTTGTTCTGTGTTACTTGTGTTTCGTTGTGAATCTGAAGCAATTGGGGAATTGCTAGAAGGTAGAGCGCGGAGAAGAGCGATCTCACCTTCGAAATCTTCAAGGGAGGCAAAGTTACGGTACACAGAGGCATATCGTAAGTAGGCAACCTCATCGAGCTCTCGGAGTGGCGCAAGAATTGCCATTCCTACCTCTTGAGCCTCGATCTCTGCCTGTCCTGTGCGGCGAAGGGTCTCTTCTACCCGTTGGGCAAGCAAAACTAAATCATCCTCATTGACGGGACGTCCCTGGCAGGCTTTGCGAACACCGACCAAGACCTTCTCGCGGCTGAAAGGCTCTGTCGCCCCGCTGCGCTTAATAATGTTAAGAAGTGAGAGCTCCTGGGTTGAGAATCGCTGGCCGCACTGGGGGCACTCGCGACGGCGGCGGATTGCTGTGCCATCTTCAACTGGGCGAGAGTCCACAACTCGGGAATCATCATTTCTACAGAATGGGCAATTCATCTCGGCGTGTCCTCCAATCAATGCTCGATATTTTCAACTTCGGGTGTAAGGGGCCTTTTAGAGCGGATTTAGAAATATACCCTAAAACCACTACTAATGGAAGCAATTCTTGCTTTGACCCCTACATCTTGTGTTAACTATAAAGCATTTCTTGAGGCTTTGCCTGTTGAGTAGGTGAAAGCCACCTGAGCGGCGTGTCGTGCCTTAACTGAGCCTGAATTATTGGCTCAGGGGAACGCGAAGACGCTGTCCCGTCTGTAGGTCATACCCCGTGAGGTTGTTGACCTCACGGATCTCACTGATCAGCCCCTGCACATCCCCTGATGCATATGCCGCGGCCACAGACCACAGGGTTTCACCTGGTGCCACAACCACGATCTCGTATGAAGGCGCTGTGCTTGCCTCAACCTGTCCGGCCCCGGACTGAGAAGCAAAACCAGCTGCCATCACAACGGTCAGCGAGAGAACAACGATGGTGCGCACAAGGCGGCCACGGCGCGTCAAGCGACCGGACGGATTGGCATGCCATTCACTCTTCAAAAAGCCTTGATTTACAATGGTTTTAGAAGCTGTTGAATTAAAACCTGTAGTGAATGTAACTGCGCTCATCGTTCTCTCCTGTTTTCATTTTTACTGCTGTACAACCTTGGGGAAGGTATTCGAACAGTTGTTCGAATAAGAGAATTAAACACCCCACCACTGACAAATGCAACATTTTTTCGAACAGGTGTTTGAATTTTTCCCAGAGCTGTGTCATCCTTTACCTATGGCAAAGAAAACAGATACTTCTAGCGTGACTGAACTTCCAGATGGCCCAGCAGGCGCTCACGGTTTAACCGCCCGCCAGCTCAAGATCCTTGGCGCAATCAAGGATGCCCTTGAAAACAACGGCTATCCCCCTTCAATGCGCGAGATCGGCGTCGTCGCCGGCCTGACCTCCCCTGCATCGGTCAAGTACCAGCTAGAGGCCCTAGAAAAGAAGGGTTTCATCCGCCGCGACCCAACCCGTGGTCGCGCCCTCGAAGTTTTGATGCCAGATGAAAAGACCGCGGAGAATTCAACTCCAGTAGATGCCACCCGCTACATCCCTCTTGTAGGCCGTATCGCAGCCGGTGGGCCAATCACCGCAGAACAATCAGTTGAAGAGACCTTCCCGCTTCCAGAATCCCTTGTAGGCAGCGGAGAGCTATTTATGCTCAAGGTTGTTGGCGAATCAATGATTGATGCTGCTATCTGCGATGGTGATTACGTCGTTATTCGCGCTCAAAAAGAGTGTAATAACGGTGAAATCGTTGCAGCGATGATTGATGGCGAAGCAACTGTTAAGACCTTCTCCCGTAAAAATGGGCATATTTGGCTGCTTCCAGCCAATGATGAGTTTGCTCCTATCGATGGAGACAATTGCGAGATCCTTGGAAAGGTCACCGCGGTCCTCCGTTCCGTTCGCTAATGTGATGATTTACGCAACACTAATGTTGCGTAAATACCAGCGGTGCCCTAGAGTCTTTCTATGCCCTTGCTCAAGAAATCAGCCCTGTTTGCAGTTGTCCTAGCCCTTTTCGCAACCATCCTGACGGGATGCTCCTCAACTGATGAGCAAGCCACCGAGGTCACTGAAATAACGGTGTATTCAGGTCGTTCTGAAGAGTTCATCGCACCTTTCTTTGCCCAGTGGGAAGCCCAATCTGGCATTAAGTTGAATGTTCGTTACGGTGATTCAGCAGAGCTTGCAGCTCAGATTCTTGAAGAAGGCAGTAACTCCCCTGCAGATCTCTTTCTTTCACAAGATGCCGGATCACTGGGCGCAGTAGCAGAGGCTGGTTTATTCACACAGGTCAGCGCTGAAATCGCATCTGCAATTCCTGCGACCTACGTTGCTGCAAATCGCAATTGGGTCGGCGTTACAGGTCGCGCTCGCGTCTTTGCTTATGCACCAGATCGCCTAAAGGTATTGCCGCAATCAGTTACAGATTTAACAAAGAGTCGGTACAAAAACCAGATCGGTATCGCGCCAACTAACGCCTCTTTCCAAGCTTTCTTAACCGCATTAATTGAAAACAAGGGCGCAGATTTTGCTAAGAATTGGCTCAAGGCTTTGCAAGCAAATGGCGTCAAGATCTATGCGAAAAACAGCGCCATTGTTGAAGCAATCGATAAGGGTGAAATTTCAATTGGCCTTGTTAACCACTACTACATCTGGGAAGTCAGCGAAGGTTTAGGTCGGGCCATTAATGTGAAGAACGGTTTCTTTGCACCAGGTGACCTTGGAAACTTGATTAACGTTTCAGGTGCCGGCATCCTTGCATCTAGCAAGAAGTATGCAGCCGCAGAAGATCTCATTAACTTCTTAACCTCTGCTGCAAGCCAAGCCAAATTTGTTTCAGATACCCATGAATACTCACTTATTTCAGGTGCGGCAGCACCTGCCGGAGTTCCGGCACTTGATCAAATTGGTGCGCCAGCAGTTGATCTGGCTGCTTTGAAGAACATCAAGGCAACTCAAGATCTGTTGATCGAGGTTGGTCTGCTGTAAAAATGCCTACAACCTTCCCCGATAGCACCCGTGTAGCACTGTCAGAAAGTGCGCGTAAACAGCGCGCTTTCCGTGGTGTTTTAAGCGGCGCCGTTGGGGTTGTTGCAGCACTTGCTCTAATCCCCTTTGTTTATTTACTTGTTCGTGCCAGCCAAAAGCCAGTTGATGAAATAGCACAACTGTTGCTTCGCCCTAAGACTCTTGAAGTTCTTGCAACCACATCAGCGCTAGTTCTTTGCATTGTCATAACAACTGTGGTGATGGGTGTCTTAATGGCTAGCGGGCTGCACTTTGTGCGCCTTCCTTTTAGAGGCCTGCTGTTGATTCCAACGGTGCTTCCGTTAGCAATTCCTTCGTACGTTTTTACCTATACCTGGGTGGCTTTGATTCCAGGATTTTCAGGGTTCTTTACCGCAGCCTTCATCTTGTCAATCTCAACTTTGCCGTATGTAATCCTGGCAACCTTGTCCGGTCTGCGCACCGTTGATAGTTCACAGATAGAAGTCGCTCGATCTTTAGGCTTAACACTTCCCCAAATCTTTAGACGGGTTGTTTTCCCTCAAGTAAAGGGGCACATCAGCGCAGGTGCACTTCTAGCAGCGCTCTACACAATTAGTGACTTTGGTGCAGTCTCACTGCTTAATGTTGAAACCCTGACTGTGACTATTCAAAACATGTACCGCGCCTCTTATGATCGCAGCGCTGCAGCGGTGATTTCCTTTGTGCTGATCGCCTTTTCGACCATCGTGGTTTTAGCTGATGAAAGAATCAAGCGCCAGACCCCAGATAGCAATGTCGTGAAGGCGTATTCGACTAAGAACACTTTGATAAGTAACGCCTGGTTGCGCTTTGCAGTCATTGCAACAGTTGCCCTGTATGCCCTTAACGCAGTACTTATCCCCTTCTATGTTTTGATCTCGCGCTTCTTGAGCAACCAGGTTGCGATTAATTGGGGTGATCTACTGACCTCATCGATTTCAACAATTTCAGTTGCAGCCCTTGGCGCTTTAATCGCACTTGTTCTATCGGCGCCCCTTGGCATCATCTTGTCTGGCACGCCAACTCGTGTGGGCCGCGCTGCACAACGAATCATCACCATCGGCCATGGCCTGCCAGGTGTTGTAGTTGGTTTAGCAATTGTTTCTATCGGTTCAAAGCTCGGTGCTTTGTATCAAACAACTTTCCTGCTGGCCTTTGCCTATGCCCTGCTATTTCTTGCTAAATCAGTAGCCAGCATGAATTCTTCCTTGTCTCGTGTTCCATCAAGTGTGAAAGATGTGGCATCGACTTTAGGTATGAATCAGTGGAATGTCATCAAGAAAGTTGTCGCACCAATTGCAGCACCTGGAATTGGCCTTGGAACTATTTTGGTGTTTCTAACAGCCATGAAAGAACTGCCGGCAACGCTGATGCTTCGCCCAACTGGCTTTGAAACACTGGCAACACAGATCTGGTCAGCAGCTTCGATTAATCGATTTAACGAGGCTGCTCCCTATGCATTAATCTTGGTTCTTATCGCAGCGCTACCAACATTTTTGATCAGCCGACCTGACAAGGCCGACCGGGCATTCATCCACGAGAACATAGGAGGCGAAAAATGAGTTCACTCGAAATTTCGCACCTGAAAGTTTCTTTGGGTAAGCGCTTAATTCTGGATGATCTTTCCTTCTCATTAGCTGAGGGTCAGATAGCTGCGCTGCTAGGACCATCTGGTTGTGGCAAGACCACCTTGTTGCGCAGTATCGCCGGCTTAATTCAGCCATCTGATGGAACTATCCGCTTTGGTAAGCAGCTTGTTTCCCTTTCATCTTTGGTGATGCCATCACATAAGCGAAAGATTGGTTATGTTCCACAAGAGGGCGCACTTTTCCCTCACTTAAGCGTTGCCGACAACATCTCCTTTGGTTTAGACCGCTCTGTATTTACAAAGGATCAGATTCGTCAGACAACCAAGGAGATGTTAAACCTGATCGGTTTACAAGGGTATGAAAGCCGTATGCCAAATCAACTATCAGGTGGACAACAAACCCGTGTTGCACTTGCCCGTGCACTTGCGATTAAGCCCGCTATTGTTTTATTAGATGAGCCATTTTCAGCGCTCGATGAGGCGCTGCGTGATGATCTGCGCTCTGATGTAATTAATTTGCTACGTGCTAGCAAGACCACGGCGATCTTGGTTACCCATGATCGCGAAGAAGCGCTGGTCTCTGCAGATGTTGTCGCTCTTATGCGCGCAGGAAAGATTGTTCAGCAGGGATCACCTGAAGCTGTGTACTCAAAGCCGATCTCACCAGCAATTGCGGTCAGCACAGGTGATGCGCTGGTTCTTGATGCTCAGCGGTTAGCTGATGGTTCAACCTCATACTTATTTAATCCAGCAGCGGTTGGTGCATCCTCTGAATCAGGTCAGATTGTTATCCGTCCCGAAGAGATCGGTTTGGATCGCACCCTTTCAGCTACATCACCTAAGGGTCGTATCTCCAAGATTGATTACTACGGACATGACGCCATGGTCACCGTTGAGGTGGCTGGGCAATCCATCAAGGTTCGCATCCCTGGACCATTTGATTTTGTCGTAGGCGAAGAGGTAGGCGTCCACCACACAGGCCCAGTCAGATTCTTTGCAACCGCAACACCCGAATAGGCCGGAAACCTTGATTTAGCCCTTATCTCTACTTACACTCTTCTTACCTACTAAGGAGATCTTTATGTGTGTTGGATGCGCCGCAGCTTATGCAGCAATTGCTGCTTCTACAGTTACCTTTTCCTTAAGCGACATTAATGGCAAAGAGTCTGCCTTCAACTTCACAATTACCAGCGATGATCTTGCAAAGGCTGCAGCAATAACAACTGCGCCAACAGGTACAGCTTCAATCACTATTAAATCTGATTCATCCTCAGTAAAGGGCGCTGCTCTCAATCGCGGAGTAGATCGCACCTCACACCAAGCGATTTAATTTCCATCGCAACTAGTAGTTGATCTCATTATTTCCTATGCCTAAAGATTCATCCCGCGAAACGCATTTTCCCGCTATTGAAAAACGATACGGCGAAAAGATGGCCTATTGGTTCAAGGTCATGGCAAAGCTGGAAGGCAAAAAGTACCCGGAACAAGTTGCTCACCTCAAAGAGAACTACGGTTTTTCTCAAGCTCACGCCAACGCGCTGGTTATGTACAGCCGTGGCTCTGAATCATCCAAGCGGTTTAACACACCAACAGATTTTTATAAATCGGTAACGCCCGAGCAAGCAAAAACAATTAGGGCGATCTTCAAAGCGATTACCTCTAAATACCCACAGTTAGAGCTAGTCATCGCCTGGAATCAACCCATGGTCAAACTAGATAAGCACTACATCTTTGGTGTTTCAGCGGCAAGTAAGCACATAGCCATTGCACCTTGGGATTACGAAGTCTTTAAGGAGTTTGCTCCTCAGTTCAAGGAAGGCAAGGCGCTGAAGAAGATTATCCAACTACCCAATGATTGGGATGTTGATGCCAAACTGCTTCAAATGATGATCAAGGCGAGTCTTGCCAACCTGAAGTAAACCCTCAGATGTACCCTTGGATATGACGAAAAAAGAAGAGCCTCCATACGCTCGAGTTGAAAAATCAATCCTGCCACTGCGATATGTAGATCTCATTGAAGATGTATTTCACGGAATCTTAGCGCTTTCACTTCTGGGTATTGCTATCGGTGCCTTCTATTACAGCATCGAGCGTGTAGTTACCACAGCTCCATTTTTCCCTAATGGAATGATTCAGGGAATTAATGACATCTTATTTATCGTGATTATTCTAGAAATTCTACGTACCGTTATTTCACGATTTACCGATGGCGTATACCAACTAGATAAGTTTCTTATCATCGGCGTAATCGCAGCTGTCCGACATATCTTGACCGTTGGTGCATCACTTACACTTCAAACAGGAAAGAGTGACACCGCCTTTGAGAGAGCGGTCATAGAGCTAGGGTTAAACGCTTTAATTGTGATCGCACTTGTCTTTGCGATCTTCATGTCGAAATCAGCCCACCGTAACCGGTAAGAGGCTAGGACTCGAAGTCCCCGCCTCTTCCCGTCAACTTGTTCTTAGCTTTAGCTGGTCGCTCGTAAGCAATCAGTAAGGCCGAGATGATCATGATAAAAACACCAACAATGATGAATTTTTCCATGAAGTTAGCCGAGGACTGCCCAAACGACCAATGCAAATACCGCAATACCTAAACCAACAATTGCGATGGCAGAGAGTGACAGTAAGTGACGTGATTCTGAGATCTTCTTTGCCAACTCTGAAGGCTTTTCAACCCGCTTCAGATCGATAATGAGGACCTCTGCTTCGCGGATTGCCGCGTACTGCGTGATAATTGCAAGAATTCCTGTAGCTGCAGCAACACCGATAGCTAAGTACTTGGTTCCATCATTTGCTGTCTCAAACTTTCCAAATGCTGCCACCACAAAGATGCCGATCAGCATTAGGTTTGGTGCCATCTGGGCCTTGATAATCTGTGAGCGCTTGGTGTTCCAGAGCTCTAATAATCCTTTTTCATCCATGGTTCTCTCCTCAACGCAGGAGCCCAAACTTGGACTCATCAATAATGATAAGGCTCGAAGGTTAAATCTGCATGGCCAATTGAAAACGGCTCGCCTACGATTGAGTTATGTCCCGCACCGCAAAGTTTAAGAATGGTTTTGAGCCAAAGATCTGCGTGCGCTGCGGACTGCCCTTTGAATGGCGCAAAAAGTGGGCCAAGAACTGGTCAGAGGTGAAGTACTGCTCTGATCGTTGCCGTGAGAACAAATGAAACGCATCATCTATATCCCCTTTGATCATCTGCACCGCAAATATGGAGCGCTCAAAGCTGCCGATCCAAAAACCGATGTAATCGTATTTGTTGAAAGTGCACGTATGACCACCGGTCGCAACTGGCACAAAGAACGGCTCTTCTTTTTAATCTCAAGCGCCCGTCACTTTGCCAAATCCCTTGAAGATGAAGGCTTTACAGTTGAGTATGTAAAGGCTGCAACAACAGTTGATGGATTAACAACAATTCAGAAAAAGCACACAGCGTTACCGATTACCTGCGCCGAGCCATCTTCTTTTAGACAGTACGACCAGCTCAAAGCTTTTGGCGTCTCCTTTGTGCCCAATGATTTCTTCTTAACTCCACGCGACCTATTTACCCAATGGGCAGAAGGCCAAAAGAGTTATCTGATGGAGAACTTTTACCGCGCACAACGTATTCGCCTGGGCATCTTGGTTGAAGGAAATAAGCCAACTGGTGGTGCCTGGAACTTTGATAAGGAAAATCGTTTGCCACCACCGAAGAGGTACGAAGGCCCGGCATATCTAGAACACAAGCGGGATGAGATTGACCAGCAGGTTGCCAAAGAGCTCGGCCACACCATCGCAACCACCTGGGCCACAACCCGTAAGGGCGCGCTTGCTCAAATGAGCAATTTTTTCACAAACCACTTTGCCGAGTTTGGCCCCCTAGAAGATGCGATGACTACTGATAACTGGGCGCTGCACCACAGCCTGTTATCGCCCTACATCAACAACAACCTGATCCATCCATCTGAGGTAATTCAGGCAGCGGTTAAGGCCTTTAACAGCGGCGCAGTCCCCATCGAATCTGCAGAAGGTTTTATCCGCCAGATCATTGGCTGGCGCGAGTACGTGAACGGTATGTACTGGTTCTTAGGCCCTGATTACCGCGAAAACAACCAGCTAAAGGCCACCAGAAAACTGCTGCCCCTCTTTTCAGATCCGGCTAAAACTCAGATGAACTGCATCAAAGAAACAGTTACCGATATTCAAAGCCGCGCCTGGGTACACCACATTCCACGTTTAATGTTGCTATCAAACCTGGCATTGATCACCGGCACCAACCCACAGGCCTTTCTAGATTGGATGCGCGAAGTCTTTATCGATGCATCGGAATGGGTAATGGTTCCCAACGTAATAGGCATGGGCGTACATGCAGATGGTGGGCAGATGATGACCAAGCCATATGCAGCAGGTGGTGCATATATTTCACGAATGTCTAACTACTGCAAACCATGTGCTTACAACCCAAAGCTGCGCACCGGTGATACCGCATGCCCATTCACAACTTTGTACTGGGATTTTCTCGATCGTCATAAAGATACATTTGCGAAAAATCACCGCATGAGTCAACAGGTATTTGGTCTTAACCGATTATCAGATCTGCCAGAACTTCGTGAACGAGCACACGAGGTGCTTGAGGGCCTTGCAAAAGGCAGGATTTAAGGGTTTCTTGGTCATTGTGGCTTAACCAAGAGTTCACCTGACATTTCATAAAATCTACACCTGTACTAAACGGTACTGGCTGAGTATGTAATCGCTTCCCCGCACAGTTACTACCAACGGAGGGAAGTGCCATGCCAATCTATGAAGATT
>CAMDCL010000039.1 GCA_945890205.1 Bifidobacterium breve | reverse complement strand
AAGGATGGAATCTTCCTAGAAGAGTTAGAGCGCGATCCAGCACACTTCTTGCCGGAGACAACTGATGAACATCTCAATGATGATGTTGTGGCTATTGATTTAAACCAGCCAATGAGCGCGGTTTTAGCTGAACTTTCAAAGCACCCAGTAAAGACCCGACTTTCATTGACCGGCACACTTGTTGTGGCCCGCGATTTAGCCCATGCCAAGATCAAGGCGATGATGGATGAGGGCAAACCAATGCCTGAATACATGAAGAATTACGCGGTTTATTACGCAGGTCCTGCCAAGACTCCTGAAGGGTATGCATCAGGTTCCTTTGGTCCAACAACTGCAGGTCGCATGGATTCCTATGTTGATTACTTCCAATCAAACGGCGGATCAATGGTGATGCTGGCAAAGGGCAATCGCTCAAAGGCGGTCACCGATGCTTGTAAATCACATGGTGGTTTTTATCTTGGATCTATCGGTGGGCCAGCAGCTCGCCTAGCTTTGGATTGCATCAAAAAAGTTGAGGTCTTGGATTTTGAAGAGCTAGGAATGGAAGCGGTTTGGAAAATCGATGTCGTGGATTTCCCGGCCTTTACTGTTGTCGATGACAAGGGCAATGATTTCTTTGCTGAGTCCTCGAAATTGGTAACGATCGGAACTAAGCCGGAAGTTTAAGTCGGTGTTTGTTGCGAGAGTTTAAAAACCTTAGGAAGGCTTAGTACCAGTTGCTGCGCTTGTGCTTTGCCCACGCCTTACATGGGGTCTCATAGCGAATGCTGATGTAGCGAAGTCCCCAACGAATCTGAGTGACAGGGTTGGTGCGCCAATCAGTTGAGACAACATTCATCTTGCTAGCTGGCAGCGCTTGAGGAATTCCATGTGCGCCAGATTTTTTGTTGCGGGATTTATAGTTCCAGTTACTTTCCTGGGTCCATAGCTGATTCAAACATTTGTACTCTTTTTCGGTAAAGCCGTACTCATCCATCAGGATGCTTCGGGCAACCTTCTTGGCACCTATTGGGGTTCGGGCTAATTCGACCTGGCGGCTAACGGCCGAAACCAAAGCCAGCTGAGTTGAGAAGATCGCACCCGATGCTGTCGCTGAAAGATCATCCTCGCCAAACAAAGCGGCGACGGTTTCTGGCTCAACGATCGAGGCGCTCTTCGGAGCTTCAACTTCAACTGTTGAGGTCAGTGAAAGCTCCAGGGCGTTGGCCGCTGGAAGCAGGGTCGCAATCAAAAGCAGGGAGGATGAGATGCCAAGGATGGCGATCGACTTAGCTGACTTCGAGTTCATGCCCTGACTCCTTTCCTTCTCTAATCACCCGCGGGCACTCACCCGCGGTTTCCTGCCATGGCCAATCAGCCTCAAATGAGGCTCAATAACCTAAGGGGAATGCCTTTATGGTGCGGTAGATGAGGCGCATCGGCAAATCAAAGTATGCGGGAGTCGGAAATTCTCAGGAAATCACAAAGCTGTGGATAGGTAAAACCGCAGGTCAGAAAGGGGGATGTCCGATATGTCCGAAATGTGACTGTGAGATTGTTTTAGGGGGGTTTTGCTCCCCTATCTCTCGGTTAATTTCCGACCGGGCCCTCCAGCATCTCAGTGACCAGGGCTGCGATCGGCGAGCGCTCGCTTCGGGTCAAGGTGACATGGGCAAAGAGCGGGTGGCCCTTCAAGGTTTCAACCACCGCGACAACTCCATCATGGCGGCCGACCCGAAGGTTGTCTCGCTGGGCAACATCATGGGTCAGGACGACTCGAGATGCGGTTCCAATTCGCGACAGGACCGTCAGCAGGACCCCTCGTTCTAGGGATTGGGCCTCATCGACGATGACAAAGGAGTCGTGAAGTGAGCGACCACGGATATGGGTCAGGGGCAGGACCTCGATCAGGCCGCGGTCGATAATCTCATCGATCACCGGCTGACTAACGAGTGCGCCCAAGGTGTCAAAAACCGCCTGGGCCCATGGCGACATCTTCTCGCCCTCCGAGCCGGGCAGGTATCCCAGCTCTTGGCCGCCAACTGGATAGAGCGGACGGAAGATGACCACCTTTTTGTGAAGACGCTTTTCCATCACCGCTTCTAATCCGGCACACAGTGCAAGGGCGGATTTTCCAGTTCCGGCCCGGCCACCTAAGGAGACAATTCCAATACTTTCATCCAACAAGATATCAAGTGCGATCCGCTGTTCAGCGCTTCGGCCATGAAGACCAAAGGCTTGGCGATCTCCGCGGACCAACTTCAACTGTTTGTCGGCGGTGACCCGAGCAAGGGCCGATCCCTTTTCCGAATGCAGTACTACTCCGGTGTGAACCGGCAGTTGGTGGGCGGCTTCATGATCGGCAAAATCGCCAGAGTACAGATCATCGATGACAGAGGAGGAGACATCTAACTCCTCAATTCCGGTCCAACCGCTATTGGAGACAAGCTCTGCCAAATACTCCTGGGCTTCGACACCAACTGAGGATGCCTTTACTCGAAGTGGCAGATCCTTAGTAACCAAGATGACATCTTTTCCATCTGACATCAGATTCTTTGAGATCGCAAGAATTCTTGAATCATTGGTGCCATCGCGAAGAAAGCCATGTGGCAGGGTTGAAAGATCGGTGTGGTTGAGCTCTACTGAAAGGGTTCCACCTTCAGGGGTAATTGTCAGCGCTTTATCAAGCCGGCCATGGCTCACCCGCAGATCATCAAGGGCGCGCAAAGCGGCGCGGGCAAAGTAGCCCAATTCAGGGTGATCACGTTTGGTTTCTAGCTCTCCGATAACTGCGATCGGGATGATGACCTCGTGCTCGGCAAATCTATAGAGCGCCCCGGGATCTGCGAGCAAAACACTGGTATCTAAAACAAAGGTTTTCTTAGCTTTTTGACCCTTAACAGCCAATGCTTGCTCCTAGATTTAATTGTGATCGAAGGGTAAAACTTCTGACAATCAAAAGGTAGAACTATTGAGCAGCAATTGTGTGCAGACACGCGAGTTGTAAAAGTTAAATCTTGGTATCGATTTAAGAACCGAAACGGCGTTGTCTCACAGAGTAAGAACGAAGGGCTCGAAGGAAATCAACTCTTCGAAAATCTGGCCAATAGGCTTCGCAGAAGTAAAACTCAGATAACGCGCTTTGCCACAACAAGAAGCCACCCAGACGTTGCTCGCCAGAGGTTCTGATTAATAGCTCGGGATCTGGTTGACCTGCGGTGTATAAAAACTTTGAAATATCCTCAGTTGTTAACCTATCTTTTGCATCCTTGATTGAATCTCCCGCAGACTCTTGCTCACTTAAGTAAGATTTAACCGCATCTACGATCTCGCGGCGACCGCCATAACTAATAGCAACATTGACTTCCACACCATCCTTGCGAATCGGCTTAAGTGAGCTGAGCTTTTCTGCAAGCCATGGTGGGAGTAGATCTAGCGCACCTACCGCTTTGATATTCCAGCGTCCTGTGGCGGCTAACTCATCAACGGTGTTGCCAATAATTGTGAGCAGCTCATCAATCTCTTCCTGCGAGCGCTTGAAGTTATCGGTTGATAGCAACCACAAGGTCACAACCCTTACCTGGGCATCATCACACCACCCCAAAAATTCAATGATCTTGCTCGCGCCAGCTTTGTGACCATGCGGATCATTGTTAGTTGGATTTGATTTAGCCCAGCGACGATTTCCATCCAGGATCACACCGACATGGTGAGGGGTCTTTGAAAAATCCAGAGATCGAACTAAGCGCCACTCGTACAGTGGGTAGATCAAGGATTTAATGGGTTTACGAATACTGGCGAACAACTCTGCGCTCCGCAGCGATTGATGCAAATGGAAGTGTGCCCGCTAAAAGTAGCCACAGAATCTTCTTTATAGGCCATTTAGCTTTAACTGAGAATTGAAGAGCGACCAGCACATAGGCCAGATAAATCCAGCCATGGACAAAGGGGATCCAAGCAACGGCGGCCTTCCAATCAGGGTTGTTGAATAGATACACCACAGGCAGATCTACAAACCATAAAAGTAAGGACATTACGCCGGCGACTAAGGCCATAAATCTAAATCTCTTAACTGCGCTGATCATGGGGTAACTCTACGGCGATAGAAGGGTAGGTACAGCACAACAGCTGCCATCAGCCACCAAATCACCACATAAGAAAGGTGCTGCCAATAAAAGCCAGGGATCTTGGGGTTGATCTTCTCCTCCGTTACTCGGCTGCGCTCAAGATCGACCCCTTGAACCGCTTCAGATCGCGCCAGTATGTATCCATCATATAAATCGAGATCTGTTAAACCGACAACTACTGCGCTATCTAATCTCGAGATTATGCCGGGGGTGTTATTGGCACGGTCTGCAAACTGGCTGGCAACTAATACCCCCGTTAGATCAATATCTGTTGATTGAGCAATCTCGGGGTTGAGCAATCGCTCTGACCATAAACCTCGTACAACCAAGATTGCTGATCCCTCATCTACTTGAGCAAGTGCAACCTCCCAATCAGAGACAACACCATCTCCATCATCTTGATTGGGCGCTCTGAAAGTAGCGATGTACCTTCCAGTTAAAGAGACTGTTCTGTTAAAGGCCTGCGCGTCTAAAGCCTCCCGAGGCTTTGCAACTGTTTGTAGGGGAACAAGTTCTGTATCAATTGTTCGGGCTACCTGTAAACCTGCCTTTAAATCGGCGGCCCGTTGAAGCTGCCAAAAACCTAAAACTACAAAGAGTGCGGCAATTGCCAATACCGCAGCACCTTGGAAAATCCTGGTAAGAAGATTATTCGGTTGAGTCATCGCTTCGATCTACGCCCATGAAGCGCTTATAAAAACTACGCAGCAAAAAGAAAACAGCGATAAGCAAGATTCCAACCGTCAATGAGCCGGCCGATCCCATAAATATTTGTTCTTCTTGTTCCATGCGATAATCATGTCATGCAAAACCCAGATGCGTTCAGCTATGAAGAGCGGTACGGCGTTGCCAAGAGCACAAAGTGGCCAGCCATAGCCCTACTTTTCGCCATTCTGGGTATTGGTTGGCTGATGTGGTCTGCGCTGTATCACTCCAATCCGCCGCTTCGTTCTCAACTGGTCTCCTTCACAATCACCAATGATCGTGAAGCATCTGTGCGGTACTTCATCGAAAGAGGTGATAGCCAGCAGGTAGTTGTGTGCACGCTGATCGCCCGTGATTACTATAAAAACATTGTGGGTCAGATCGATCAAGAGATCCCCGCTGGTGGATCAAAGGTTGAACTGGTCACCGTGGTTCCTACGCGTAGCGAAGCGGTTAATGCTGATGTATCCAGTTGTCGCGCTGCTTAAATAGCCAGTACCGTTACCTCTTATGACACAGACATGGTTAACCCAAGAGGCGGCAGATCGTTTGCGTGCCGAACTTGCCCAACTTGAAGGTCCGGGTCGTAAAGAGGTCACAGCAAAGATTGAAGCCGCACGTGCTGAAGGTGACTTAAAAGAAAATGGTGGCTACCACGCAGCTCGTGATGAGCAGGGCAAGATGGAGGCTCGCATCCGTCAGTTAAAGCAGATGCTTGAAAATGCACATATCGGAACACCACCAGCCAGTGCAGATGGAAAGGTTGGCGCTGGAATGGTCGTTACCGCGATTATCGCCGGCGATGAGATGAAGTTTTTAATTGGATCTCGTGAAATTTCATCTGGAGATCTAGATGTTTATAGTGAAAAATCACCATTAGGGTCGGCGGTTCTTGGCCAAGATATTGGCGCAAAGGTTTCATACACAGCACCTAACGGTCGTGAAATCTCCGTAGAGATTGTGGCAGCTGAGTTTTACTCTTAAGTCGCCTTTAAAACAAAGTATTAGTTTGAGTAGTTGTTGTACTTGCGAATACTTAATGGGATAAAGATCGCCATCAAGATAACCATGTACAGCAACGAAGTCTCTAATGGGTTTTGACTTGGCCACGAGTTAGCGGTTGCGCCAAACTCATTTTCCAGACCAAACAATTGGCGACATGCCGCCACCATTGTTGAGACCGGGTTCCATTCTGCAAAGTACTGAAGCGCTCTAGGCATACCTGTTGTAGGGGCAAAGGCGTTAGATAAGAAGGTCAATGGGAAGGTAACCAAGAAACCAACGCTTTGAACTGTACGAGCCTCTTTGACTGACAGGCCAACCAAAATGCCGATCCATGACAAGGCGTAGCCAAACATAAATAAGAATAAGAAAGCCAAGGTTGTTTGGAGGATGCCCGATGTTGGACGCCAACCGACCGCAAAACCTGCCGCCGCCATAACTGCCAGCACCAAGATATTGAGCAGCGCATCACCAAAGGTTCGACCAATAATTACCGCACCACGTGAGATAGGCAGTGATCTAAAGCGATCGATCAACCCCTTCTTCATATCTTCAGCTAAGCCAACCGCCGTTGATGCCAAGGTAAAGGCAACTGTCTGCACAAAGATTCCAGGCATTAATAGCTGTACATATCCGCCAGGTTGGCCTGTATCAATTGATCCACCAAATACATAGCGGAATAACAACACAAACATAACTGGCTGGATAGTTGAGAAAACCAAAAGCTCTGGAACACGGGCCAACTGAAGAATTTGACGCTTGGTAATAATCATCGCATCATGGATCGCATCTTTCATCTCTTGCTACCTCTCTTCCTTTTAGCTACTGGTTCCTGGACAGTTTCCTCTGCGACATGTCCTGTGAGCGATAAAAACACATCATCAAGAGATGGACGCTTTAAACCAATATCGAGTGGATGAATCTTTGCATCATCCATCGCTCGCAACGCCTCCATCAGATCCTTTGATCCATGTAGTACAGGTGCGCTAACAGTTCTCAAATCAACATGTGTTGCGTGTCCACTAATCTTTGCGACGATCTGATTGGTCTTATCTAAATCCGCAGGCTCTACAGTAATTTCAAGGCGCTCTCCGCCCACCTGCTTTTTCAAAGTATCAGATGTTCCGCGAGCAATTACAGTTCCGCGGTCAATAACGGCGATCTCATCAGCGAGCTGATCCGCCTCTTCTAGGTACTGGGTTGTTAAAAGCAGCGTTACACCACCCTTTACAAGCTCCTGGATAACCTGCCACATATCCTGACGACCACGTGGATCTAAACCAGTTGTTGGCTCATCTAAGAACAAAATTTTGGGCTTAACAATCAGTGATGCCGCAAGATCTAGTCGACGGCGCATTCCGCCTGAATATGTCTTAATAGGGCGACGTGCGGCTTCAGTTAAGTCAAAACGTTCAAGTAAATCGTTGGCACGATCAATAGAGCTCTGGCGACCAAGGTGATACAGACGTCCAAACATCACCAAGTTGTCCCAGCCAGTTAATGTCTCATCAACAGCTGCATACTGACCTGATAAACCTATTTGCTCGCGAACCTTATCGGGATGCTTAATGACATCGATTCCGGCAACTGTGGCTGAACCAGAGTCTGGCTTGAGCAAGGTTGCAAGAATTCTTACAGTCGTAGTCTTTCCTGCACCGTTAGGTCCAAGTACACCTAAAACAGTGCCCTCTTCAACATCTAGAGATAGATCATTGAGAGCTTTGACCTCGCCATTGCGATATGTCTTTACTAAGTGTTCGGCGATAACTGATTTCACTCCTGAATACTACCTCTAGCCCACCCTTGAACCAAACACTTTTAATCCTTAAACAAGTAGACTCGACCCTCTATGAAGATGCAATCACCATTTAAGGATCTGCCGCGCGAGGTTTCAATTTTAGTCGCCGCTTCATTTTTTGTAGCTGTTGGTTTTGGAATTGTGATGCCCGCCATTCCGGTCTTTGCAAAGTCCTTTGGTGTAAATAACGCCGCTATCGGATTGATGGTTTCAGCCTTTGCAATTACACGATTTGCATCAGGGTTAATCTCTGGAGTTTTAGTTGACAAGTTTGGCGAGCGAGCGGTTTTCTCATCTGGAATCTTTATGGTCTCGGCCTTTACCTTTTTGGCTGGAATTGCCCAAAGTTACGAGCAATTACTTGTATTTCGAGCAGCGGGCGGGCTCGGATCGTCAATGTTCTCAGTTGCGGCAAGCTCGGTAATTTTGCGCTCTGTGAGTGATGCACAACGAGGCCATGCTCAATCTGTTTATCAAGGCTCATTTATTGTTGGTGGAATTGCAGGCCCTGCTATTGGTGGAGTTCTCTCCCTGATCTCTCTGCGTGCACCATTTTTTGTTTACTCAATCCTGTTGTTATGTTCAGGGTTGGTAGCGCTAATTTTCTTAAAGGGTGATTCCATCGGTGCCAAGGTAAAGAATGGTTCAGAAGAGTCTGCAACTACCGTTCGCGAAGCACTTGCGATGCCGGCCTACCGAATCGCACTTGTATTAGCCTTTATCGGAACCTGGGTTTTCTTCGGTATGCGCGCTTCAATCCTGCCGGTCTTTGTTACCGAAGAGCTGGGTTCGACAATAGCGATCGTTGGATATGGATTAGCGATATCGGCGATGGTGCAGGGTGCGGTACTTCTGCGGGCTGGTTGGTACTCAGATGCAAAGGGACGCCGCGCCGCCTCAATAATCGGTGCCAACATTGTCTTTCTCGGAATTTTGATCTTAACCTTTGCCGTTAACCCCTTTATGTACATCCTTTCTATGATCATTCTGGGCTTTGGCGGGGCTTATCTTTCAATTACACCAGCCAGCATCGTTGGCGACATCATCAAAGGTAAGGGTGGAAAGGTAATCGCAGTCTTTCAAATGGCAGGCGATGCCGGAATGATCTTTGGACCAATCATTATTGGTTGGATCTCCGATCTTTACTCATACAGAGCAGCCTTTGGAGTATCCGCGGTTATCTTCGCAATCGCTTTAGCCCTGGTCTATCGAATTCCAGAGACCAGAAATGTCGATGGGCCTCAGGTTAAAAACCTGAGGCCCATCGATGAAGATCTCTAATTAATTACCTCTAATTAGTCATTTCCGCGCAAGATAGAAAGTACGCGTAAGACCTCTAGGTACAACCACACGATTGTGACCATCAAGCCAAATGCTGCTCTCCATGACTCTGACTCTGGAGCTCCCGCTGCAATCCCCTTTTGAATTGAATCAAAATCAAGGATTAAGAAGAAGGATGCTAGAACCATTCCACCTGTTGCAATGATTAAGCCAAAGCCACCAAGGCTGTAAACACTTGTGCCTGTGATGAATGAAGACACCAGTGAAACCACAGCAAGTACGAGGTAGCCGATGAGCGCTGTCATCAATACCTTTGTGAACTTAGGTGTTACGCGGATACGTCCGCTCTTAAATGCAAACAACATTCCAGCAAATGCACTGATTGTTACCAAGATTGCTTGGCTAACAATTCCGTCATAGATGGTGTTGTACATGCTGCTGATTGTTCCGAGTGCTAGACCCTGGAAGGCTGCGTAGGCAATCGCCATCGCAGGCTTTACCGTCTTGCTAAATGAGTTAACCATGGCAAGAACAAATCCACCTAGGAAGCCGAGCAGTAGTGCGCCGCCACCAAGGTTGAGTGACCAAGCAACAGCTCCGACAGCTACCAACACTGCAAACATGATCGCTGTGCGTGCAATAACATCATCAATTGTCATGCGACCTGTGCGCAATGAAGATGCGGCAGGTGTGTTGTACAAATTCTCTAGCGCTGCTGGGTCTGAGTTAATTGTGCTCGGATCGAATGCAGCGTATCCACGCTGATTAAACGCCCGTCCAAGAACAGGGTTTGAACTGCGCATATCTTTGTTCTCCTTTTGTAGGGCCACCA
>CAMDCL010000038.1 GCA_945890205.1 Bifidobacterium breve | reverse complement strand
ATTGCAATCAAGGCCAGAAATGTTGCTAGCGCTGTTGTAAAGATCCAAAACAAAACAAGTGAAAGTAATCCGATTAGTGTTGCAAAAATACTTGCATTTTTCTTTGATATTTGTCCTGTAACAACTGGACGCTTAGCTGTTCGCGCCATTAATTTATCTAGATCACTTTCGATAACCATATTAAAAGCGTTTGCGCTACCGGCAGCTAAAGTTCCGGCGAAAATAGTTGCTATAACTAATCCAAAATCTGGTAATCCTTCAGCGGCTAAAACCATTGCAGGTAATGTTGAAACGAGCAAGAGCTCTACTACTCTTAACTTCATTAGATCGAGGTATCCCCCCGTAGCGCTGCTCACCCGCCAAGATTACTAAGGCTTTGGATCTGCGCCTCCCAGACCTCTCACAGGGATATTAGTTACCTTGATCTCAAACCAACCCATCAAACTCAGGGCCGGGAGTCAAAATCGCTGTACGGCTCCAAAGAGTACAGTTGGAAAATGCGCTCCAGATTTTTACCGTTGCTTTCGCTGGTCTCCTTGTGTCTGCTTCCACTTCCGGCACAGGCAGAGGTTGTATCACCGAGCATGAAGTTGATCCACACTATCAATGGATCTATCGCACCAAAATCAGTTCGTTCCTCTGGTGATGGAGTGATTAGCGCGCACAACATGATGTACCGACATTCGGTCACCGTATACAATGCAAAAACATTTGAGCTTTTACACACTATCTCTGACTCTGTTTCATTAAAGGATTTTGGATTCTCTAAGAGCTCTGGAAACTATAAGGGTGCTCCTGTCGAAGGTACTTTCTCGCCAGATGGAAAGCATTTGTATGTGAGCAACTACGCGATGTACGGCAAGGGTTACAACAAAGAAGGCACTGACACATGTTCTCCTGCAGATGGCTATGACAAGAGTTTTGTCTATCGAATTAATCGCAGTAATTATCAGATAGATGCGGTGTATCCAGTTGGTTCAGTCCCTAAAGTTGTAGAAGTGACGCCAGATAACAAGTATGTACTAGTCGCCAATTGGTGTTCATACACAGTTTCAATTATCTCTGTTGAGAAAAATGAGGTAGTTAAGGTTGTGAAAATTGGACGCTACCCTCGCGGAATAGCTATCTCAAATGACTCCTCAAAGGCCTATGTTGCTGAAATGGGTGGCAACCGAATCCATGTAATTAATCTGCAGGATTTTTCTACCTCAACCATTCCAATTGGAAGCAACCCTCGAGCAATAGTTTTATCCCCTGATAACAGCACCATGTATGTGACTATGAATCTTTCTGGAAAAGTGGCGTCTTGGGATCTCGTGAACAATAAGAGAGGAAAGGCGGTTAAGACAGGTAATGCCGCTCGTAGTCTTGCAATTAATGCCGATGGATCCGCTTTATATGTGGTCAATTACAAGAGTGACACCATGTCCCGTGTCCGCACTAGCGACATGAAGGTCACTCAAAATATCAAGGTTTGTAAAGAGCCGATCGGAATTACTTATGATGTGCCAACAGGTAACACATGGATTGCATGTTACAAAGGGCAGATAAAGATCTACTCGAACTAATTAAGGGGCTGGAGAAATCTCCGCTGGAATATTTGGGGCGGCGATTCTTCCTAAGACTCGATCAATTGCAGCCCGAGCCCGGTTAAGGGCTGTATTGCCACTTGGAATCTCATCTGCCAGGGTCACAAAGACATACTCGCGATCTGTAGATTGAACATATCCAGCTAGGGTTGCAGTTCCATTTAATGTTCCGGTCTTTGCTCTGACCAACCCAATCGCCGATGGAGCTGTTGTGAGAAAACGGCTGCGCAATGTTCCTGAAACTCCCCCAACCGGCAGGCTTGAGTAAATAATTGCGTACTTTTCATCAAGACGAATCTTGTAGAGAAATTCAGCCATAAGTTTTGCGGTGACCTTATTTTTGCGAGATAACCCACTTGCATCAGCAACAACTAATTTGGTTGCATCAATCTGCATTCCTTCAAGGAGATCACGGAAAACCTTGTCAACACCCTTACTGCTCATGGAATAACCAGCAGCTTTTGCAGATGATCGGGCCAATCGTTCAGAAATTACGTTATCGCTCCACAATAAAATCCAGTCAATAAGGGCTGCAACGGTCGGAGAATTCTCTGAAACTATTTGTTCGCCCAAAGCCATAAGGGTTTCATCTTCAGATACCGATTTAAAGCTTGGCTTAAATCCGCGCTTGGACCAAAACGCCTTTAGGTTGGCAACATCCCGTGAATACAAGTTGCTGTAAATAAGATCGTAATTCTTGAGTGACCCACCATTAAAGGCTTTAACCGCCTTAATGGTTTCAAACCCCATATATGGAAGAGAGGCGCGGCTCATCTTTCTGGCGATCTTATGATCCAAACTCATCCAAGGATCAAATGAACCGCGAATGATCACCGTTTTGATTTCAGGGTTAATGTTAATAGTTGTATTAAAGGTTGATTGCACATCTAAATGTTGAATTACGGCTGCCGCGGTTAACAGCTTCATCACAGATGCTGGCTTACGTTGTGAAAAAGCATTTTTCTCATATACAACTTGGCCTGTACTTCCATCAATTACAACCATGGCTGGATTAGCGAGTCTTTGATTTTTTAGGAGTTCATCAAAGACCGCAGGAATAGAAGTTGGGCCCAGAGCGGCGTTAGCAGGGAGTGCAATAGCGCTCAGAAAAAGCGAGCCCAGGATTACACGAAGTATTAAGCGCATCTTTTCTTACTAGCGCCAGGAAGCAATAACAATATTTGTAATGGTCAACAAGATCATCGCTAACCAAACATTTTTAGGAAGCTCTGGCTTCTTAACATTTTTGTAGCCTAGGGCCAGGATCACTACCAAAATCACAAACTTGATTCCAACTGTTACATGGTTTAACTCTTCATCAGGCTTTACATTGTTATGCAGACCAACCAAAACCAAGCCAGCGACAAGGGCTGTCAACCCTGCATGAAGAACTCCGGGGTTTAATGTGCGAGGAGATTTCTTCCACTGAAGCAGTAGCAGAGCCAAAATGCCTAGAACAGATAGAAGATGGATTACATACGCGACCATGTTGATAGCTGACATGTGTTCAGTTTAGAGTGCATACATGTCTTCTCCAACAACCCCCGCCAGTATTGGCCCAGGTGAATTTTTCCCTGTTGTTGGGGTTGGGCCACATGAAAAGCCCTGGCCAGCAGGTGAACAGTTTGACCCTGAATTATTACTGAATGGTGATCGCAGAAATGTCTTGGATCACTATCGTTATTGGACGGTAGAAGCGATCGTTGCAGATTTAAATACCAAGCGTCATAAGCTACAGATTGCGATTGAAAACTGGCAGCACGATCTCAATATTGGATCAATTGTCAGAACCGCAAATGCTTTTAATGTCTCAGCGGTCCATATCGTTGGAAAGCGAGACTGGAACAAACGTGGTGCAATGGTTACCGATCGATACTTAACTGTCATGCACCATCCAACTATTGAGGATTTTGCAAAGTACTGTAATGAAGAAAAACTGCCGATAATTGGAATTGATAATGTCCCGGGTTCTAAGCAGTTAGAGTCAGCTGATTTACCTGAAAGTTGTGTTTTATTGTTTGGGCAAGAGGGTGCAGGAATGTCCGATGAAGGAATTGAAGTTTGTGAGGTTTTGTACGAGATTAATCAATATGGTTCGACTCGATCAATGAATGCCTCTGCTGCTGGTGCTATCGCGATGTACCACTGGGCTTTGCAACACCTGCCACGCTAAGAACTTAGTTTTGCTAGCAATCCATCTACCGCACGTTCAACCATAGCCAAAGTTGCTTCATACGCTTCATCACTTTGGTTGTAAGGATCTGGTACCTCTAACTTAAAGTAATCAGCAGAGTCTGGATCGATGCCCTGCAGCTCAGGATCAAAACTTCTTAGGTAGAAAACCTTTGAGCGATGCTCATCACTTTCTGCTAGTGACATAACGTTGTGAAAATTACTGGAGTCCATAACCAAAATCAGGTCATGAATAAAGAAATCATTGCTCGTAAACTGTTTAGCGGTGTGCTCGTGCTTGTAGCCAGCCTTTTCCCAGATCTTTTTGGAAGATGGATGAGGCCCTTGGCCGATATGCCATGGACCGGTTCCGGAGCTATCAACGGTGATAACTGGAGATTTAACCCCATTGGTTTTATTAGCTAATACAGCAGCCGCCATAGGTGAGCGGCAGATATTGCCCATGCAGACCATTGTGATGCTGAGTTGTTGACGGTCCTTAAGTGAGGAGATCACGCTCAGGTTCATCCTCCAACGCCTCTTGAACCGACTTTAAGCGACGCTCGATCTCATCCGCCTCATCTATCCGGCCCTGCATGCGTAAAATCTTTGAGATACGGGATTCGATATCAACGATGAACTCAAAATCCTTAGGCTCATCCTCACTAACGATCGCTAACACATTTTCTAAAGTTGCCAAACCTTCATCATATTTTTCGAGCAAGATCTGAGCTTTACCAAACTCAAAGGATGCAAAGGTTTCGCGGCGGTGATCATGTCCTGTTTCAAAAACATCGACAGCTTTGCGAGCGGTTTCTAGCGCAAGTTCGCCCTCACCTAATTCGATCAGGCAGGATGCCATTTTCTGATCGCAACGGGCGACATGAATTACCTCTTTGTTGCGCTTAAATAATGATCGCGCTTCTTTGAAGGCTTCAATCGCCTTTTCATAATTCTTTAACTCGCGTTCAGCGCAACCAATTAAGTGAAGATCATTCGCAGCGCCGATTTCATTTCCATCGACAAGATGTTCTTGCGCACACTCATTCATTGTTTCTACAACCTTGTCGTACTTCTTGGATGAGTACCACCACTCGCCAAGTGTGCAGGCAAGCTCTAAGGCGATAGGAGATTTGTTCTCACGTAAAATCTCAACAGCTTTACTCATTGCGGTAGCGGCTTCATCCATACGCTTGAGTTGATTTAAGTTGTAACCAATCGCTGAATACGCCTGTGCTAATCCTTCCGATGAAACAGCGGCGCCAAGTTGAGAGTAAATATCACGAGCGGTTTCCGCCAGAGCGAGCGCTTCATCGTATTGACCACGAGCGTAGATCCGCGCACTTAATTCATAATAAGTACTGGCACGTTCTTCACCTTCTACCTCTGGAATTCGATCCCAGAGCATCTCTTCAGTGATGAGCTCTTCCATGCCTTCATCTTCACCCATGGCTGTGACCTTATCTTTAGAAGGTGGGTCAGGGCTCAGGATTTGGGCGCAAATCGATGAATTCTCAGAAACCCGCCTATATGTTGCAGATGCGAATCGTTTGCATTAACCTTTTCCTATGCATATTCCTGATGGCTTTCTCGATGTTCAGACCTCAGTCATCTTTACCGGGCTCTCTGCAGCAGGCGTGGCGGTTGCTCTTAAAGGGGCGCGAAGCCAGCTAGATGAGAAGACCGCTCCCTTGGCCGGCCTTACAGCTGTCTTTATCTTTGCTGTCCAGATGCTCAACTTTCCAGTTGCCGCGGGAACAAGTGGACACCTGATCGGTGGTGCGTTGGCGGCGATCTTAGTTGGCCCCTGGGCTGCGACCTTGGCTCTGACAATTGTTCTTTTGATGCAAGCCTTTTTATTTGCCGATGGTGGATTAACCGCGCTAGGTGCCAGCACATTTAACATGGCAATTGTTGGCGTATGGGCGGGTTACGGCACTTTCCTTTTAATCCGCAAAATTCTTCCAAAGAAGAAAACTTCAATCCCCGTTGCCGCAGCTATCGGTGGCTTTATCTCAGTTCCGATGGCTGCAATTAGCTTTACAGTTCAATATGCAGTTGGTGCAACAGCAACCTACTCAACGACAACGGTTCTTGGTGCGATGGTAGGAACACACATCCTCATTGGAATCGGCGAAGGCTTGATTACCGGTCTAACAGTTAGCGCAGTTCTGGCAAGTCGTAGTGATTTGGTTTATGGATGGAAGAACAACACTCAGAAGCTGGAGATAAGAAATGCTTAACAACCGAAGGTTTTACATAGGTGGTTTTGTTGTATCTCTATTTCTAGCCGGAGTTGTCTCTTTCTACGCATCATCATCACCAGATGGTTTGGAAAAGGTTGCAGAAGATATTGGCTTTATTGAAACCGCGAAGGAAAACACCAACGCCGATGTACTTCTATCGGATTATGGAACAAAGGGTGTTGACAATGAGCGCGCCTCAGTTGGCATCGCTGGAGTAATTGGTGTGATTGGCACAGCTGTGGTTGCAGGTGTTGCCTTCAAATTAATCGCTCGCAAGCCACGAATGGTGAAGAATTAAAGTTCAAGAGGATAAACATCATCACGGTCATGATGTTGGAGAAAGGTTGTATCTCCACCGTCATACCGCGATACATGCCCTACCGTCACACCTAAAAATCATTGCGGCGATCTGCTTTATCCTGGTCGTTGTCTCAACCCCCGTTACTCAATGGGGGGCTTTTCTCGCCTACTTCCTGTGGTTATTTATCGTTGTAAAGATGGCACAAATCCCATTTCCAACCCTTTTTAAGCGGGCTTTGATTGAGATCCCATTTATCTTCTTTGCCATATTGATGCCCTTCTTTGGTACTGGCGAAAAGATTCAGGTGGGTCCATTTGATCTCTACCGCGAAGGCTTAATTGCAGGATCTGGAATTGTGGTTAAGGGAACCCTAGGTGTTATGACAGCGATCATCTTGTCTACATCAACTACAGCCCGTGAGATTCTGCGTGGTTTAGAGCGTCTGCGCCTTCCAGTTCTGATGGTTCAGATCGCCTCATTTATGTTGCGCTATGTCAATGTTGTCAATGATGAGATGGAGCGCATGAAGGTTGCGCGCGAATCCCGTGGCTTTGAAGCAACCGGAGTTAAATCGTGGAAGGTTTTGGCCACCGCCGCAGGTGCGCTTTTTATTCGCTCTTACGAACGTGGTGAGCGTGTTCACCTTTCCATGTTGTCACGAGGATACAAAGGCGTTCTACCTCAAGAGCATCAACACAAGATCAAGGGCTCTGTATGGTTCATCGCCATGCTCTACCCACTTGTCGCCGCACTAATTTTTATTACTCAATTACTGATTGGAACAATGTAATGAATACACCTAGCCTAGAGATCAAAGAACTTGCCTTTGCATATCCCGATGGCAATCAAGCACTATACGGTGTAAACCTTTCAGTACAAAAAGGCGAACGTGTTGCACTGCTTGGTCCCAATGGAGCTGGCAAGACAACCCTTGTGATGCACATGAATGGAATCCACCCAACATCCCATGGTTCTATCCATGTTGCAGGTCAACTAGTAGATTCAAAGAATAAGGATTCGATAAAAGAGATTCGTGCAAAGGTCGGAATCGTTTTCCAGGATCCAGATGATCAATTATTTATGCCAACGGTTGCAGAGGATGTGGCTTTTGGTCCTTACAACATGGGACTTCGCGGAGATCAGCTCAATAAAGTTGTTGATGAAGCGCTCCAGCTGGTAGGAATGCTTGAATTCCGCGATCGTCCCCCACACCACCTTTCCTTTGGACAGCGCCGACGTGTAGCTGTTGCAACGGTGCTTGCAATGAAGCCTGAAATCCTTGTTTTAGATGAGCCTTCATCAAACTTAGATCCAGCTAGCCGTCGCGAATTAGCTGACATTTTGCGCTCACTGGACATCACAATGGTGATGGTTACCCATGATCTTCCATACGCATACGAGCTATGTGCACGTTCAGTTATTTTGAAGGGCGGGGTGATCGTTGCCGATGGAGCTACCCATGAAATCCTTACCAATTCAGCCTTATTAGCGGCTAATCGCCTTGAACTGCCTGTTGGTTTTTCTATTTAAAAAGTTTTATTCGTTGCTGTCCGATAGCTGCGCCTAGTAAAACAATTACTCCACCAACTGGCTCATACCAATAAATCTCTTCGCCGAGAAAAATAATTCCAACCAGAACCGCGACAACAGCAGATGCATAGGTGATGGAGCTTGCAATTGCACTTCCAGCTGCCGCCATAATCTTAAAGTTCCAAATGTAAGCAAAACCAGATCCCAATACTCCAAGGGCAAGCATCGCTAGTACTGGGCCAATAGGTAGGCCTTTGTTCTCTATTCCACCAAAGATATAAAAAGGGGTAAGGGTTAACGCCCCGATTGTTAGTTGGCCAGCAGCCAAAGATTCTGCCCGAATTTTGTGAGGCAATAAGTATTTGCGAGAGTATGGAAAGGAAATTCCATAACAAGTTACAGCTAACAAAAGTGCCAGAACCGCCTCGATTGGATTGCTACCCAAACCTTGCCATGCACCCAACACAACTAAAACTCCCGTAAAACCAGTCAACAGACTTGTAACTTGATATGCCTTTATTTTTTCTTCTCTGAACGCCACCATGATCGCAAGCAGGGTCATTAAGGGAGTAACTGCGTTGATTAATCCAGCCAAGATCGAAGTCACCTTGGTTTCAGCGAGTGCAAATAAAAAGCCAGGTACAACATTTAAAAGTAGCGCGACTATCCAAAGGTGGAACCAAATTATTGGTGATTTAGGTAGAGAAATTCCCTTCAATCGAGCCCAAATCAAAAGCGTGATGGCACCTAGAGAGACTCTTCCAAATGCGACCCCTACGGGAGTTAAGAATTCAAGACCCAGCTTTATAAATATGAAGGAACATCCCCACACCATCGCTAACGCCAAGTACGGCGTTACCCAGGAATCGCTCTTTTTCATGTGTGAACGATAGTGATTGCCTTGGTAAAAACTACTTTCAACTCAGGGTAGAATTAACCCGTTGGTGCGACCGCACCAAAGTACTTCCCCCAAGTGCTGCACCTGCAGCACTACATGCGAGTCTTATTTTCGCCCTAGCCGCCAAAAGTGCGAGCTATACCCGAGACGCGCTTGTCGTCTCGATTGGTATGCATTTCTATGTCTCTACAACCACGCACTAGCGCGCCCGGAAAAGCTCGTCGCGCAGCATCAGCAGGAAAGCCTAAGCGCACAAAGAAGGCTGCAGAATTTAAAGAGGCGGCTCCAAAGGCGCGTCACACAACTGCACAAAAGGCAGCTCGTAAGGGTGCAGCAGCTAAGCCAGTGAATGGAAAGTCTGCATCAACTCGTCGTTATTCAGATGTTGATACATCAACAGCTTCAAAGAAGGATGTTCGCTTAGTCGAGCGTTCAAAGTTGCGCGCAAAGCGTTACCAAGAACAAACCGCATCAAAGCCACGTCCAACAGAAGCACCAGATGAGCGCAAGGCACGTATCGAACGTTCGCAACGTCCAGATTCTCGTGCGAAGAAGTTTGTTAAAGAGCGCGAAGTTCGCGAATCAGCACCACGTGCAGAGCGAACAGAACGCACAGAGCGTCCAGCTTTCAAGCGAGATGATTCACGTCCAGAGTTTAAGAAGAGTTACAAGAAAGCAGAACGTCCAGAACGTCCAGAACGTCCAGCTTTCAAGAAAGGGTCTGATACTCGTCCGACAAATCGTCGCGATGCAGTGAAGGCAAAGATCGCTCGCACTGATGATGGCCGTCCAAACTTTGAGCCACGCAAGCGTGAAAAGTTTGATCCAACCCGTCCAAAGAAGAGCAGCGTTGCCCCAGATACACGTGCAGCTAACTTCCGCTCAGAGCGTCCAGTACGCGATCGCCGTAATGATTCACCAGCATATGCTCGTGATGATTTCAAGAAGCATGCAAAATCTCATTCAAATGCTGCGGTCGATTTCGGCGCAGATGACAACTACATTTCAGCAAACCTTGCAGATGCAAACCTTGTTGATGCAACTCCCCT
>CAMDCL010000037.1 GCA_945890205.1 Bifidobacterium breve | reverse complement strand
GAGGATGTAACCGGTTGCGGTAATACATTTGCAGCTAGCCGGCCACACTCTGTTCGCCAGATTATTGACTCGCTGCGTTGGTGGATCGAAGTAATTGGCGTTGATGGCTTCCGCTTTGATCTAACAACCGCTTTGTATACAAGTGATAGCGCATTTAATTCATCGCTCATGGCAGCGATCGGAGCCGACTCTGTACTGCGTAACTTTAAAATGATCGCAGAGCCTTGGGATATCTCTCGTTACTCGCTGGGGGATTTTCCACATCCTTGGCGGGAATGGAATGACGCCTATCGTGACTCGGTTCGCCAGTTCTGGCTGGATGATTTAGCGCGTGGCTATGGCGAAGGTGTTTCAGATATTGCATCCAGTATTAGCGGATCAAGCAATATCTTCCATTATCGCGGTCCGACATCTTCAATAAACTTTGTTGCAGCACATGATGGTTTCACAATTCATGACATGGTTACTTATAACGAGAAACGTAATCAGCCAAACTTAGAAAATAATGCAGATGGCAATGATTCAAATAGATCGTGGAATGTAGGACATGAGGGAGAAACTCAGGATCCACATATTCAAGAGATTCGTCATAGCTTAAAGAAATCACTTCTTGCTACTTTGATGCTCTCATCAGGTGTTCCGATGCTCAACATGGGTGATGAGGTAAGCAGAACTCAGAATGGTTCCAATAACGCTTACTCGCTACCGTTAGATCATTTGCAAGAGTCTGAATCCTCTTTTAATGGAGGGTGGGCGCTTCCCTGGAATCTTGATGAGAGACAACAAGATATTTTGAACACCGTTAAATCTCTGGCGCAAATTCGGCAAACTTATCTAGCAGATGTTGCCTCCGAATTTTTCACAGGTGCAGTTGATAAGGGAACAAATAGAAAAGATATCGCTTGGTTTTCACTTGGAGGCCACGAGATGAGTGATGATCATTGGCGCGATGAAGAAAAACGAAGCATTACAGTATTTGTCGAGGCAGATCCCAATAAAGGTTTACTTCTAATGCTCAACTCATCTGGTGAAGAAACAACTTTCACCTTACCTGATTCAAGTTGGGGTGAAACATTTAGATGTATCTTCGATGCATCTAAAAAGGTTGAAACCTACGAGCCTGTTATTGCTGCACCTTCTGCAAAGGTGCAAGTTCCAAAACACAGCGTGCTTGTGTGGTTGGTGTCGCGTACTAGATAGTAAGTAAGGAGCACGACTAATATCTGTTTGTGCTCGCAATCATCGCTCCAGGCCAAGGTTCACAAACCCCTGGAATGCTCAATAGTTGGATAGAAAACCCCGAGCTTAAGGCGCTGATTGAAAGCTGGTCTCAGGCCATTGATTTAGACCTTTTGCATTTAGGTACTTCAGCCGATGCCGATGAGATTAAGGACACCGCTAACGCTCAACCTTTAATTGTTGCAACATCACTTTTGGGTGCACATGCTTTGGGAGTTAGTAATTTTGCGGTGACATCAGGACACTCAGTAGGTGAGTTAGCTGCAGCGGCACTTTCAGGGGCGATCAGCAGTAATGATGCTCTGTCCCTAGTGCGTGCACGTGGAGTCGAGATGGCTAAGGCTGCAGCGGCATCACCTGCCGGAATGTCAGCTGTTCTTGGTGGAGATCGAAGCGAAGTTTTAGCAACACTTGCTGCCTTGAACTTAGTTGCTGCAAATGACAATGGAGCAGGACAGATTGTTGCTGCCGGAGATTTAGCCGCACTTGCTGAGCTTGCTGAAAACCCACCTGCATCTGCCAGGGTTCGCGCACTTGCGGTTGCAGGTGCTTTCCATACCTCTTATATGCAACCCGCGGTCCAACCCTTGCGCGATAAGGCAACGACCATTGCGACACATCAGATGCAGATCGATGTAATTTCAAATAAGGATGGTGTAATCATCAAGGATGGTGCTGAAGTCTTAACCCGAATTGTTAACCAGATTGCAAATCCTGTGCGTTGGGATTTATGTATGGAGAGTATGAAATCTATCGGCGTTACGGGTGTCATAGAGCTGCCACCGGCCGGAACTCTGGTTGGCTTGCTCAAGCGCGCAGCAACTGAGATTGAAGCCTTTGCTTTAAAGAGTGTCGATGATCTACCCGCAGCACGTGAGTTTGCAGAAAGGCACTTATGAGTATCAAAGTCGCACCAGTTGGACATAGTCGCATCCTGTCGGTCGGTTCATATCGTCCCAAGCGTTTGGTGCCTAACTCTGAAATTGTAGAACGTATTGATTCAACCGATGAGTGGATTCAGCAGCGCACCGGAATTGAAACTCGTCGTTTTGCCGGGGATGATGAAACCGTTATTTCAATGGCCAAAGCCGCTTGTGAGATCGCACTTAAGCGTGCGAAGTTAACAATTGCCGATATCGATACCGTAATTCTTGCAACTATTTCCTACCCTTTTCAGGCCCCAAGTGCTGCTACTGAGTTAATCAACGAGCTAGGTAATCCAAAGGCAGCTGCCTTTGATATCAGCGCAGCATGCGCAGGATTTTGCTACGGCGTTGGCATGGCAAGTGATTTGGTCAGATCTGGAACATCCACAAATGTTTTAGTTATAGGTGTTGAAAAGTTGTCGGATTACACAGATCCAGATGATCGAGCAACAGCCTTTATCTTCGCAGATGGTGCCGGAGCGGTAGTCATCGGCAAGAGCGATCAGCCTCGAATTGCTCAAACAATTTGGGGATCCGATGCAGATTCTCGAGATGCAATTCTCTTATCTCCCTCCTACCTTGATTTTAAGAAGAATCCATCAAAGGGTGTTGCAGATTTAGGGTGGCCTAATATTTCGCAGCAAGGCCAAACGGTTTTTCGCTGGGCTGTGTATCAAATGAGCAAGGCTGGCATTAAAGCTTTAGAAGCGGCGGGAATTACCGTTGATGAATTGGGTGCATTTATTCCACATCAAGCAAACATTCGTATCATCGAAACAATGGCTAAAGAGATGAAGCTGCCTGATTCGGTGTTAATAGCCGATGATATTAGGACAAATGGAAATACATCAGCGGCATCAGTTCCGTTAGCAATGGATCAAATCTTGCAAGAGCATCCAGAATTACATGGAAAGTTAGCTTTGCTGATTGGATACGGCGCAGGTCTTGTATATGCCGCCCAAGTAGTAGAGCTGCCACCTGCACCTTGATTCATGCGTGAGCCTTGAGATTTATGCCACTTACGGTGTGCAATACTCGTAAGTAAGCCAGAAGTTGATACACAATAATCACCTTGCACAGCCCGATCGAGATAGAAGAGGATGAAATCATCATGGCACTTGCACAAGCAGATGTACTTGCAGGATTAAAGGAAATCATTGAAGAGGTAGCTGGTATTCCAGCTGCAACAGTTGAAATGGATAAAAACTTCACAGATGATTTAGATGTTGATTCACTTAGCATGGTTGAAGTTGTTGTCGCCGCTGAAGAGCGCTTCGGAGTAAAGATTCCTGATGACAGCGTTACAGATCTAGTAACGGTCGGAGATGCAGTTAATTTCATCGTCAACGCATCAAAGTAAGTTTTTGATTCAATGACCCATCGTCGCGTTGTAGTTACTGGACTCGGTGCAACCACTCCTCTGGGTGGAGATGTCACATCTACATGGGCAGGCCTTTTGGCTGGAACCAGTGGTGTGCGCTCTCTGACCGAGGATTGGGCACAGACAATTCCAGTGACCTTCGCAGCAAGGGTCGCAGTAGAACCAAGCGAACAAATGGAGCGAGTAGAGCTACGTCGCCTTGATCGCTCAGAACAGTTTGGATTGATCGCATCCCGCGAGGCTTGGAAGGATGCAGGATCACCCGAGGTAGATAAAGAGCGTCTTGGGGTTGTTGTTGCATCAGGCATCGGCGGAGTTACAACACTGCTAGAGCAGTACGACATTTTAAACAGTAAGGGTTCTCGTCTAGTAAGTCCTCACACAGTTCCTATGTTGATGCCTAATGGGCCTGCTGCAAATATTGGTCTTGAACTTCAGGCGCAGGCAGGTGTTCATACACCTGTCAGCGCGTGTGCATCGGGAGCAGAAGCAATTGGTTACGCCTTCGACATGATTCGTAATAACCGTGCAGATATCGTTGTTAGCGGTGGTGTTGAAGCTGCATGTCACGCACTTCCGATGGCTGCATTTGCTGCAATGAAGGCGCTTTCAACTCGCAACGATGATCCTGCAGGTGCATCACGTCCTTATGATCTCAACCGTGATGGCTTTGTGCTGGGTGAAGGTGCCGGAATCGTGGTTCTTGAAGAGTATGAACATGCCAAGGCACGTGGTGCAAGGATTTACTGCGAGATTGCAGGACAAGGTTTGTCATCTGATGGATATCACATCGCAGCACCAGATCCATCTGGTGCGGGCGTTCAGCGCGCAGTCAAGTTTGCTCTGCGGGATGCTGATTTAACGACGGCAGATATCGTGCACTTAAATGCCCATGCCACATCGACACCTGCTGGAGATGTTGCCGAAGCTAACGCTCTTCGCGCAGCCCTGGGCAAGGATGCTGATCACGTCGCAGTATCTGCGACAAAATCAATGACCGGCCACTTGTTAGGTGGAGCGGGCGCGATCGAATCAGTATTTATCGTCAAGACATTGCAAGATCGCATGGCTCCCCCAACAATTAATATTGAAAATCTCGATCCTGCGGTCACGGTAGATGTTGTCCGCGATAAACCACGCCCCCTACCTGCTGGTGATATTGCAGCACTTAATGACTCTTTTGGTTTTGGTGGCCACAACGTCGTATTGGTATTTAAGAGCATCTAAATGCCACCTACATCGCATGACCCTCGCGACCCAATTTCAAGGATTAAGCGGTTAGTTGATGATGGAAGCTTTGAATTTTTAGTACCTCGCACAGAGTGCGGAATGCTGGCAGTGACTGGCAGTGTCAAGGGATGCAAGGTCGTTATCTTCGCATCAGATGCAACCATCAAAAGTGGGGCCCTTGGTACCGAAGGATCAAAGGTAATTGTCACTGCCTATAAATCCGCTATGGATGCACAGCTTCCGATTATTGGAATATGGCACTCAGGTGGTGCCCGTTTATCAGATGGTGTTGCATCCCTGGATGCTTTTGGCGAGGTCTTTCAATCAATGATTTCAGCTAGTGGTCGCATTCCACAGTTGTCATTGGTTTTAGGACCAACCGCAGGTGGCGGTGCATATGGACCTGCATTAACCGATGTCGTTGTGCTTGCTCCTGAGGGCCGAATATTTGTAACAGGCCCTGACGTTGTAAAAAGTGTTACTGGTGAAGATATTGATATGGCCTTACTAGGTGGACCAGAAGCGCACAGGAAAAATAGTGGACTTGCTCATGTCATTGCACCCAGCGAAGAAGAGGCATTTGAGGATATCCGTTATCTAACCTCTTTATTTGCAAACCAGGCGGTTATGAACCCAGCTGTTGAAGATATAGATCTTGCACAATTTGTTCCACCTTCTAGTGTGCGCACATACGAGGTACACCCATTAGTTGATGCAATTTTAGATAAAGATGCCGAACATATTGAGCTGCTATCTATGTGGGCTCCAAATATGACCACAATCCTTGGTCGTTTAGGTGGTGCAACAGTTGGAGTTCTTGCTAACAATCCATCTCATATTGCAGGAGTCCTGGATGCTGCAGCTGGTGAAAAGGCGGCGCGTTTTGTTCGCACCTGTGATGCCTTTGGAATTCCCTTGATAGTTATCGCTGATGTACAAGGCTTTCTGCCAGGTGCTGGACAAGAATGGGAGGGCGCGGTTCGTCGCGGTGCCAAGTTGTTACATGCCTTTGGCGAAGCGGTTGTCCCACGAGTAACTCTGATTACCCGACGTGCCTATGGCGGTGCTTATGTTGCGATGAACTCTAAATCGTTAGGTGCTACACGAGTCTTTGCATGGCCCGAAGCTGAAGTATCGGTAATGGGAGCGGTGGCTGCGGTAAGGGTTCTGCACCGTCGATTATTAGCTGATCTTCCTGAAGAACAACGTGAGTTAATGGAGCTAGAGCTTGCGGCAGAGCATGAAAAGGTTTCTGGTGGAGTTGCCAAGGCGATTGAAATTGGCGCTGTTGATGAAATGATCACTCCCGCACAAACACGAAGTGCGCTAGCAAAAGCAATTGCTAACGCACCTCGCCGCCGTGGTTCACACGGCAATATCCCGCTTTAGCTTTTAAAGGTTACAGAGACTGTAGCTGTCACAGTCTTTTCAATAGTTGAAGTGTCGTATGCGCCGTAATCAGCTGTCATTGTTGAATCAGGTGTTGTGATCTGAATAGGACCAGCCTTGACATTAACCAGTGATCCAATTTCTCCACCGACCGCTTGTGTCAGTGCTTCAGCACGAATCTTTGCATCCTTCATCGCCTCTGCCATTAACTGTGGGCGAAGCTCTGGAAGGTTTGAGATGTAGTACTGAGGACCGTAATTGTTGGCATTAATTCCAGTTGCAAGGAGTGTTCCAATTCCTTGGCTCAGCTGTGATACCAGTTGGACATCCTGCGAACGCACCGTTACCTCACGGGTAGCGCGATAGGAAAGGATTCTTCCAGTTGGATTTCCGTTGCTGTACTCCTCATTTGCATATGTTGAAATTGCACCCAAAGTTAAGGCTTCTTCTGGGATTCCACCCTGCGTCAAATACTTTGATAGTGCAGCAACATCTGCATCGACCTTATTTACCGCGGTCGCAACAGTTGGAGAAGATAAGCTCACATTGAGAACCCAAACCGCATTATCGGCCGTTGCTGTTGTCTTAGCAGATCCTGTAACAGTAATTCCATCGCTGCTACGAGATGCAAAACCAGAACCGACCTGCATTAATCCGCCACCAATTGCAAGTGACATGATTACAGCTGCAATAATAATTGTTACAGCTTTGCGGCGTTCTACAGTGATAATTGGGCTTTCATTAAGTTGAGTCATGTGTATATCTTACCCGTTAGATTGCTCGTAGCTGAGCTACCTCCTGAAGGTCAACACTCCGGAACCGATCTAGCTCTAACTCCCATGGATTTCCCAATAGGGAAGATATGCCCTCACGGATACTTTCCTCATCAAAAGCATTTTTTAGTATTGCGTTCAGTTGATTCTCACTAAGAATAACCGCACCCGTCTGATCAACAAGTGCGCGATGAATCCCAAACTCTGGTGTGCATCTAAAGAGTTCACCACCATTGTCAGTGTTTTCAATAACCTCAAAGTTCAGGTAGTGCCAACTTCGAAGTGCGCTAGCTAATTCGGCGGCGGCTCCTTGACGATCGCGAAACTCAAGTTGCGTGCGATATGAACCAGGAATCAACGGCTGCGCAATCCATGATGGTTTCACCCAAGCTCCAAGCACCGCTTGAATCGCCCAATCAATATGGTGGCGCAACGCAGATGGCGTTGAGTGAATAGTTAAGAAGCCCCGAACCTGCTGACGGTTTGAGGGCGTGGTTAAAGGTTCCATAGTTCTCCTTGCAAGGTTGCCCAAATGCGACCTTCCCCAGCAGCATTTTCGGCTCAATCTTGCGGTGTGAACACCTCAATTAGACACCACTGAGCCTGAAACTGTCTACTCCCCCTTTAGGCATACAGGGCTACAGGCGGTACAGTTGGGCTCAGTCGGACGCTTAATCAGTACCCGTTTCATGTTTTGCATAATCGGTATCGCTGGAGCAAGAGGAAGACCGTGAACCGAGGATTTCTCGGATCACCCACATATCGAAGGAAAATACATACATGGCAACAGGCACAGTTAAGTGGTTCAACTCTGAAAAGGGTTTCGGTTTCATTGCAGTTGATGGTGGCGGACAAGATGTTTTCGTTCACTACTCAGCAATTCAAGGAAACGGTTACAAGTCCCTTGAAGAGGGTCAGGCAGTTTCATTTGAGGTCGTACAGGGTCCAAAGGGTCCTCAGGCTGATGCAGTAAACCCTGCCTAATCAACACTAACTATTAAAAACCCCGCCGGGTAACTGGCGGGGTTTTTTAATTACTTCCTCTTCTCATTAACTGGCTCTGGTGGAAGATCGCCACTTTTTAAACGTTTAGCCTCAACCTCTTTTGCAGGTGAACGATCCTTTCCATCCTTCCAAGCATCTAAGTATTTCCACGGCCACACCATGCCGCGACGAACCCACCATGTTTGTGGAGGTGTACTCCATGAAAGACCAAAGTGAATATGTGGTTTTGTTCCTCGCGCACTACCTGATGTTCCTACCTTTCCCAGAAATCTTCCCACCTTTACCGCAACCCCTGGTTGAATACTTTTTGGAATGCTCTTTAAATGTGATGCGTAGTATCTAACACCATCATCTCCGATAAAAGATACATACAAACCGCCACGATCAATTCCTAAATTTGTTTTACCAGACCATGAATCAATACGGTTTACTTCATCTATAACACCTGATGTGACCGCGACGTATCGACATCCAGCATCTGTGAACACATCTGTTGCTGGATAACTATGGTGAGCTCTTGGATATGTGTACTCACATCCAACTATTGGAAAGACATAATTAGGTGCAGCCTGTGCCGGAGAAATCGTTGTGGCCAAAAGTAAAATTGCAATCGTAAAAGCCTTTAATCTCATGATCCTAGGTTAACGCTGCACGATCCAATTTAGCGGTAACCGCCATATGAGGAACAGTGAGCGCCCACACAACAACTAAAGCCATCCAAAAGAACTCATCTGAGAAATTTTGTCCACTTAACGCCATTACGCCAGCTACTACAAAGGTTCCAACAAGGGCTGGTAAACCCGGAATCACCGCATGTGAAAATGCTTTCCTGGGCATTCCTTGTGTTAAATCCTCAATGCATCTGGGAAGGGACAGGGTTAGTCGCGCTGTATGTCTCATCGCATGCCAACATCCAAAGTACACAGCAAAGGCGATCAATGGTGGAGCAATATGAGCAAGAAGCAACAAGAGCGTGAGGTCTAACGCCTCTCTATTTCTCTTGCCCATAATCATGACAAGTATTGCTAGCACTGAAAATCCAGTTACAGCAGCCAAGATCTGCGAATCAAAGCCTTGATGCCAATTGATCAAAGCGGGATTTACAGATGCCAAAGCCTCAGTACTTGCAGAATTGACCAAGGGGATAAAAACTGGAGTAAATCCGGCAGCGGGAATATAGAACCAACGATTCAGCTTTGTTCGAGGTTGAGTGCGTCTATCAAGCTCACTGATAAATGCAGCGTCGCCGATTCCGAAGTGGATCGCACTCATGAACAAAACAATGATGAAACCGATGGTATTGAATTGCAGAATTCCGATAACCGCAACAACGGCCACAACAACGTAAATCAGTATGAAAACGGCCATCTTCAGCGGTGCAGATTTTGGCAGGGTCACCAAATGATCAAGAGCTCCATGTGGAATACCTATCGCTAGGGCGATGATGGCAACAACGACCTGCCAACCCATCGAACTGGAGTTTAATAACTCAGAAAATACTAAGGTGAGCAGGACTCCGACCAGCGCCGCAATCGATGAGAAAAAGCGAACCTGTTTGAAGAGCGCAACAGTGTTCTCCTGCATGTCTGCCCCCTTTTTGATAACCCTATCAAAGGTGGATGTGAGAAGATCGGCCGTGGAAAAATTTGGCTACATGGCGATGCTGGCCTTCACCGTTTGCGGCTCTTTTTGGTTGGAAATCGTTTTGAAAACCAGCGTTTTGCGCCGCTGGAAGCGTGCACTGCTAAGCATCCTTCCGATAAGCACCCTCTTTTTGATTTGGGATGCCTATGCAATCGCTCAAGGCCACTGGTTCTTTAACCGCGATCGCATGCTCGGAATTTATGGTCCATTTGATATTCCACTAGAAGAGTTCCTGTTCTTCATCATCGTGCCAATGGCCGCAATTCTGACTATTGAAGGTGTTACAACAGTAAAACCCCACCTTCGTGAAAAAGAGTTTGGAAAGGATGAGAAGAAATGATTTACAGTGATATCGCTGTTGCTGCCGTTTTTATTGCAGTATGTGTAGATCTATTTGTCTTCAAGAACTCACTTCTGACTCGCTTAGCTTTCTGGCTTTCCTACATGATCATTCTTCCATTCCAATTGATGACTAATTGGTGGCTGACCCATATTCGTGGCGATGGTAAAGCCATTGTTATGTATGACCCAGATTCAATTACGGGGTATCGCATCGCGGCAGCACCCATTGAAGATCTGCTCTTTGGTTTCGCGCTCATACTGTCGGTCATGGGGCTCTGGGAATTCTGGGGTCGCAGAGGATTCCAGCGCGAGAAAAATTCGCGGTAAAGTTCACACTCGTTAGGGGCGGTAGCTCAGTTGGTTAGAGCCCGGAACTCATAATTCCGTCGTCGTCGGTTCGAGCCCGACCCGCCCCACTTACTTTTGATCAG
>CAMDCL010000036.1 GCA_945890205.1 Bifidobacterium breve | reverse complement strand
TTTTATGGAATCTGATCTGACAAAGAGTCAAAAGAAGAATGAAAAGATCCTTGTTGAACTATTCAAAGAAACCGAAGAGTTCTTGCATAAAACACTCGCTGATCGAACACCGCCATACACGCCGTCCTATCTATTTAGATAGGCGTAACTGAATTGGTTTAGATCTCGACGCCAATGAACTTGGTTTGTAGGAACTCGTGAATTCCATCAAAGCCACCTTCGCGGCCCAAGCCTGATTGCTTTACTCCACCAAATGGTGCGGCTGGATCAGAGATAACTCCCTTATTGATCGCGACCATTCCAGACTCCATCGCCTCTGCGGTGCGCAATGCGCGGGTGAGGTTTGAAGAGAAGACATAACTAATCAGACCGAAATCGGTGTCATTAGCCATCTCGATACCTTCTTCATCTGTATCAAAGATAACGATCGGTGCGACTGGACCAAAGATTTCATGAAGCAGGATTGGGTTGTCCTTTTCAACGATCAAAACCGTTGCTGGATAGAAAGCGCCATCACCTTCGGGCTTAACTCCACCAATCTCAACCTTTGCACCAGCTGCAACTGATTGATCAACGAGCTCTGCAATCTTGTTGCGCTCCTTCATTGAAACAGATGCTCCAAGTGTTGTCGTGGCTTCAGTTCCGCGGCCCATTACATAGCTGCTCATGGACTTAGACATCTCTGCGATGAACTTCTCTGCAATTCCGCGCTGTACGAAGATTCGATTTGCTGAAGTACATGCAGCTCCACCGTTGCGCATCTTTGCAAGTGAAAGCTGCGGAATAGTTACTGCAAGATCTGCATCATCATGAATAACAACTTGTGCATTTCCGCCAAGCTCCATTGAGCAGCGGATTACACGGTCTGCAGCCTCTTTCAGCAAGATGCGACCAACTTCAGTTGAGCCTGTAAATGAAAGGTTCTTTACACGTGGATCATGGAGCATCCTTGAGATCGCAGGGCCTGTCTTTTCTGGAAGAACAAGGTTGAGAACACCCTTTGGCAATCCTGCACGCTCCATCAAATCAACGATGTACATCGCAGTTAGTGGAGTTTCACCCGCTGGCTTCAAAATCATTGTGCAACCAGCGGCAACTGCCGGGCCAATCTTTCGAGTAGCCATACCTGCAGGGAAGTTCCACGGTGTAATAAGAATTGAAAGACCGATTGGTTCATGTGTTACAAGAATTCGCTTGTCACCTGATGGTGATTCACGGAAATCTCCAGGTGTGCGAACAGTTTCTTCTGCAAACCAACGGAAAAACTCTGCAGCGTAAGTTGCTTCACCACGTGCATCTGGCATCGCTTTGCCATTTTCACGGGAAATCATTGTTGCAATAACTTCATTCTCTGCAACCATTAACTCAAATGCTTTACGCAAAATCTCTGAACGATAACGTGGAGCAGTTTTAGCCCACGCCTTTGCTGCTGCATCAGCAGCTGCGATTGCGGCATCACATTGTGCATCTCCGGCAAGTGAAACCTCGGCGATTACTGAACCATCGCTGGGATCGTAAACAGGTAGCTTCCCAACTCCATCAACCCATTGGCCATCGATATATAACTGTGTGCGCATGGGTGAATCATACGCTCTAGGCAAAAAACAGTGAAGTTTGGTGCTCTGCGGTAGAGTGATACTTATTAAATTGCAGTAATTGCAATTAAAAGAGGAGTTTTAAGTGCCTAAGTCGTGGACCGATGATGCGCATGTACCTGTAGTCAAGCGGGAGCAAGCACACTTAAAAGACCCTCTAAATTATAAGATCAAAAAGTACTTTCTTGGCATCCCGCTTAACCGCCATACCTTGTCATCTCAAAGACTAAGTAAGAAAAACGCCTTCGGAGTTCTTTCATCTGATTGCATCTCATCATCTGCATACGGTGGCGAGCAGATACTCGTTGCACTCATTCCTGCCTTTGGTTTAGCGGCTTTTACTATTTTCCCACCCATGATCGGGGTCATCCTTGTGATGTTGGTTGCGATCACGCTTTTGTATCGGGATGTGATTACAACATACACACGCTCTGGTAGCGCTTATCTTGTATCTAGAGAAAACTTTGGTCGTGTTGTCTCGCAGGTAGCTGCGGTAGAGCTCATGTTTGGCTACATCATCACCGTTGCAATTCAATCAGCTGCAGGAGTCGCTGCTCTTTTATCAACCTTTCCGGAGTTAAATCCTTACAAGGTTCAAATAACAATATTTATTGTTTTAATCTTGACATATGTAAACCTAAGAGGAGTTAAAGAAGCTGGCGTATTTTTCGTAATACCTTCCTACCTCTTTATGGGAACTATGTTGATTGTTTTTATATTTGGAATTTATAGATACTTTTCCGGAACTCTGCCTGTCTACAGCCAAGATGCAGAGGGGCTGGTTCCTATTGGACAAGCCCAAGGCTTACTCTCAGTTGCAGCGATGCTGTTGATTCTGAAGGCTTTTGCAAATGGAAGCGCCTCTTTAACTGGGTTGGAGGCGATCTCAGACAGCGTTCCATTGTTTAAGACACCTGAGCATGTGAATGCAAAGAGAGTTTTGATTCTCATGAGCGCCACCTTGGGTACTTTAATTATTGGAATCGCATGGTTGGCCAAGGAAACTCAGGCGATTCCATATGCAGATGGCACTCCAACAGTTATCTCCCTTGTTGCAAAGGCGGCGTTAGGCGAAGGCATAATCGGAGGCATTCTCTTTGTACTTACCCAACTAGGAACAATGTTGATCCTGTTTGCTGGAGCAAATACCTGCTTTAGTGCCTTTCCTAATATGGTCAATATGGTTGCTAACGATGGTTACTTACCCCGCCGATTAACTCAACGCGGCCACAAATTAGTCTTTTCTAATGGTGTTTTCTTTATCGCAGGCGTTGCCTCAATTCTTGTAATCGTCACTGGGGCAAGCATTACGATTCTGGCAGCAATTTACGCTCTTGCGGTATTTATCGGCTTCGCACTTACTGGAGCTGGTATGACAAAGCGAAGTATTGAGATGAAGTTACCAAAATGGAAGATTCTCTTGCATGGCTTTGCAACTGCAATCGCTGTATTTACAGTTTTAGTTCTTTCAATCGTTAAGTTTGCTGAAGGCACTTGGGTAGTTGTAATTGGTACACCATTGGTAGTGATCTTGATGCTCAAGTTCAATAACCAGTATGCACGCGAACAAGAAGCGCTGGTTGTAAAGCAACATCAAGAGCGTGCTACATCAATTGCTCGACATGATGTAACAGTTCTGGTGGATAACGTCGATATTGCAACGGTTGGTGCTATCCGTTATGCAAGAAGCCTCAAGCCACGCAACCTTGCCGCTGTTCACTTTGTGATCGATGATCGCCGTGCTGAAGAGATTCAAAAGGCATGGGCTGCATCTGATGCGCTGGATGATGTAACCCTTGAACTAATTGATTGCCCTGATCGTCGACTTGCAAACGCTGCTTTGGATTACTCAATTCGAATGACAGAAAAGCCAGATGTTGAATTAACGCTACTGCTTCCACGTCGCGCATACTCAGGATTCCTCGGTCGTCTCCTTCATGATCAAACAGCTGAAGAGATTGCTGCACCTATTTCACAGCTCCCACGTGTAGTTGCGACGATTGTTCCCTTTGATGTTGAGCGAATCGCTTCAGGAAAGAGTTCATTTAGCGCACCTGCCCCAATCAAACCCGTTCCAGCTGCAAGAACCATCCAAAAGGTTGTTCCTGTAGATGTTGAACCTGTTAGTCACTACGCAGAGAATGTGACACCTATTGGAAAGATTGAGTGGCGAAAGCGTGCACAGGTGCAGGGTCGAGTTACCTCGATTAAATCCGCACCTCGCGGTTCTGCGCCAACTCTAGAAGTAGAGATCTGGGATGAGACTGGTGGAGTTTCTCTTCAGTTCTTAGGTCGTCGCGAGATTGCAGGTCTTGAAGTTGGCTCTCAACTGCGTGCCGAAGGCATGGTTGGTGAGGAAGAAGGATCGATGGTGATTCTTAATCCTTCTTACGAACTTCTTGTATAAAACTTTTAATTAGCGCACCACATTCTTCAGCTAAAACACCTGCACGAACCTCAGTTCTAAAGGTGCTGCGGGGATCTCGCAGTAAGTCCCACACAGAGCCAACAGCTCCCGCCTTTTCATCCCAAGCTCCAAAAACAACTGTTTGTAAACGTGATTGAGCGATCGCACCTGCGCACATTGCACATGGCTCAAGGGTTACAACAAGTGTGTGATCTGTTAAGTGCCAATCCCCTAATCTCTCAGTAGCCCTGCGGATTGCAACAACTTCGGCATGTGCAGTTGGATCATTGTTGAGTTCACGCTCATTGCGCCCCGTTGCAATTAATTCTCCTGATGCGTTGAAGATTGCTGCACCAACTGGAATATCTCCACTCGCAACTGCGCTGCGTGCCGCTTCCAAAGCAACACGCATCATTTCAGTATCGTTCACAGATCCAAGAGCTCCGAAAACTCTTCACCAAAACCAAGACGTGCAGCGATCGCTTCTAGTTGTTCATCAGGGAACAACTCTTCATCATCACACAGTGCTGACATCTCCATTTCATTTAATCCAAGATCGGCAAGGATTGCTAAATGACCAACTGGGCCAGGCTCTTCATCATCCTCTGGAATAGGAAGATCTGCGATCTCCATTAACTCTTCTGCAACTGGATAATCCAATGCCGCTGTTGCGTCGCTGAGGAACAAAGAGATATGTGAACCTAAAACTCGAATCAAGATAAAAAACTCTTCATCAATTGCAATGAGTGCAATTGATCCACCATTTGTTTGTTGTGACTTGAGTCCAGTAATAATTTGTGCAATGTCATGGGGGTCAGGCAAGGTTGCTAGCGTCCATCGGCCATCCTCATGCCATGCCGCTACAGCAAAATCCATTTCACTTGTGAGGTCGCGCACTTCATCGCGAATATCATCGAAGGATTCAATCTCTTCTATCTCTCCGGTGAGCTCTTCTTCGAAATCGGACATGGGCTCATGCTTTCACTTATTGGAAAGGAATGAAACCCCTGTAAGGTAAGACCTATGAAAGTACATGTTGCCAACCACCCTCTTATCAATCACAAATTGACGGTTTTGCGCGACGAACGAACCGATTCACCAACCTTCCGCCGCCTTGTTGAAGAGCTGGTGACCCTTCTGGCGTATGAAGCCACCCGCGATGTTCGTACACATTCAGTAGAGATCACAACTCCTGTGACAAAAACCGTCGGCCAGAAAATGGCTGAACCGCGTCCAGTTGTAGTTCCAATTTTGCGTGCAGGTCTAGGAATGCTGGAGGGTATGAGCAAGTTGATCCCAACAGCTGAAGTTGGTTTCCTCGGAATGGTTCGAGATGAGAAAACTTTAGTGGCAAGCACATACGCAAACCGTCTTCCAGATGATCTTTCAGGTCGCCAGGTATTTGTGTTGGATCCAATGCTGGCAACTGGTGGAACTTTAATTATGGCTTTCCATTATTTGATTGATCTTGGAGCAACTGAAATTACAGCTATTTGTATCTTGTCTGCACCAGAAGGAATCGCTGCAGTTGAAAAAGAGTTTGCAGGTAGCAAGGTCCCAATCACTATCGTTACTGGGACACTTGATGAAAAGTTAAATGAACATGGTTACATCGTTCCGGGCCTAGGCGATGCCGGCGATCGCTTATACGGAGTTGTATAAATGGCATCAACCTCACCTGGATACGGAATCACAATCCGTGTCGAAGGTCCACCTGATTCACAACCTGTAGCACTCGCCACAACAATCATTACCGGAGCTGGCGCAACCATTACCGCGCTAGATGTTGTTGAATCACTGTTAGAAAGAGTTGTCATTGATATTACATGTGACACTATCGATTCTTCTCATGCTGATGAAATTACAGCAGCAATCTCTGCAAACCCCGAGCTAACAGTTCGCAAAGTTAGTGATCGAACATTTTTGCTTCACCTAGGTGGAAAGATTGAGATCGCATCCAAAGTTCCTTTGAAAACACGTGATGATTTATCCCGTGCATACACTCCTGGTGTTGCACGTATCTGTCAGGCGATTGCAGCTGATCCATCAGATGCTCGACGGTTAACTATTAAGCGCAATACCGTCGCTGTTGTGACCGATGGATCTGCGGTTTTGGGGTTGGGAAATATTGGGCCAGCCGCTGCTCTCCCAGTAATGGAGGGAAAGGCTGCGCTATTTAAGCGCTTTGCAGATGTTGATGCTTGGCCCGTCTGTCTTGATACTCAAGATGTCGATGAGATTGTTAGAACGGTTCAGTTGATCGCACCTGTGTATGGCGGAATCAACCTGGAAGATATCTCTGCACCTCGCTGCTTCGAGGTAGAGCGTCGCTTACGAGAGCTTCTGGATATTCCTGTTTTCCACGATGACCAACATGGAACAGCAATTGTTGTATCGGCCGCACTACGAAACGCACTTCGGTTAGTAAAGAAGGATCTAAAAGATACAAAGATCGTTCTAAGCGGTGCGGGTGCTGCAGGTACAGCTATCGCACGATTATTGGTACGAAGCGGTGCTGTAAACATAATCGGCTTTGATAAGGATGGAGTCATCTGCAAATCAACTCCAGATGATGGCGATGAGATGCGTATCTGGTTTATAAAAAACTGTAACCCTAGTGATTTCCGCGGAAACATCTCAGAGGCTATGAAGGGTGCCGATATCTTTATTGGTGTTAGCGCTCCTAATGTTTTAACGGAGGCAGATGTTGCTTCAATGGCCCCTAAATCAATCATCTTTGCTTTAGCTAATCCAGATCCTGAGATTGATCCAGCTATCTCTCGTAAGTATGCAGCTGTCGTTGCTACAGGACGCAGCGATCAGCCAAATCAAATTAATAATGTTTTGGCTTTTCCTGGAATCTTTCGTGGATTGCTTGATGCAAATGCACACAAAATCTCAGATGAGATGCTGGTTGCGGCGGCAAATGCGATCGCAGATTGTGTATCTCCAGAGCAGTTAAATGCATCCTTTATTGTTCCGAGCGTCTTTGATCCTAATGTTGTTAAATCGGTAGCAGCTGCGGTTAAGAAGTCTGTCTAGGTTTCTTTACCCGCAGGTGGCCAACGCCTCCTGCAAATACACCTGCATAGGTCATAACGATTCCTGTTACAAGGTAAGCGCTGACACTTACTCCAGCTGTAGGTGAAACTAGATCGATGATTAGCGATCCTACTAACTGGCCGCCAACGCTAAATAGGGTAAATGTTAAAACTCCTAAGTGTTGAACGATCGTAGATGTGAAAGCGATATAGATAACGCCGATTACGCCACCGGTATAGATCCACCATGGTCCACTTGGTAATGGCGATAACTCATTTCTTCCAAGAACTAAACCCACCACAATCAAAATGAGTAGAAAAGCGGTACCTGTCATAAAGTTTAGAAGAGATGTTGTAAAGCTTTGATGTGAGTGCTCATTAATCTGGCCATTTAAAGCACGTTGGACTCCAACAACCGCCCCAGCAACTCCACCTGCAGTTACTGCAACCATTGAAAGGTTGTTGGCATCGATTCGATCCCACACTGAGACCAAGACAGCGAGAACAGTTAAGAAAGCCGCTAGCACTCGTCTTGGTGAGATTAACTTCTTTCCACCACCAGTTATTCCAATGCGATCGACAATAAGTGACATCGCTGTTTGCCCCGCAATAGAAGCAACTGAAAAGATCGCTACACCAATTAGAGGCACGATTTGTGATTGAATCGCAACAAAGCTTCCACCTAAAGCGCCAGCAAATAATTTCCAGCGAGCAATCTCCTTCTTTGCTACCGCTATCCGAAGATTCTTGACTCCATCCTTGATCTGCCTGCTAAAGGGTGTGATCACAAATATTATGAGCAACCCTGAGCCAAAGGAAACTAATGCAGCCTGTAAGCCATTATTAAGACGATCAGATAGCTCGCCATTTGCCCTAGCTTGTAAAGCAATCATCACCCCTGAAAGAGCTGCCAGTAAATCTAGACGCATTATTTGATTTTAACTTAAGCATCTAGAGAAAGGGTCAGTTGCAGCCATTCCTCTTCTAGTTTCGACTTCTCTGCCTGTAATTCAGTGAGTTCTCCTGAAATAGCGATCAGTCGCTCTGCATCAAATGCAGAGTTATCTTGCTCCTTAAGCAGGTCGGCGATCCTTGAACCACACTTTTCCATCTGACGCTCTACACGGGTTAAATCCTTTTTCAGCTGACGTTCCTCCGCTGCGTTGGATGATTTCTTCTCCTTAACTGGAGCAGATAATGCGGCGATAGATTCAGCGCGCTGTTCTAGATACTCATCGACACCACGTGGCAGATCACGAACCTTTTTATCACCGAGCAATCCAACAAAACGATCACATACACGCTCCAAGAAGTATCTATCGTGCGAGATAACAATTAAGGTTCCACCGTAACTATCGAGCAGATCCTCTAGCTCAGTTAGAGTTTCAATATCAAAATCATTGGTTGGCTCATCAAGCAACAAAACATTGGGACTATCCATAAGCAACCGTGTGAGCTGTAAGCGGCGCTTTTCTCCACCTGATAAGTCACCTACTGGGGTCCATTGTGATTCACGGTCAAAGCCCAAACGTTCACAGAGTTGAGAGGCTGATAGTTCACGTCCGCCACCGATCTCAACTCTGTTTGCAACCTTTTCTACCGCTTCAAGCACCCGCCAGGTTGGATCTAACTCATCAAGATGCTGTGTAAGGAAAGCCGCCTTTACAGTTACTCCGGTAACAAGTTTTCCTGCAGTTGGTGCAATCTCCCCCGTCAAAGTTTTCATTAATGTTGTCTTACCAGCACCATTGACACCAACGATTCCGATGCGATCACCTGGGCCAACATTCCAATAAAGATCATCAATTAACTCTTTCTCACCAAGTTTTACCTGCACATGATGGGCTTCATACACCGTTTTGCCGAGCCGATTTAACGCAAACTTCAGTAGCTCTCCTTGATCACGAGGTGCCGGTTCATCTGCAATCAAAATATTTGCCGCATCGATTCTAAACTTTGGCTTTGAGGTTCGAGCTGGTGCTCCACGGCGAAGCCAGGCCAGCTCTTTTTTAATCAACATGTTGCGACGTTGATCCATCACCGATGCTTGGCGTGATCTCTCAGCTTTAGATAAAACAAAGGCGCTATAGCCGCCGTCATACTCTTCGACCTTGCCTTCGACAACCTCCCATGTTCTATCGGTAACCGCATCTAGAAACCAACGATCGTGCGTTACAACAACAACTGCAAGGCCACGTCGATTGTTTAAATAAGTAGCGAGCCAAGCAACGCCTTCAACATCAAGGTGGTTAGTTGGTTCATCTAACAGGATTAAATCAAGCTCGTTAATCAAAAGCTTTGCTAATCCAACTCGGCGGCGTTCTCCGCCTGATAACTGACCAAATTTACGATCAAAGATGTGATCATCAAAGCTACCAAACAATCCGGTAAAGACCTCGCGAATATTGGGATCACTTGCCCACTCATGTTTTTCCGCATTACCTAAAACAACTTCACCTACCGTGCTTTCAGGGTTAGCCAGATCAACTTGAGATAACAAACCAATCTTTGCTGAATTAGATTTTGTGACGCGTCCTGAATCTGGTGGCTCAATTCCAGCCATGACCTTCATTAAGGTACTTTTTCCAGAACCATTACGGCCAACTATTCCGATTCGATCACCTTCGGAGATGCCAAGTGAGACGCCTACTAATAGCTCCTTGATATCAAAGGCTTTAGAGACATCTTCGATGTTCACAACATTGCGCGCCACGGTAGGAGAGCGTACCTTTCCCTCATGAAGGTAACTGACCGCGGATACGCTCTAGAGCTGGATAAAAAAGATCCTCTGGCCCACTTCAAATCTCAATTTGTAGTTGGTGACCCTCAAATGTGTTACCTCGACGGTAATTCATTGGGGCGTCTGCCTAAAGCCACCATTACCGCTATTAATGATTTCATGACCAAGGAGTGGGGTCCTGAAGTTGTTACTGGATGGAGCCACTGGGTTGATGAGGCGCAGCCAACCGGTGATTTATTGGGTGAGGCAGCCCTTGGAGCGGCAGCGGGTCAGGTTCTGGTCTGCGACACCACCTCAGTTAACTTTTATCAACTCTGTCTTGCTGCAATTCATGCTCGGCCAGGACGTAAAACAATTATTACAGATGCAGCAAACTTTCCAACCGATCGTTACATACTCGAGGGCATTGCTAAACAGTTTGATTTAAACCTGGTCATTATTCAAAATGAGGATCCAACGGTCGCAACACATGAGCGGATTACAACAGAGGTTCTGGCTCCATATCTCAATGATGATGTTGCTTTAGTAACTTTAGAGGTTATTCAATATCGTTCAGGAGCCCGCACCGATCTGAAATCAATTACAGATCAGGTTCGTGCAATCGGTGCACTGGTTGTCTGGGATGCAAGCCATGCAGTGGGAGCGATTGAATTAAACCTTGATGCCAATGGTGTTGATCTATGTGTTGGTTGCACATATAAATATGGAAACTCTGGTCCTGGATCACCAGCCTGGTTGTATGTTTCCAAACGCGTACAAAAGGAGTTACAGGTTCCAATTCAAGGTTGGTTTGCACAAGATGCACAGTTTGAAATGGGACCGGTTTTTGAACGCTCTCAAACAATCAGAGGTTTTCAGATTGCAAGCCCATCATTGATGGGAATCCGTTGTGTACAAACAGCCTTTAACATGATTAAAGAGGCTGGTATGGATGCGATCGCACACAAGGCTGCGGTAGGAACCGCAATGATGATTGAACTTTACGATGAATGGTTAGCCCCGCTTGGAATCGAGCTCAATACCCCCCGCGATCCAAAGCAGCGTGGTGGACATATTTCGCTAGTTCATCCAGATGCGGCGCAGATTTGTGTTGCGATGCGCACCATGAGCAATGTGATCCCCGATTACCGCACGCCAAACTCAATTCGTCTGGCGATCTCGCCACTACCAACCTCATATGTTGAGATCTGGGATGGCTTTGAACGTATGCGCGACTTAGTGGCATCTGGCCGCTATAAAGAGGTTAAAGAGGGTGGTTCACGGGTCACATGAGCGAAAACTTTGATTCCGCACTTACCTACACATCATATTTAGCGGTTGATGAACTGCTAAAACTGCAACGTCCGCTATCAACCGGTCCCGAGCATGATGAGATGTTGTTTATCATCATTCACCAGACATACGAGCTGTGGTTCAAGCAGTTAATTCATGAGTTCACAGAAGCACAGCGTGCGATGGAGTCGGGAGATTCTCATTACTCGCTAGCGATCTTGGGGCGTATCCGCACCATCCTTAAGGTTTGCGTGACGCAGATTGATATTTTAGAAACGATGACTCCATTGCAATTTAATGCTTTCCGTTCTTATCTTTCATCCTCTAGTGGTTTCCAATCTGCACAATTTCGAATTGTTGAAGCTTTACTAGGCCGTCGCGATAGCAAGATGGCTGGGCACCTGCCTCCAGATATTCAACAACAGGTAAAGGAAATTACCACTCGTAACTCTGTCTGGGATTCTGCACTCATCTATATCAACAAGCGTGGTCATGCAGTTCCGGCAGATGTCTTAAATCGGGATAAGAGCACCGCATATAGTGCAAATGCTGCGGTACAAGAGGTTTTACTTGAAGTTCATCGCAACGATCCCGAATCGGCGATGGTCTGCGAACGATTAGTAGATATCGATGAGGGATTACAAGAGTGGCGTTATCGTCATGTAAAGATGGTTGAAAGAACTATTGGGCACAAGATGGGAACGGGAGGATCAAGCGGAGTTGGTTATTTAGCCAGCACCTTGTTTAATCCAACATTCCCAGATTTGTGGGAGATTCGTTCTAGTTTTTAGCGGTTGTAATAAAAAAGAATTACAACAATTGAAAATAGAGCTCCGCCTGCAACCAAGAAGTACTTAACCCAAGGCTTCATGCCTGCTCGCTCCGCCGCCTTATTTGCCATTTTCTTGGTCTCCATAATGAGACGACCCGCCCAAGCAAACTCAGTTGCAAGGATTCCAAGCCCCGCTAAGAGGACTAAAACTCCAGGACCTGGGGCGACAAGCAAGATTGCGCCAAAAACTGTAATGCCGCCGCCAATTACGCCAATAAATATGCGCCACGCTAAACGACCTGCAGGGGTCTTTCTTATCCAAGTGCGAAAGTCCATTATTTTTTGCTCACTTGGAGTCGTTTTCCATAAGCTGCATCAGCAATTTCCTCGCGACGTTTCCGATAAACATCTGAAGCCCCTGAAATTACATGCTCAAATCTGACATCACCCTTGATGAGTTGATGTAACTCAGATGAGGTTGTCTGCGAACCAAATATGGGATTTTCAACCCTAACCATTTGAGTAACGATATGTGG
>CAMDCL010000035.1 GCA_945890205.1 Bifidobacterium breve | reverse complement strand
GACTCCGCCATCTACGAAGGTGCTGCCCAGGCGTGAGCCAAGGCGTTGGACGGTGTCGGCTAGTTGATCATGGGAAGTTACATATGAGACATGGTCTAAGCGCATGGGGAAATCTTGCCCTATGAAAGGGGGTGGTGATTACCAAAGGCTGGTGCGGAAGGGAGCTTTGGTGGTCATTTTTGGGCGTGGGAAAGGGGGTTGGGGATAAGGCGGTGGAGGCGTCAGAGAGGTCTGCGATTCTCCCAATCAACTAGGAGTTGGAGGGAAAGTGTGTTCGTTGACAAATAATTGTGTGGCGCATAATCTATGACTAGAAAGGTGCGATTTACGCGCGATGCGCGCAAACACAAGATAGGCCAGGCTCGCGCAATGTTCGTTATTGAAAACAATGAACCGATGCAAAGGCCAGGTTTATTCAAAAACGAGAAGAAATTAACTTGGGTCGGTACCGATGATCGAGGGCTGGAGCTTGAAGTCATTGGTATTGATGATGAATATGAAATTTTTATCATTCATGTAATGCCTACCGTTTTCATCAAGAGAGGACGAGATGAGTACTAAGACAAAGAGTGCTGTAAAAAAGAAGAGTGCAAAGCCAAAATCAAAGTATGTGCTTGGTCCTGATATAGATCTTGATGTAGAAGTCGTTTTGGATAAGCGTGGGCGAAGAATTACTGAGGCGCGTGCACAGCAGATTGCTCGTCAAATACTTCGCGAAAATGCCGCCGGCCGGCCTTCGCTGACAGGTGCGAAGATAGTTTCACCAGAGGTCAAAGCTCGTGTCCCACAGGGCATGAAGGACAAGTTAGACCGTGAAGCAAAGAAGCTTGGTGTAACACCATCGGTATTAATTCGACAGGCGCTCGAGGAGTATCTCTACGAGTAAAAGTTTTTACTAGCGGGCGAGGACGCACATAAGTGCTTCATAGTTATCCCTGATAACACATCTATCAAAATCAATTCATAACTCTTTGAAGGATAAATTCATCCGCTAAATATCTTCCGAAGGGAATCGAACTAGTCCATCCGGGGGAAACGGCGTTCAGGACATGGGTAGCGTTAGCTTGGCTAACCACGATGAAATCCTGTTCAAGCTTTCCTGTTGGTAAATGCACTAATTGGGCGCGGATTCCTGGTGGTTTTCTATGCCAATCCTTCACCCCTATAGCGCTGGGAACAAGTTCTGTTGATTCTTTAACCAATAGTTTTTGAATGATCTTTGGCCATTCACTCTTCAGGATTGCCCCAAAGTCATGAGAGTCACCTGTAATCAAGGACCTCATTCCCTTTAGCGCTTGAGCGATATCTGAACCTGACCAGCCTTCGGTGAATGAGTACTGTTCACGCCCTGCAATAGGGATAGCGGTTGGGCCAATCTTTACTTTTCCATCAATAGTCAGTGTGAAGTGGACTCCAAGGAATGGATTGATGGGGTGGGGAACAGGATAAACGAGCCGTTGTAATGGAAGATTTTTTTCGCTGGTTGCTCGGTATACCCCCATAAAGGGCAACATCGCATACTCAGTTCCAACGCCGACCGATCTTGAAATTCTGTCGGCTTGTGCACCAGCTGCGTTGACTACATGCTTGAAGGTGAATTGATTGCTTGAGTCATGAATCTCTCCATGTGACTCAGTTAAGTTAACTTTTGAATTGAACTGAATCTCTCCTCCAAGGGAGAGAAACTCATCGCGCATCGCATTCACAATAGATATTGAGTCGGATATTCCAGTATTGGGTGACCACATAAATCGGTTATGTGTAATTGCTAGCGGTTCGAAATCTTTGAGTTTTTCTTCGGGGTGGATTTCTAGTTCTACGCCATTGGCAATTCCACGATCGAAAAGGGTACCTAGCCGTGAGTCTTCATCTTCATTTCGGGCTACAACAACTTTGCCAACATCCTTTACTGGGATTCCATACTTCTTCGCTAATTTTCTGAGTTCAAAGTTACCGTCGCGACAGAATTTGGCCTTTAGAGAGTCGGGGGAGTAATAAAACCCTGCATGAATTACCCCAGAGTTGCGGCCACTTGCATGCAGGGCGAGCTCTTTCTCTTTTTCTGCGATCATTACCTTCAGGCTCGGGCGGCTTTGCAGCAGGGCGATTCCAGTTGAAAGGCCGACAACACCGGCTCCAATGATTACAACATCGCATTTTTTCTGCATGTTTTTGTTTACCAGGCTTGCTCTCCGCGCAGGACAACTGGTGGTTCTTTGAATAATGGCGCTGCGATCTGACGAAAATCTAGGATGTGTTGTTGTTCGCGATGTGACAGGTAATCCTTTTCAGTCGCGTATAGCTCGACGATGAAGTAAGCACCTTCTGTATCAGAGCTTGCATGTACATCGTATTGAATACAGCCAGGTTCACGACGGGTAGCCTGGGTGAGGACTTTTAGGGCTGCTTCAAAGGCTTGGGTGTTGATGGGGTCAATTGTGAAGGAGGCTATAACTGCAAAGCTCATGAGTTTTTCCAATCGATTTCATTTCGTAGGGGCAAACCTTGGGCGATCTCTGAGAACTGTTGTTCAAGATACTTTCGGGCTTGTGGTTCAAAGGCTTCAGAGTCGCCACCGACGTGAGGAATGATCTGGCAGTTTGGCATTGACCACAGGGGATGATTGTCAGGCAATGGCTCTGGATCGGTTACATCAAGTGCGGCAGAGATTCTTCCTTTTGAGAGTTCAGCTATTAAATCTTGAGTATTAATTACTGGGCCACGTGCAACGTTGACGATGAGCGTGCCATCCTTCATGGATCCTAAAATCTTCTTGTCAACAAGGTTTCTGGTTTTATCTGTCAGCGGCACAACTAGAACAATGCAGTCATACAGATGGGCGTCGTTTGAAAGTTGATCCATGTCCTTGATATTTTCACGAGCATAGGATGCAAAGAGATCAACTTGGGTTTCAAAGATGGTCAGCATTGCAGCTAACTTGGATCCGATAGAACCGGCACCAACAATTGCGATTCGCTTTCCGTATAAGGATCCGGCGGTCTTGTGGTGCCAGCTTCCTTGTGCTTGGTGGCGCGCAAACTCGGCATGGTTTTTAAAGTGGGCAAGGATCATGGAAATTGCTAACTCTGATGTTGAAAAGTCATGAACGCCTCGTGCGTTACAGAGTTTTTGTCCATCTTTCATGAAGGAGATCGCATCGTCATACCCAGCCATTAGTAGCTGAAGTAGGCGTAAATTAGGCATTTTCTCCATATAGGACAGGGCTTTTACCCCTGCCATATAGCGGGGAACATAGATTGAAATCTGGGCTAATTGTTCTGGGCTCATGGCATCTAAATCTGCGTTGGTGATTGTCCAGCCAGCAGGAAGGGCGATGTCACTCCATTGACACCAAACAGTTTGCGTCACTGTATCTGCTCCATTTCCCTTGGAAGATTCTGCTGAAGTATTTCAGATGCATGTGTAATTGAGTACTGGCGGTTAGGAGCGTATTGGGAGATATTGAAAAAGAGGGTGTTGGGGGACAGTTGGGTGATCTTGGCCTTTGTTGCTGTATCGATAACACCGCCGATAATGATTAATTGGGCGTGACTCTCTGCTGCCGCTTTAATCACCGGCATAATCGCTTTGCCTGTCAAGGTTGATGCATCAACCTTGCCTTCACCGGTGATCACGATTGATTGCGAATTGATTTGGTTGGTGATACCGCTTAGTTCGGCGAAGTAATCGGCACCGGACAGTATTGTGGCGTTGAAGATCGCTTGCAGGGCGGCTGAGCAGCCACCTGCTGCGCCGGTTCCGGGGGCTGTTGGTTGAAAGTTAGGGTGTATCTGCTGCAATAGTCGTGCCCACTTTTTCATATAGCTGGTGGCTCTGTTGCGTTGAATCCCGGTCAGACCCTTTTGTTTGCCATACATGCTGATTGCGTTGGGATTGCCCGTTAGTTGAGCTTTGGTATCTACCAAGATCTTTACATCTATTGCAGAGAAGAGCTCTCTTACCTGGGTTAGCTCTTCAGTATTGATGGAGTGTGCAGCTGCAACTGCACTTAGCCCGTGGGTTACCTCTTTTTCGCTGCGATCTAGTACTGCGATACCTAATCCCTCAAAGATTCCTAGGCCGCCATCGCTGCTAGCGCTGCCGCCCAGGCAGATCAGGATGGTGGATGGGTTGTATGTGGCGGCATCGCGCAGCGCGATTCCCAGGCCTAAAGAGCTGGCATCCCAGCCAGAAAGTGTTGCTGGGGCCTGTTTTTTGCCTGCAATCTCAGCTAGTTCAATTGCGATCGTTGAGTTATCGGGAGATTGCATAAAAATGGATGTTCGCTCTTGGCAATCAGCCCCTGCTGTCAAGGTTGATAGCTCGCGCCACCCTAAAGTTTTGAAAAAGTCTAAAGACCCTTCCCCACCATCTGCTAACGGGTAGGTGTGAACCGTTGGAAATTGTGGCTGCACAATAGCTCGCAGTAATTGCGTGACCTCATCTTGTGTGAAGCAATCTCGAAACTTGTCCATTGCGATATGAACAGATTTCATTTTACTTTTTATGTGCAGATGGTATTGAGGCAATCAACTTCTGTGTGTATTCGTTGGACGGGCTAGAGAAGATCTGCGCGGATGATCCGGATTCGACAAACTCTCCATTTTGCATGACATAGACATTATCTGTCAGATAACGGATTACACCTAAGTCATGTGAGACCAAGACGATTGACAAGCCATCATTGATGAGCTCACTGAAGAGTTCAAGAAGTTGTGACTGTGCGCTTTGATCAATTGCAGATGTTGGTTCATCGGCGATCAAAATCTTTGGCTGTACCGACAGTGCGCGTGCAACTGAGGCGCGTTGACGTTGTCCACCAGATAGCGAGCTGGGATACTTAAAAGCATCGATCTGGCTAATTCCCATTCGCTTTAAAAGATCTAAGGCGATTTGCTGTGACTCGGCCTTGTCGGGATTTTGGTGAATGCGCACCGCTTCTGATACCGCATTAATGATTCTCATGCGGGGATTGAGGCTGCTGTATGGATCTTGAAAGACCATCTGTACAGCTTTGCGCAGTTCGCCCTTGTAAATCTCTTTACCCTCTTGAATTGGCTTACCCAGGTATGTCACATGTCCAGCTGTTGGCTCTTGAATGCCGGAAAGTACACGGGCAAAGGTAGATTTACCGCTGCCGGACTCGCCTACAATTCCTACAACTTGGCCTTGTGGCAGCACAAAATCAACATTTTTTACCGCTTGAACCTCGTATCCAAAGGATTTGAAGGTAACGCTTACTCCGAAGGCTTCAAGTAGGTTCATTTACTTCCCCCAAATCTCTGCTTGGCGGATGCAAGCGCTTACATGTTTTGTGCCAACGGTTGCCAGAGGAATCTCAACATCTGCCGAACATTGTGGTTGTGCATAGTCACAACGTGCAGCAAAGCGACAGCCCGTTGGCCAATCGCCAACGGTCGGAGGTTGTCCATTGATAGTGATCAACTTGCCCCGTGGTTCCACTAAGTCGATACGAGAGTTGTATAGAGCTTGTGTGTAGGGATGGCGGGTCTTTTCGATCTGCTCTGATGGAATTTTTTCAACTGTCGCACCAGCGTGCATGATCACAATGTCATCGCAGACTTCATTGATCAAGGGAAGATCATGAGATACCAAAATAATTGAGGTATTGAGATCTCTTCTGATCTGGCGCAGTAGCTCCATGATTTCTGCCTGAACAGTTACATCCAAACCTGTTGTAGGTTCGTCGGCAACGATCAGTTGAGGTTCACGTGCAATTGCACATGCGATCATGACGCGTTGCTTCATTCCACCAGATAGCTCATATGGGTACTGCTTGAGAACAATCTCTGGTCGTCGAATCTGAACAATCTCTAACAATTCAAGTGCGCGAGCACGCACATAACTGTTATCCATCTTCTCACCCTGCTTGATTGCTTCGGCCATTTGAGCACCGATCGTCATAACTGGGTTGGGGCCAGCTAAAGCTGATTGGGGGATATAGCCGATGCGCTTTCCGCGGATATCTCGCCAATCCTTTGGGGAGGCGTTTACCAAATCCGTACCACCAAAGGTGAGTGAACCAGATTGAATATATGCACCACGGCGATACAAAGTCCCTACCAGCGAGCGACACAGCATCGTCTTTCCTGATCCAGATTCTCCAATTAGCCCTAAAAGCTGGCCCGGTTCAACATCAAAGGTTGCGCTATTAACAATTGTTAATCTACGAGTGCGCGTAACTTTGACATCGATACGGAGAGAGTCGATTTGAACTAGTGCGTTGCTCATGCATTTCCTCGATCTCTACGAGATAGGCCTTCGACTATGAATGAGAGCGATATTGCAGCCCAGCAGAGTGCTAGACCAGGGAAGACGGTTAACCACCATGCTTCACCCAGAAAGGTGCGTCCATCGGCGATCATTGATCCCCACTCTGCGGTGGGTGGCCGAGCAGCAAGACCTAGAAATGACAGACCGGAAACAATAATAATTACCAAAATAAAATCACTGAGAGCGTAAGCAAGGCTTTCAGATGAAACATTTGGGGCAATGTGTTTTCTAATCACTCGGCGACGTGAGTACCCCATTAACTTTGTCGCTTCAATGTAGTTCTGCTGCAATACGACTACAGCTCTGGTGCGAGCAATGCGCGCATAACGCGCCCAGTTCATGATCGTTAAAATAATAACAACATTAAATAACCCGGGACCCAAGAATGCAACCATCGCAATGGCAATGATCAACAATGGAAAGGCGTTGATTCCATCAATAAGAGAGCTGACTATGCTCTTGAAGTACTTGTTTTTGGATAGTCCAAGAAGGATTCCAACGATTGTGCCAATAACAAGTGGGATAGAGACTCCTAGAAATGCGATTCCAATATCTATTGGAACAGCTGAAAAAACACGTGTCATTACATCTCGGCCAAGTTGATCTAGACCCATAGGGTGCGCCAGGGATGGAGCCTCTAAAGACTTACCTACAAACTCATCTGAGCCGTAGGGACCAACCAGCGGATAGATAAAGCCGACCAGAGTAATTGAGGCAAACATGACAACACCGGTGATGATTCCAAAACCACCAGGGCGAGAGACCCACTCTTTAAGTCTTTCTCTTCGTGTCGCGTCTTCTCTGAACGCCTTGTTGCTACTCATATCTTTACTCTCCGATCTAGTGCATAAGCCAAAAGATCTCCAATAAAACTTAAGAGGACAGTTATAACACCAAACATCAAAAGGATTCCTTGGACCATTGGGTAGTCACTGGCTAAAACAGCTCCTACCAGTTCTCTACCAATACCCGGTAGTGAGAAAATAGTTTCTAGAATGACCGTAGCCCCCAACATTGTGGCCATCATGTAGGACATAAGAACAACTGTTGGAGCCAAAGATGGCTTAAGAATGTAGAACCAAAAGAATCGTGGGCGACTTACGCCGCGAATGATTCCGGTCTCAACAAACTCTTCTTCTCTGGTATCAACAACTGAGGTATGAAGAACACGAGAGATAATAGCCACCAGAATTAAAGTATTGATAGCTATAGGTAACCATAAGTACTTTAAATTCTCGGGAAACTCACTCACATATCCAAATACGGGGGCCCAATTACGCTGAACACTGAAAATTAAAATTGCAACCATTGCAATGAAGAAGTTTGGCGTTGCGATAATGATCGCTGTGATTCCTCTGAAGATATAAACCGCTGTCGCTTTGTTTGACCAACCAATAATTGTGCCAACTGGGATAGAAATAATGAAGGCAAAAAGGACCGATAAAGTTATATAGATAAGGGTCAGAGGGAAAGTTCTTTGAATTGTTTCCAGTACATCTACGCCGTTTACGAGAGAAACACCAAGATCTCCCCGAAAGATCCCGGCCATATAATTAATGAACTGCTCTAACGCGCCCTTATTAAGACCTAGCTGTTCCCGCAAGGCTTCGACCGCCTCTGTCTCTGCGCCAGCACCTAGACGGGCAGCGGCGGGATCTCCCGGAGATAGACGAATAAGGGAAAAGGCGATGACCATAACCCAAAAAGAGATGGAAATAGTTCGGAGAAAGCGCCCAAATATTTTTCGAAGAAATACATTTCGATTCAAAGGATCAATCTCCACATTCTATTGACAATGAGTTGGCCTAAAAAACCCTGTACATAAAAATTGATCCCCTAGGTGCCCACTTGCGTGGGCACCTAGGTTCTCAATTATTCACCAAGACGTCTTCGTAGATCTTGGCTAGTTACTAACTAAGGTGTCCTTAGTCAGTAGGTAGAGCAGGATTTGTTGCAATTACAAATTGCAACTGTCCTGGTAGCAGTGCCTCAACTATGTTATTTCCGATGCGGCTACCTGAAAGGTAGAAGCGATTTCCAATTGGAATAAAGGTGGAATATTCGAAAGCAATCTTCTCAACTGCGGCCAACTTCTCCTTGATAACTGCTGGGCTCTCAGAGGCAGATGCCTCGTTGAGAAGCTTGTTAGTTTCGGATAGTTGTTCATCTGTGAAGCTTACGAAATTCGCCCAAACTCCACCTGGCTTGAACCAGTTAGATAGCTGCAGGATTGGTGTGGCTGCGTTATTGCCGAACCACATCATTTCCCAATCCTTCTTATTAAGGTAATTTGGTCCGATGTTTGAATCTGGTGTGACCATATCAATAATCACTTCGATACCAACGGTCTTAAGGCTATCTTTTACGATCTGAGCTGCATCCTGCCAGAAGATACGGTTAGGAACAGGCATATTAACCTTGAATCCCTTTGCATATCCCGCATCCTTTAGCAGTTTACGTGCTGCAGCTACATCGCGAACACCATTCTTTGGAAGAGAACAAACAACATAATCATTGGCGAAGTTGAACTGCATTCCACAGTTTGGCTTTCCAAGACGTGAGAATGCTGTACGCATGATTGCGGCACGGTTAACGGCAAGAGAGATTGCCTGACGAACACGGGCATCCTTGAGAGCCGGATTAGGCTGTAGAGGACCCATGTTAAATGCCAACATGAATGTTCCAGAATCTTGTTCACCTGTCACGCGGAACTTTGTCTTATCCCACTTAATGCTATTTGCACCGAGTGGTAGCTCCATCACGTAATCAATTGAGCCAGATTGGAATGCTGCAAGGCGAGTATTTCCATCTGGAATAGTTACAACACGTAGCTCGTTCACCCGTGGCTTTGCCCAGTAATTTGGGTTTGCAACTGCAATGAAGGAATCAGTACCTGGTTTGAATTCTTTGACCATCATTGGGCCACCTGCAACAGGATCCTTGAAATACTCCTTTGCCTTAGCTTCAGTGTTGGTCTTGCTCGCAGGGTGGATTCCTAAGAACTCTTGAGCTAATGCAAAGTTGAAGTCAGGGTATGGACGCTTGAGAGACCATACAAGTGTACGAGAATCCTTTGCAACAACCTCAGTAACTGCATCGATGTAAGAAGCAGAACGCTTTGAATTTGTCCAGCGCTCAAATGAATTTACAACATCTGCTGCAGTAATGGCTGTTCCATCAGAGTACTTTGCATCGCGAAGTGTGTGAGTAACGGTCTTGCCATCACTACTTGTTACCGCTTTTTCAACTAAATCACGGCGTGGCTTTCCATTCGCGTCATAGCGGTAGAGCTTTCCTTGAATGATGTACGCCATCTGACCCTCTGTGTATCCGCCAACCGGATTAATTGGATCAAGTGACTGAACTCTTTGAAGAGCTCCGTAAGTTACAACATCGCAAACAGCATTATTCGCAGTTGATCTAACTGTGCAGTTTGCTCCTGTTGCGGCCTGTGCAGCCTGAATTCCTACAAGTGCACCCATTGCTAATGCAAAGGTTGCAACTGTGGCTAGGATGCGGCCTGTTCTTTTTGCCTTCATCTAACGTCCTCCTTTGTGAACGGTTAACGATTTACAGGGACTATAGTGGGCTACACCACAAAAAAACAGTGGTATTTCGATAGTTTTTTGACCGTTATCTAAAGGTTGTAAAGGGGGGTTCAGGGTGAGTTACGCAGGGATTTTTGATTTAGAGGGGAAAACCGCGCTTGTAACAGGGGCGCGCAAAGGAATTGGCTTTGCCATGGCCTCAATCCTGGCCGAGTACGGGGCGAACATCATCGCAGTTAGTTCTCAGCAAACTGAGGATGATGAGTTAGCCTCGATCGTCACCGGGCATGGGCGCAGCTTTCAATCAGTTGCTGTAGATCTTCGCAACCGCGCGGAAACCACAGATTTTGTTAAGGATATAAAGGGTCACCAGATCGACATTTTGGTCAACAACGCAGGAATTGCAAATCGCGCAATCGCGCTAGAGCACACCGATGAGTTGTGGGATGAGGTCATTGAACTGGATCTGACCGCACCATTTATTCTCTCTCGCGAAATTGGCCAACAGATGGCGGCCCGTGGCGGTGGAAAGATAATCTTTACCGCATCGATGTGGACATTTTTAGGTGGCAAAAATGTCATTAGCTACACAGCGGCAAAATCTGCTCTGGGTGGCTTAGTACGTGGCTTATCCAATGAGCTTGCAGGCGATGGAATCTGTGTCAACGCGATCGCACCTGGGTTTATCGAAACCGATATCAATCTTCGGGTGCGGGCGGATAAGGAGCGTTTTGAATTCTTATCGGCACGAATACCTGCCAAGCGTTGGGGTAAGCCAGCTGATTTAGCTGGTGCGACATTATTTTTGTCATCGGCTGCATCAGATTATGTCAGCGGAATCGTTCTGCCTGTAGATGGTGGGTACTTAGCCAACTAAGGTGCTACATCTTGGCCAGGGCGGCTAATGCGTAATCGGTTGCCTTGGCGATGTCTCCGCTTTCTGCGATCCCTTGATCCCACAGCGCACCACCCATGCACACTCCCACGCATCCTGCCTGGATATAACTGCCGACCTCATGGGGCTGAACACCCCCGGAAACAACTAACTTTAGCTCAGGTAGCGGCTCTAGGACTGAGGTAACAAAGGACAATCCACCTACCGCGCTAATGGGGAAAATCTTTAGAGATGTTGCACCCCACTGCATCGCTTGAACCATTTCGCTAGGTGAAAGGGTTCCCGGCGTACATGCGAGCTTTAACTCAGCGCACCTGCGAATCAACTGTTCATCGGAGTGTGGAGAGACAACAAAGGCCGCGCCCATCGCAGCTAATGCATTTACTTGGTCTAGCGTTCTGACAGTTCCGCCACCGAGTCTTTCAACACCTTCGCTTAATAAGTTTTTAATTACATCAAGGGCGTTAGGTACCGTCATGGTGATTTCAATAGCAGAGACATTGGTGTTATCAAAGGCTTTTGCAAGGGTGTAAGCAATTTCTGGACGATCAGTTCTGATTACCGCAACTACACCTGAGTTGTTTTTTGTCATTAAACCGCGGTCAATCCTGCATCCATTGAAAATACCGTTCCATTCACAAATCGTGCCTCTGGGCTGAGCAAGAATGCGATTCCATGTGCAACCTCTTCTGGAGTTCCCATCTTGCCATCTAGCTGACGCGCCTCCATCATCTTTCGGCGTGCAACAGGATCTGGATCATCGGAAAGAATTCGTGCGATCCAGGTTGAATCAACTGTGCCCGGGGCAATTGCATTAATTCGAATACCTTCAGCGGCATGATCTGCTGCAATACAGCGGGTCAAGCCAAGGACTGCAGATTTTGAAGCACCGTATGCGACCCGATTTTTTAAACCGATCAAAGATGCAGCTGAGGCAACGTTTACAATTACGCCACCGCCTCGTTTGATCATTTGTGGGACGATGATTTTGCACAACAAAAATGATGCGGTGATGTTTACTGCAAAGGTTAACTCCCACTCATCAAGAGTTGTTTGTTCGACAGTTCGAGCAAAGCCCACACCCGCGTTATTGACCAAAGCATCGATTTCTAGCTGATTTATAATGGTTTCTAGCTGGCCTTCCAGGGCATGGCTCTTGGATAGATCCAGATTATGGATCTGAACCTTCGCCCCCAGTTTTTCCAGCTCTGCTTGCGCTAACTCTAGATTAGGTTGGTCTCGATCAAAGAGAACCAGATCGTAATCCTTTGTCGCAAGGTTTCTAGCGGTGGCCAGGCCAATTCCATTTGCAGCACCAGTAATTAAGGCCAATGGTTTTGTAGAGCCTTTGAAACTCATGGAACTACTTTTCTGCTACGACAGTATTTTTCAAGATTCCGATATTTTCAATCTCGACCTCGATGACATCTCCATCCTTCATAAAGATTGGTGGCTTGTAGAACAAGCCGACACCGTGTGGAGTACCTGTTGTAATGACATCGCCCGCTTCAAGGGTGATTCGTTGGCTGATGTAACTTACCAAGTAAGGAATATTGAAAATTAGTTGGTTTGTGTTGCTGGTCTGCATAGTTTTTCCATTAAGACGAGCTTCGATCTTCAAATTATGAGGATCGCCGATCTCTGATGCCGGAACAATGCGAGGTCCGATTGGGCCGAAGGTGTCATAGGACTTGCTTCGCACCCATTGGCCATCCTTGCCTTGAGCTTCGCGGTCGGTGACATCGTTCATACAGGTATAACCAGATACAAAATCCATCGCATCGGCTTGGCTCACTCGTGATGCCCGCTTTCCAATGACAACTGCAAACTCAGCCTCCCAGTCGCACTGGGTTACACCCTTAGGGATGATGATCGCCTCACCATCAGAGATCAATGATGTGGTCCACTTGGTAAAGAGGATTGGAACCTCTGGCAGTGGAACATTGGCTTCAGCTGCGTGATCTTTATAGTTAAGACCTACAGCGATGACCTTTCCTGGCATTGGCAATGGCAAACTCACGATAAGAACCTCATCTCTCATCCGACCCCGACGGGGAAAAGAATTATTGCGAAACCCTACCCCTAGGCTCGTGGATTGTAT
>CAMDCL010000034.1 GCA_945890205.1 Bifidobacterium breve | reverse complement strand
ATCTTCAATGAGGATTTCCGCAAGTTAACTGTTCAGGGTTCCACAGCCTGGGATGAGGTTACAAACTACCTTGGTTTCATCGCGCCAGAGCTCACTCAAAAGATTGAGAAGTACACCGGAAATGGCGATCTATTTGCCGACTTCCGTGTTGAAGAACAACTTGCAAAGGCCTTTGATCGCAAGGTATATCTACCTTCAGGTGGATCACTTGTTATCGATCGCACCGAAGCGATGATTGTTATCGATGTTAACACCGGTAAGTTTATTGGTAAGGGTGGAAACCTTGAAGAAACAGTTACCAAGAACAACCTTGAAGCCGCAGAAGAGATCGCACGTCAACTTCGTCTTCGTGACTTAGGCGGAATCGTTGTTATCGACTTCATCGATATGATTCTTGAATCTAACCGTGAAGCTGTTTTGCGTCGCTTAGTTGAATGCCTTGGTCGCGATCGCACCAAGCACCAGGTTGCAGAGGTAACCTCACTTGGTTTGGTTCAGATGACACGCAAGCGTGTTGGTCAGGGACTTATCGAAGCCTTCTCCACTACATGTGATTCATGTAGCGGACGCGGAATTCACATCCACATGGAGCCGGTAAAGATGAAGGCGCCAATGCCACAGCTTGATACCCCTTCTTCAAAGCATGAAGATGCCGATGAGGCAGATGCAACGGGGCATGAGTTCCACGAGAGTATTGATGAAACACCTGCTGCAGAAGCCCCACAGGCGGAGGTAAAGAGTGGCGGGCGAAAACGCCGCCGCGCAGCCTCCTCGGGGATCATCACCGCATAGAACTATGCCGATTTGAGCATGAGCGCTCAAATGGGTACCCTTACCCCTCAACCTAAAGTTCGGAGAACTACGCACGTGGCAAATATCAAGTCTCAGATCAAGCGCATCAAGACCAACGAGAAGGCACGCCTTCGCAATAAGTCTGTGAGCTCATCTATCAAGACCGCCGTCCGTAAGTTCCGCGAGGCTGTTGCCGCAGGCGACTCTTCCGCGATCAACACCGAACTCCGCGCCGCTTCAAAGTCACTAGATGTCGCGGTACAAAAAGGTGTTCTTCACAAGAATGCAGCAGCGAACAAGAAGTCTTCAATGGCTAAGGCAGCTGCCAAAGCCGGCGCTCGTTAATCCCTTTACTACTGTAAAGCGAGGCTAGGTTCATGCCTGCAATTTCACTTGCTAAGGCGCCACAACCAGCGGCAACCAATCCGGCGCAGATTCGTAACTTTTGCATCATCGCCCACATCGATCACGGTAAATCAACTCTTGCCGACCGTATGTTGGGTATCACCGAGGTTGTAGAGGCACGAAATATGCGTGCACAGTATCTCGATCGTATGGATATTGAACGCGAACGTGGAATCACCATTAAATCGCAGGCGGTTCGTCTGCCATGGCGTTCATCAATTGATGGTCAGGAGTACATCCTGAACATGATCGATACACCTGGACACGTTGACTTTACCTACGAGGTATCGCGCTCGCTAGCAGCATGTGAAGGTGCGGTTCTGCTGGTTGATTGTGCACAAGGAATTGAAGCCCAAACCCTTGCAAACCTTTACCTTGCAATGGAGAACAACCTTACGATTATTCCGGTGCTCAATAAAATTGATCTACCTAACGCACAACCTGAAAAGTTTGCTGCAGAGCTTGCCAAATTGATTGGCTGCCAACCCGAAGATTGCTTACGTGTATCTGGAAAGACTGGCGATGGGGTTGCAGATCTTTTGGATCAGATTGTTGCTCAGATTCCAGCGCCAGTAGGAGATGCAAATGCACCAGCACGTGCATTGATCTTTGACTCTGTCTATGACTCTTACCGTGGTGTTGTGACCTATGTCCGCGTCGTTGATGGACATCTTTCTCCGCGCGAACAGATTCAGATGTTCTCAACCGGTGTGCGTCATGAAGCTTTAGAGGTTGGTGTTATCTCACCAGAACCATTGGCATCTAAGGGGCTTGGAGTAGGCGAGGTAGGCTACTTAATTACAGGCGTGAAGGATGTTCGCCAATCACGCGTAGGCGACACAATTACTACCTACAACAACCCAACAAAGTCAGCACTTTCTGGGTACAAAGATCCTAAGCCAATGGTGTTCTCAGGCTTGTTCCCCTTAGATGGTGCAGACTTTCCAATACTTCGTGAAGCTTTAGATAAGTTACAGCTCAATGATGCCGCACTTGTTTATGAGCCTGAAAGCTCAGCAGCACTCGGCTTTGGTTTCCGTTGTGGCTTCTTGGGTCTTCTGCACATGGAGATCGTGCGTGAGCGACTAGAGCGTGAACACAAACTTAACCTTATTTCGACAGCACCAAACGTTGTATACAACGTAACAATGGATGATGGCAAAGAGGTACGGGTTACAAATCCATCAGAGTTTCCAGATGGAAAGGTAGCAGCGGTCTTTGAACCTATTGTTAAATCAACAATTCTTGCCCCAGCAGAGTTCATCGGAACAATTATGGAACTGTGCCAAGATCGTCGTGGCACATTGCTGGGAATGGATTACATCTCTGAGGATCGTGTTGAGATCCGTTACGACCTTCCGTTGGCAGAGATCGTCTTTGATTTCTTTGATCAGCTCAAGAGCCGTACAAAGGGTTATGCATCCTTAGATTATGAGGAAAAAGGCGATGCCGAGGGTAACTTGGTAAAGGTCGACATCTTGTTGCAAGGTGAAGCCGTTGATGCATTTAGCGCAATTGTTCACCGCGATAAGGCGTACGCATACGGTGTGATGATGACTGGAAAACTTCGCGAACTTATTCCGCGCCAGCAGTTCGAGGTCCCTATCCAAGCTGCAATCGGTGCTCGCATTATTGCTCGCGAAAGCATCCGTGCGATCCGTAAAGATGTTTTGGCCAAGTGTTACGGTGGAGATATCTCACGTAAGCGAAAGCTTTTGGAGAAGCAAAAAGAGGGTAAGAAGCGTATGAAGATGGTGGGACGTGTTGAAGTTCCTCAAGAAGCCTTCGTTGCAGCCCTTGCAACCGATGCCGATATTGAAAAGGTAAAGGCTGCTCGCAAAGCAGGGCAATAGAGACAGATGAAATTCAAGCGAATTTCTAGCGAGCCATTCATAGCAAAAGCTCCAGGTACTTTTTACAGCAGATTAGTTGCAAACCCTGATGTTCTCGAGTTCAAAGGCTCCTTGTATTTCTTTTTTCGTGGCCAAGGCGATGAGGGACATGACCAAATTGGTTTATGGAAGCAGTCGCTCACCTTGGCTAATGGGGTTGATTGGGATAAATCAAATAGTGAACCCATAGTAAAGGTCTCTAAGGATCCCTCAGATTACGACTCGGATCACATATTAGATCCTGCAGCTATAGTGCTAGAAGATTCAATTTATCTTTATTACACAGCTAAAGAAGTTAATGAACAAGGTAGTTATGCAATCGGGCTATCCATATCGGTTGATGGGAATACTTTCGAAAAGCACCAACAAGGTCCGATCTTGAGAAATGCAATTGCTCCCGAAGTTGTATTTCATGAAGGATTAATTTATCTTTTTTTCCAACGACATAATAAAGAGAATGATTCGTGGGAACTTTTCTTAAGAACTAGTAAGAATGGAATCGATTTTGATCTAGATTCCGAACAAATGGTGTTTAAACCCAGCCAAGTTCCAGGTGAGATCGATTCACAGAGCACGGCTACATTTAGAATTTTTCAGTCAGGGGATTACTACTACATGGCGTATGGCGCATGTCAGAAGTATCTGGATTACCCAGAGAACTTCGGACTTACTCGCAGTCAGGATTTGATTAATTGGGAAAGAAGTTTGTCTGGGCCGATTTTTACCAGAGGCAATAGTGGTGATTGGGATGAAGCCGCTATCTGGTACCCAACAATTCACAAGATCGGTGACACATACTTTATGTGGTACGAAGGTGCTGGAACAGGAAATGGTTTAGTTGATGACGTTTCTATTGAAGCATCACGGTTAGCCCGCGAAGTAAATTACGGCGGCTATTTAGAGAGTAATTTCTCCCAGGTAGGCCTAGCAACCTTGAACGAGTCTGAATTTTCGTGGCAATGACGCTCTCTTTTTATGTACATATTCCGTACTGCATTAAGCGGTGCGGTTACTGTGACTTCAATACCTACACACCATCAGAGCTACAAGATGGTGCAACCCTTGAAATCGTTAGCAGTGATTACATCGATGCGGTGTTGCAAGAGCTAGCTGCCGCACCAACCGACCCAGTACCAACTATCTTCTTTGGCGGGGGAACACCATCGCTTTTGCCCGCCCATGATTTAGGTCGAGTAATCACCGCGATTAAGGCACGCAATAGTTTGACCCCTGATTGCGAGATTACTCTCGAGGCCAACCCAGATTCAGTTACCGCTGAAAAGTTAGCGGAGTATCTACAGGTTGGATTTAATCGAATCTCATTTGGAATGCAATCTGCAAAACCTCATGTGTTAGCTGTTCTTGATCGCACCCATAATCCAGTTAATGTTGAAAAAGCAATCACCATGGCGCGGGCTGCAGGCTTTAAATCCATCAGTGTTGATTTGATTTATGGAACACCAGGGGAGAGTCTGGAAGATTGGCGTGAAACAGTTGAAAACGCCCTTTCTTTGGATATCGATCACATCAGTGCATATGCATTAATTGTTGAGACTGGAACCAAGTTAGCCGCGCAGATCAAACGCGGAGATTTAACAATGCCCAATGATGATCTGATGGCGGATATGTATCTGCTGGTAGATCAGATGTGCGAAGCAAAGGGTCTTACTTGGTATGAACTTTCAAACTGGTCTAAGCCAGGACACCAGTGCAGACACAATATTGCTTACTGGGAAAACAAGAACTGGTGGGGGTTAGGACCTGGTGCACATTCACATATTGATGCAAAACGCTTCTGGAATGTAAAGCACCCAACAACTTATAAGCAAAAGGTGTTTGCAGGAGAAACACCTATTTTGGATTGTGAGCAATTGACCGCTGAGCAGATTAAGGATGAGTCAATCCTGCTTGGAATTCGTATGCGCGAAGGTTTACAGATTGAGCTACTAGAACCCCATCAGTTAGAGGTTTTAGCGCTCTACCGTGACAATGGTTTTATTGAGTTGCAAGCCGATCGTGTGATCTTGAGCCCTGCGGGGCGTTTGATCGCAGATCGAATCGTGCGAGAAATAACTATCTAGTACTCTTAGAGCAAATGTCATCACGTCGTCTAGAAATCCTCCGCGCAATTGTCGATGAGTACGTTGCGACCCAAGAACCTGTCGGCTCAAAATCAATCGCCGAGCGTCATGGTTTGGGAATCTCACCTGCCACGATTCGCAATGAGATGGCTGTACTTGAAGATGAGGGATTGATTATTCAACCCCACACCAGCGCTGGGCGAATTCCAACAGATTTGGGGTATCGAGTATTTGTAGACAAGCTTGCAACGGTTAAGCCGCTATCGGGTGCAGAGCGTCGCGCTATTGAAACATTTCTAGAAGGTTCTAATGATCTTGAGGAGTTACTAAAGAAATCTGCAAAGTTGTTGGCAGATATTACAAAGCAGGTTGCTGTTGTTTCATATCCAGTAATAGGTGAACAGCCCAGCCGTGACAAGATGGCGATATCAGGAACAGCGCACTTGGCGCGATCTGGTGAGAATTTAGGGTTAACCCTGTCGCCGATTTTAGAGGCGCTTGAAGAACAGGTTGTCTTATTAAGTTTGCTCAATGAGGTTCATCCAACTGTGCATGTTCGAATCGGTAGCGAACAGACTGAAGCAAATCTTCAGGCTACCTCCTTGGTGACAGTTGGTTATGGCCTCGAATCAGGACAGATTGGCGCTCTTGGAGTTCTTGGACCAACTCGTATGGATTACGCAGGGTCTATCGCCGCCGTTGATGCGGTTGCTCGATATGTCGGACGTTTTATTACTGAAGGTGCGTAAGTGGCTGATCATTACCAAACTTTAGGTGTTACCAAAGGTGCAACCGCAGATGAGATTAAAAAGGCTTATCGCAAACTTGCACGTGAACTACACCCAGATGTAAATCCTGATCCTAAAACACAGGAAAGGTTTAAAGAGGTCACAGAGGCATACGATGTTTTGAGTGATCCACAAAAGCGTCAGAGCTATGACATGGGTGGCAGCGGATTTGGTGGCGCAAACTTTGGTGGCGGCTTTAGCGACATCATGGATGCATTCTTTGGTGGTGGCGGATCTCGTGGTCCACGACCACGCACACGTGCAGGCCAAGACTCACTGATTCGTATTCAAGTAGACCTGAATGAAGCATGCTTTGGAACAGAACGTGAAATTACAGTTGATTCTGCGGTTGTGTGTCCCAAGTGCACCGGTACTGGTTGCCAAGATGGTGATCATCCAGAGATGTGTCTGTCATGTAAGGGTCAAGGTGAAACTCAGCAGGTAGTTCGTTCAGTTATCGGCCAGGTGATGACATCACGTCCATGTAATGCATGCCAGGGATATGGCAGCGTCATTAAGAGCCCTTGTCGCGAATGCGCCGGAGAAGGACGTGTTCGAAGCCGTCAAACAATTGATGTAAAGATTCCAGCTGGTGTTGAGACCGGAAACAGAATTCAAATGTCGGGCCGTGGAGAAGTTGGTGCAGGGGGCGGTCCAGCTGGTGACCTGTATGTTGAAATTGTTGAAGAGCGCCACGAGTACTTAGTACGAGATGGTGACACTCTGCATATGCAGATCGATATCAGCATGGTGGCAGCATCACTGGGTACAACCGTTACCGTTGAATCACTTGATGGACCGGTAGATGTACAGATAAAGCCGGGTACACAGAGCGGGACCCCTATTGTTATCAAGGGTAAGGGAATGACCCGATTGCGACGTGGCGACCGTGGTGACTTAATTGTTCATGTTGAGGTACATATTCCGACAAAACTTAACAAAGAGGAAGAAGCCCTGCTGCGTAAATTTGCAGATCTGCGTGGAGAAAAATCCAGTGATGCCCATGTAAAGGGTCAGGATGGATCGATCTTCAGCAAACTTAAGGGAGTATTTAACAAGTAATGTTTACACTCTTTTTTGTGGATGATCTGCCAACAACTGTTGGTAGCACCTACCAATTTGCAAATGAGGATGCCAATCATGCGATTCGTGTTTTGCGGATGCAAGCAGGTGCTGAATTTATGCTCAGTGATGGCAATGGTGCCTGGTCACACGTAAAGGCTCTTGAAGTTTCAAAGAGATCTATGCAGGTTCAGGTTATGGATTCAGGTTATCAAGAAGCTTTGCCAACAACTATTACAGTTGTTCAAGCCCTACCCAAGGGAGATCGTTCTAAAGAGGCGATTGAACTTTTAACCGAGTCTGGTGTTGATCGTATTGTTCCGTGGTCAGCAAGTCGCAGTATTGGTAAGGGCACAGATAAGTTTGCAATTACCGCACGTGAGGCTAGCAAGCAGTCACGACGATTTAGAATTCCGCAAGTTTTAGAGCTTGCAACCACGGCGCAGATCTGTGAAGCGATTGAGTTAAGTGATCTTGCAATCGTTTTTCATGAAAGCGCATCACATAAATTGTCTGATCAAATCTCCTCACACAATGTGCAAACCTTGTTGATCATCATTGGCCCAGAAGGTGGGATAAGTGATGAAGAGCTTGCAGCCTTTGAGTCGGCGGGAGCAAAGGTTGCGCTCATGGGACGTCCAATACTTCGATCTGCACATGCAGGAATCGCAGCGGTATCAGCGGTTTCTGCACTTTTGAGGGTATGGTAATTACGTGGCCTTAGATCCCAACTGTATTTTTTGTAAGATTATTGAAGGCCACATCCCTGCTGAGATCGTTTTTCGCAATGAGAATGTGGTTGCATTCAATGATCTCAACCCACAAGCACCTACACATGTTTTATTGATTCCTACATTGCATACAGAAAACGCTGCAGGTATTGCACGCAATAGCGCGACCATCACCGCAGAGCTCTTTTTAGCCGCTGACCAGATCGCAACGGAACGAGGCCTTAATGGGTACCGAACCGTGTTTAACACCGGTGCTGAGGCTGGGCAGAGTGTTTTCCACGCTCATCTACATCTATTGGGTGGCCGCCCAATGGCATGGCCACCCGGTTAAAGATAGATTTACCCTTATATGGAGCGAACGCTAATCACCGTACCTACCGCCATTCCGATGGTTGCTGTTGTTGGTCCGCATGATGACAATTTAACAACAATCGAAGCCGCCTTTCCTTCGGTCAACATCACCGTTCGCGGAAATGAAATAACCCTGAGAGGCCCACACACAGATTGCGCCAAGCTTGAAAATCTCTTCAACGAGTTGATGGTTGTTATTCGTAGTGGAAATATCTTAAATGTGGATGCTGTGACCCGTGCTATTGAAATGTTGGAGCACAAGCCAGTTGATCATCCGGCTGAAGTCATGTCCCTTAACATCGTTAGCAATCGCGGACGAACAATTCGCCCAAAGACTGCAAATCAAAAGCGCTACGTTGATGCCATTGAGGATCACACAATTACCTTTGGAATTGGCCCTGCAGGTACAGGTAAGACATACCTTGCGATGGCGATGGCTGTTGCTGCATTAAATGCCAAGAAGATCAACAGAATTATCCTGACCCGCCCAGCGGTAGAGGCGGGGGAGCACCTTGGTTTCTTACCCGGAACTTTAAGCGAGAAGATTGATCCTTACCTGCGTCCATTATTTGATGCACTGCATGACATGATTGATATCGATTCGATTCCACGTCTTATGCAGACCGGTGTCATTGAGGTTGCCCCACTTGCATTCATGCGCGGTCGCACATTAAATGATGCATTTGTTATTTTGGATGAGGCACAAAACACAACACCTGAGCAGATGAAGATGTTTCTTACCCGTCTTGGCTTTGGCTCAAAGATGGTCATAACAGGTGATGTCACCCAGATCGATCTACCTAGTGGTCAAAGCTCCGGGCTTCGTGTCATTAGAGATATCTTGAAGGATATTGATGACATCGCATTCCTAGAGCTAACCGCCGAGGATGTTGTCCGTCACCGCTTGATCGGTGACATCGTCAGGGCGTATGACAGATTTGATGAACAACGACAAGCATTGCGTCCGATTCGGCCATAAATGACAATTGAAGTTACTAATACTTCAGGGCAGTTAGTTCCAGCAACTGAAATGACATCCCTGATGACACACGCGATGAATGCCTTGGAGCTGAACCCTGAATGTGATTTAAATATCGCCTTTGTTGAAGATGATTACATGACAGAGCTACATATCAAGTGGATGGATGAGCCAGGAACAACCGATGTTCTCTCATTTCCGATGGATATGCCTGAAGAGCCAGGTGAAGCGGTAACACTTGGAGATATCGTCATTAGTCCAGTAGTTGCAGCTGCACAAGCATTAAATCAAGGTCATTCAACAGAACATGAGATCTACATCTTGGCTACACATGGTTTGCTCCACATTATCGGCTATGACCATGCTGACAAGGTTGAAGAGAAAGTTATGTTTGATTTGCAGGAAAAAATAGTCACCGAATGGGAAAAGAGATCATGAGTCCGATAGCAATAGTTAGCATCATACTTCTGCTGGTATTTGCAGGGTTTCTAGCAGCGAGTGAGTCAGCGCTTACATCGATCTCTCGCGTTGTTATTGATGAGCTTGAAGGCAAGCGAGGAGGAGCCTTGCTTCGCAAGTACAGCGCTCAACCTGCGCGGTACCTGAATGTAATTCTGCTTGTTCGAAAGCTATGCGAGTTCACGGCAACTGTTTTATTAGCGGTTATCTTGCTTCGTAACTACCCATCTGCCCAGGCGATGGCATTAACTGTGGCGATCATGGTTGTACTTTCATATGTCGTTGTCGGAGTCGGTCCTCGTACACTAGGAAAGCAGCAACCACACAAGTACGCCCGTTACGGAATTATCGTTGCCTACGGATTGGCCTTCTTACTGGGCCCGGTCACCAAGATTCTTATCTCTGTCGGAAATGCATTGACTCCAGGTAAGGGTTTTCGCTCCGGTCCATTTACCTCTGAAGCAGAGCTGCGCGACCTTGTAGATCAGGCACATGAACGTGGTCTCGTTGAGTCAGATGAGCACGAGATGATTCACTCTGTATTTGAGTTAGGTGACACCATTGTTCGCGAGCTTATGGTTCCTCGCACCGACATGGTGTGGGTAGAAAAGGACAAGAGCTTGCGTCAAGGTTTATCCCTTGCGCTTCGAAGCGGTTATTCACGTATTCCAGTTATTGGCGACAGCATCGATAACATCGTTGGAATTGTGTATGTAAAGGATCTTGCAAAGCGCGCCTTAGATCACCACGAGGCGGAGCACAGTGAAAGCGTCGAAATGCATATGCGTCCAGCTAACTTTGTTCCTGAGATCAAGATGGCCGATGAGTTATTGAAAGATATGCAAAAGAATCAGATTCACCTTGCCATCGTTGTCGATGAGTACGGTGGAACCGCAGGCATCATCACAATCGAAGATATTATCGAAGAGATCGTCGGTGAGATTGAGGATGAGTTTGATGATGGAGATGAGGATTTTGAGTGGCTTTCTCCAGATAAGGCTCGCGCTAAAGCAACCCTTCATATTGAAGATTTAGCTGATGAGTTAAAGATCGAAATTGAAAAAAGTGATTATGAAGATATCGATAGCGTTGGTGGATTAATGGCGCAGAAGCTAGGCCGTGTTCCTATCGCTGGATCTACAATCTCGTGGGAGGGCTGGGCAATTACTTCAGAGCGCCCACAAGGCCGTCGACGTAGAATCTCATCTGTTTTGGTTGAGCGGCTAGAAGAAGAGATTGAGGACGCAGAGTAAGGATAGAATTGAACAATGCGCATTGTTCGATTCACCCCTGGTCCTGATGCTGGCCTAGGCCAAGACCCCCTCTTCGGAGTCCTTGAGGATGATGCAACTATCAACATCATTAGCGGAGATCCGATTTATTCAGGGATCCAGAAGACTGCAGCAAAGATCGAACTCAACAAGGTTCGCCTATTAGCGCCAATTATTCCTAGGTCAAAGGTTGTCTGTGTTGGCAAAAACTACGCCGATCACGCAGCTGAAATGGGCGGGGTTGTTCCCGATGAACCGATTATTTTCTTGAAGCCAAACACATCTGTAATCGGCCCCAATGACACAATCGTGTGGCCCGATATGTCAGAGCGGATTGATCATGAGGCAGAGCTTGCAATTGTGATCGGTAGAATTTGCAAAGATGTTCCGGTAGAACGGGTTAACGATGTGATCTTTGGTTACACCATCGCAAATGATGTAACTGCACGCGATCTTCAAAAGAAGGATGGTCAATGGACCCGTGCCAAGGGCTTTGACACCTTCTGCCCAATTGGTCCCTGGATTGATACCGACTTTGTTCCGGGCACACAAAAGATCACCGCAACAATTGCCGGTGAGATAAAACAATCGGCTTCGATCAGCGACATGATCTTTGATGTCCCAACAATTATTAACTTTGTTTCTCGCGTTATGACCCTGTTGCCAGGTGACATCATCTTGACCGGAACCCCTGCTGGTATTGGCCCAATGGTTGCCGGCGAAAAGGCAACAATGGCTATTGAAGGTCTCGGCGAACTAACTAACAAGGTCAGTGCAAAGTAATGAGTAAGAAGGTAAAGGTTCGCTTCGCGCCATCTCCAACTGGAGATCTGCATGTAGGAAATATCCGAACCGCGCTCTTTGATTGGGCATATGCTCGTCACACAGGCGGAACATTCTTATTCCGTATCGAAGATACAGATACAACCCGCGTTACAGATGAGTACATCAACGCAGCCATTGATACTTTAAAGTGGCTAGGCCTTGATTGGGATGAGGGCCCAGAGGTCGGCGGCGACAACGGTCCATACCTACAATCACAACGTCTAGATATTTACGCACACTGGGCACAAAAGTTTTTAGATCAAAAGGATGCTTACCACTGCTACTGCTCACCTGATGAGCTTGAAGCTGTTCGCGAAGCACAACGCAAAGCCAATGTTGCACCTGGCTACAACGGCCATTGCCGTGATTTAACAGATGCGCAGATCGCTGCCTATAAAACTGAAGGTCGTGGAGCGGTAGTCCGCATGCGTATGCCTGATGGAAACACCACCTTTACAGATTTGATCCGCGGAGATGTCACCTTTGATCACAACTTTGTTCCTGACTTTGTATTGGTCCGTGCCGATGGCTCACCTCTGTACACACTTGCCGTTGCAGTCGATGACATCTTGATGAAAGTCACCCACGTACTGCGTGGAGAAGATCTACTCTCCTCTACCCCTCGCCAGATTCGCGTGTATCAAGCGATGGGTGTTTCACTTGAAGATTACCCAGTATTTGCACACCTTCCATTTGTTATGGGGCAGGACAATGCAAAGCTTTCAAAGCGCAATGGTGAGGTTTCAATCGCCTGGTATCGCGAGATGGGATTTTTGCCAGAGGCGATCTGTAACTACTTAGCTCTACTTGGTTGGTCTCCTGGAGATGATCTAGAGAACATCACCATGAAGCAACTAACCGAGATGTTTACAGTTGAAAAGGTTCACTCATCACCTGCACGCTTTGATATGAAAAAGCTTGAAGCGATCAATGGTGACAAGATCCGTGCCTTGACTTTAGATGAGTTCTTGAAGTGGTCACTACCATTTCTCACTAAAGCCAATATCATCACCGGAACAGATACTGAGATCGAACTAGTAAAGAGGGCTCTGCCCTTGATTCAAGAGCGCATCATCATGCTCAATGAGGTTCCAAAGATGCTCAAGTTCCTGTTTACTACAAACTTTGCGGTAGATACCGAATCGGTTTCAAAGATCACAGATGATGGCTCTAAAGAGATTCTGAAGCGTTCAGTTAAGGAGCTAGAGACAGTCTCTGATTGGACTCACACAAATATCGAAGCTGTGCTTCGCGCATCCTTAATTGAAGAGATGGCGCTGAAGCCGCGTATCGCCTTTACCGCGCTACGTATTGCGACTACTGGCAGCACCATTTCGCCACCATTATTTGAATCAATGGAGTTACTGGGTAAAGAGGCCTGTTTACTGCGCATTAACGCGGGATTGGCGCTCTAAAACCGCTGGTATTCTTTGCCATTGCAGTACAAGGCTTTACAGCCTTGGGGTATGGGGTAATTGGCAGCCCTGCTGATTCTGGTTCAGTAAGTCTAGGTTCGAGTCCTGGTACCCCAGCGAATAAACGTACTAGGGCCCCGTCGTCTAGCGGCCTAGGACTCTGGCTTCTCAAGCCAGCTACGAGGGTTCGAATCCCTTCGGGGCTACCACTGATATCTCTCTTCTCACACAGTAAATGTGCGAGAAGGGAGATTTTTGTTTTCTCAACTCAGAGTTAAAGCCCCGCCCACATCATTAGGGGAGGCGCATCATGGTGCATGTTCTGCGCAATCCAGGTCGCTCCATCTAAGTTGTCACCAGCTGATTCAACAATAACAGCGTTAGGCAGTTTGGCATTTATCTCTAGAGCAATCTTGGTTGAGTACGATGCATTTCGTGCAGGACCACCCTGAATAACAATCTCAGGTGAATCTGCTTTTGTTCCACCACATCCATACCAAGTGGCAACAACAGTTTGTGCCAG
>CAMDCL010000033.1 GCA_945890205.1 Bifidobacterium breve | reverse complement strand
AGAGCGCGTGAACTTCGATCGAAGACTCTTGCGTCTTGAGCAGATTAAAAAACTCAACAATTCTGTTGTGTTTTCAATCTACAAAGAGGAGGACCCATGGAGGGTCAAGAGGTTCAGTCAGCCGTTGCAGTTATTGATAACGGAAAATTTGGAAAACGAGAGATTCGTTTTGAAACAGGACGCCTAGCGCGCCAAGCAGCAGGAGCTGCAGCGGTTTACCTAGATGATCAAACAATGATCTTCTCAGCGACAACCGCATCAAAGACACCCAAGGATCAATTTGATTTCTTTCCTTTGACAGTTGATGTTGAAGAGAAGATGTATGCAGTTGGTCGTATCCCAGGATCATTCTTCCGTCGCGAAGGTCGACCATCAGAGGATGCAATTCTTACCTGTCGTTTGATCGACCGCCCATTGCGGCCATCATTTGTAAAGGGACTTCGTAATGAGGTTCAGATCGTTGTGACGGTAATGGCGCTCGATCCAGATCACATGTATGACGTTATTGCGATCAACGCTGCATCAATGTCTACACAACTTGCAGGTCTACCATTCTCTGGTCCAATCGGTGGCGTTCGCGTTGCTTTGATTGATGGTCAGTGGGTTGCATTCCCTAACCACTCACAGGTTGCTAACGCGGTCTTTGACATGGTTGTTGCAGGTCGCGTAACTAAGGATGATGTTGCAATCATGATGGTTGAAGCAGAGGCCACTGAGCGCACCATTGAATTGATCAAGGGTGGCGCACCAACACCTACTGAAGAGGTTGTTTCACAAGGACTTGATGCGGCTAAGCCATTCATCAAGATTCTCTGTGATGCACAAGCAAAGCTTGCAAAGGTTGCCGCAAAGCCAACTGCAGATTTCCCAGTCTTCTTGGATTACCAGGATGATGTATTTGCAGCTGTCGAAAAGGCAGCTAAGGATGATCTTGCAAAGGCGCTAACAATTGTTGGTAAGCAAGAGCGCGAAACAAAGATCGATGAGATCTCTGCTTCTGTAAAGGAATCAGTAAGCGCGCAATTTGAAGGACGTGAAAAGGAAGTTCCTGCAGCCTTCCGTTCATTGACCAAAAAGCTTGTACGTCAGCGTGTATTGCGCGACAAGATCCGTATCGATGGTCGCGGACTTCGCGATATTCGTGCCTTGTCTGCAGAGGTAGAGGTAATTCCTCGCGTACACGGTTCAGCGATCTTCGAGCGTGGAGAGACACAGATTCTTGGAATCACAACTCTCAACATGTTAAAGATGGAGCAGCAGCTCGATACTTTGAACCCAGAAAATCACAAGCGTTACATGCACAACTACAACTTCCCACCATATTCAACTGGTGAAACCGGTCGTGTTGGTACACCTAAGCGTCGCGAAATCGGCCACGGTGCTCTTGCTGAGCGTGCCTTGATTCCAGTTCTACCAACTCGCGAAGAGTTCCCTTACGCAATCCGTCAGGTCTCTGAAGCCCTTGGTTCAAATGGTTCAACATCTATGGGCTCTGTTTGTGCTTCAACACTTGCACTGTTTAACGCAGGTGTTCCACTACGTGCTCCAGTTGCAGGTATTGCAATGGGTCTGATTTCAGATGATGTCGATGGCAAGGTTGAGTACGTTGCTTTGACAGATATCTTGGGTGCAGAAGATGCATTTGGAGATATGGACTTCAAGGTTGCTGGAACAAAGGATTTTGTTACAGCGTTGCAGCTGGATACAAAGCTAGATGGAATTCCGGCATCAGTTCTTGCAGGTGCACTTTTGCAGGCAAAGGAAGCCCGTCTTGCAATTCTCGATGTCATGAATGAGGCTATCGATGCTCCAGATGAGATGAGCCCATTTGCTCCTCGCATTATCTCTGTAAAGATTCCAGTTGATCAGATCGGTGCGGTAATCGGACCTAAGGGCAAGATTATTAACCAGATCCAAGATGAGACAGGTGCAGATATTTCTATCGAAGATGATGGAACTATTTACATCGGTGCAACTGATGGTCCTTCAGCAGAGGCGGCTCGCGCACAGATCAATGCGATTGCAAACCCACAGATGCCAGAGGTTGGCGAGCGTTACCTAGGTACCGTTGTGAAGCTTGCAGCGTTTGGTGCATTCATCTCATTGATGCCAGGTAAAGATGGCTTGCTCCATGTATCTCAGATTCGCAAGATGCATGGTGGAAAGCGTATTGAAAACCTTGAAGAGGTTATGAAGGTTGGCGACAAGATCCAGGTAGAAATCGGCGAGATCGATCCAAAGGGCAAGCTCTCCTTGGTTCCTGTACTTGAAGATGGATCAACTGGTTCAGCTGAATAAATGAGCGTTCGTCGTTCAGTATTACCTAGCGGTCTGCGTATCGTTACTGAAGAGGTTCCTTCGGTACGCAGCGCCGCGATTGGTATCTGGGTAAATGTTGGTTCACGTGATGAAACCCCGGCCGTTGCTGGGGCTTCTCACTTTCTAGAGCATTTACTGTTCAAGGGAACCAAGCGACGAAATGCTTTAGAGATCTCCTCTTCCATCGAATCAGTTGGTGGCGAGATGAATGCTTTTACAAGCAAGGAGTACACCTGCTTTTATGCACGCGTAATTGATACAGATCTGCCAATGGCAATTGATGTTGTCTCTGATCTGATTACATCCTCTGTTGTCGCAGCACTTGATGTAGATGCAGAACGCAAGGTAGTTCTTGAAGAGATTGCTATGCGTGATGATGATCCCAGCGATCTAGTTCATGATCTATACGCTGAAACCTATTACGGAGATACTCCATTGGGCCGCCCAATTCTTGGCACAATTGATTCAATTAACAACATGTCTCGTAACTCAGTCTTTAACTACTACAAGAAGCGTTATTTGCCGCAGGATTTAGTTGTGGCAGTTGCGGGAAATATTAAGCATAAAAAGGTAGTTGCGATGGTTGAGGCTGCACTTTCTCAGGATGGTTTCTTGGATGTAACCGGTGCTCCAGTTATTCGCCCAAACACTCTGGTACGTAAGAGCCCTCAGCGATCAGTTGGACTTATTTCACGACCAACTGAACAAGCACATATGTTCTATGGCATGGAGGGCGTTGCCCGTCATGATGATCGCCGTTTTGCCATGGGTATCTTGGCATCTGCACTTGGTGGGGGAATGTCATCCCGATTGTTCCAAGAGATCCGTGAAAAACGAGGACTTGCATACTCCGTCTATGCATATGCGCAACAGTTTGCAGGCAGCGGACAAATTGGTTTCTACGCTGGATGTAATCCAGCTAAGGCGATTGAAGTTGTTGAAATCATTCGCGAGGTTCTAGCTGATGTTGCAGATAATGGAATGTCACATGAAGAGATTGAACGCGCTAAGGGTGCCGTTCGCGGCTCATTAGTTTTGAGCCAAGAGGATTCAGGTTCTCGTATGAGCCGAATCGGCAAGAATGAGATTGTGTACGGACACGTTATGGACTTTGATGAGATTCTTAAGGCGATCTCACGCGTAAATGACACAGACATTAAGGAAATTGCTAGCGCCTTTCTGAGTAAAACGCCTACCCTTGCTCTTGTGGGACCATTTAAATCGGAGTCAAAGTTTGAGAAGGTGTTAAGCAAATGATCAATGTTGCCGTCTTAGGTGCTCGTGGTCGGATGGGCTCTGAAGTTGTCAAGGCTGTTGAAGCGGCAGATGGACTAGCACTTGTTGCAGCCCTTGATATGGGCGATTCTCTTGAGCAACTCAAGGGCTCTGCAGCCCACGTTGTTGTTGATTTCACGACTCCAGATAGCGTGATGAGTAATCTTGAATTTCTCATTAATAATGGAATGAACGTAGTTGTTGGAACAACTGGATTTGATGATGCCAAGCTTGCAACCGTTAATGGGTGGTTAGCTCAAAACCCATTAGTCGGTGTTCTTATCGCTCCTAACTTTGCAATTGGTGCGGTATTGATGATGGAGTTTGCAGCAAAAGCTGCCCGTTACTTTGAATCTGCTGAAATTATCGAACTTCATCACCCTGCAAAGATAGATGCACCATCGGGAACAGCGGCACGTACCGCAAAGTTAATGAGCGCTGCACGCAAAGAGGCAGGCCTTGGTGCAATGCCTGATGGAACAACAACAGCATTAGATGGTGCGCGCGGCGCGCTAGTTGGCGATATTCCAGTGCACTCAGTTCGTGCTCGTGGATTGGTTGCTCACCAAGAGGTTTTGTTTGGTGGATTAGGGGAGACCTTAACCATTCGTCACGATTCAATTGACCGTGCAGGATTTATGCCAGGAGTTATTCTTGGAGTACGCAAAATTATTAACACCCCAGGCCTAACCCTTGGCCTCGAAAAATTCATTTAAGGAGCAACCAATGTCTAAAGATCAAATCACTATGTATGGTGCTGATTGGTGCGGAGATTGCCGTAGATCAGAGCGACTATTGAAAGAGCTCAATATTGAGTATACAAAAATTGATACTGATGCAGATGTAACAGCTGCCGACAAAGTTATTGAGATCAACGGTGGAGCAAAATCGATTCCAGTGATTGTCTTCTCTGATGGAACTCATCTGACTGAACCATCTGATAATGATCTGAAGGCCAAACTTCAATCTTTAGGAATTATCTAAAGCCAGTTGTAGACCGCAGCTGATGAAATCGCTGCGGAGAGCACCACTATTGGAAAGGGCGCCTTTAAAAGGAGCGCAACAATCGCAACCGATAAACCAACCACTCGCTGGTCAATCACAAGTTGGGACTTTTCTGAAAAGCTTTGAACCGCGACTAATGCGCTCAAAAGTGCGATAGGAATAAGAGCGTTGATCCTTTGAACCTTAGGGTGTGACAGCCACCGCTCAGGTACTGAATGCCCTGAATACTTCAGCAGGAATGCAATAAGGCTGGTTCCAAGGGTTGCTATCCACAGTGTTGTCATAATCTGGACCGTCATCGCTTTAACCCAACTGCAATTGCGATAAAGGCTGTTGCAATAATTGGTAACCCTGCTGGAAGTATTGGTGTCATTGCTATTGCAAAGAGCGCGCAGCCAACGGCTAGTGCACGCTCAAAATTTCCAGTTAATCGAGGCCAGATCAAACCTAAAAATGCCGCAGGAACCGCCGAATCCAAGCCAAAGGCGCGAACATCGCCCATAGCTTGTGCACCTAAGGCACCAGCCAAAGTAAAGAGATTCCAGAAGACAAAAACTCCAATGCCGGTGTACCAAAAACCTTTGCGCATGGCATCGATTCCACGTGGCTCTTGACCAAGAGCAACACCAGTTGATTCATCAATTGTTATTTGTGCAGCAACAACCCGTTTCAAACCTTTTACCTTTAAATGCGGTGCCATTATTACTCCATATAGAGCGTTTCTGACTCCGAGCAATGATGCGGTTGCAATTGCACTAATCGCTGATCCACCTGCACCAATGACTCCAACTACTGCAAATTGCGATGCCCCTGAAAATGTCAGTAATGACAAGAGACAAGCTTGAACAACGGTGAATCCATTGGCAACAGCTGCCGCCCCAAAAGCCACCCCATAAGCACCCACCGTGATGGAAACACTCATGGAGTCCCTGAAAGTGGTGGAGGCAACTCTGGACACGCGGCTATTGTGCCGTATAAATCCAAGAGTCGATAGGGGCACATAGATAGGGTGCCTCCATGAGTGAAGAGATTATTTACCGAGATGATGTAACTGTTGAATTAGTTAAATCTAGCGCTAGTGATGCCGATGTCATTTGGGCTGCACGTGTGTCAACAGCGGGCGAACAATCATTGGATGAGATTGGTGAAGATCCAGCACGTTCAGCGGGATTGATCAACTACCTTGCTCGCGAGCGTCATGGTTCACCATTTGAGCACACATCAATGACCTTCTTTGTCTCTGCACCAATATTTGTTTTCCGCGAATTTATGCGCCATCGCATCGCCTCCTATAACGAGGAAAGTGGACGCTACCGCGAACTCAAGCCGGTTTTCTATATTCCATCTGCTGATCGAAAGTTGATCCAGATTGGAAAGACTGGTGCTTATACATTTGTAGATGGCACAAAAGAGCAGTTTGATATAACGGTTGAGTCAATGAAGATTGCATATGTTGCTGCCTATGAAAGTTACAAGAAGATGTTGGATGCGGGGGTTGCCCGTGAAGTTGCACGTGCAGTTTTACCTGTAGCTACCTACTCATCGATGTATGTCTCTATGAATGCACGTGCATTAATGAACTTTTTATCCTTGCGTACAGCCCGCGAAGGCTCACACTTTCCTAGCTACCCTCAGCGTGAAATTGAGATGGTTGCCGAGAAAATGGAAGCAGAATTTGCCAAATTAATGCCGCTTACATACGGAGCCTTTGAAAAGTCTGGACGAATCGCCCCTTAATACGGGTAGAGTTGGAGGCATGACAACGCCTGCTCCTTTTGGACGTCTTTTGACCGCGATGGTCACTCCCTTTACAAAGGATGGTGCCATCGATTGGGCAGGAGTTGAAACCCTTGCCGCGCACCTAGTCGCCAATGGACATGATGGAATCGTGGTCAATGGAACAACGGGTGAGGCGCCAACTACTAAATCCTCGGAAAAAGAGGAGATCATTCGCGTTGTTCGAAACGCTGTTGGACCAAAGATAAAGGTCTTATCTGGTGCCGGCGATAATGAAACTGAGTATTCAATCAATCAAGCCAAGCGAACTGAAAACGCTGGAGCAGATGGTTTATTAGTTGTTACACCGTATTACAACAAGCCACCACAAGCAGGAATCGAAGCTCATTTCCGTGCAGTTGCAGATGCAACCGATCTTCCGATGATGATGTATGACATTCCGGGTCGCACCGGTGTTCCAATCGAACCTGACACAATTGTGCGCCTATTTGAGCACCCACGCATCGTTGCCTTGAAGGATGCAAAGGGAGATGTCGCCTCTACATCATGGGTGATTAAGCGCTGTGGAATTCCGATTTATTCTGGCGATGACATTCTTAACCTCCCATTGCTCTCAGTTGGTGCCGTTGGATTTGTATCTGTGTGTGGCCATACAGTTGGTAAGGATCTTCGGGAGCTTCTAGATGCATGGTTTGCAGGAAACTCAACGCGTGCATTAGAGATACATCAAAAACTTCTGCCTGTATTCACAGGTACCTTCCGCACACAAGGTGCAATTCTTACCAAAGCCGCACTCACACTAATGGGCCTACCAGGTGGCCACACTCGTCTTCCACTCGTCGATGCAACAGAGGCTCAGATAGCGCAACTGCGTGAGGATCTGCGCGCTGGCGGCGTCGCAGTTAACTAATGAATCATCCACATCCAAATCTCAGTACGCCGCCTGCTTTAGTTGATGGTGGTTTGCGAATAGTTGCCCTTGGTGGATTAACTGAAATTGGCCGCAATATGACGGTCTTTGAGTATAAATCCAAGTTACTTATTGTCGACTGCGGTGTTTTGTTTCCTGAAGATACCCAACCAGGCATCGACCTGATTTTGCCTGATTTTTCCTACATCAGAGACCGCCTTCATGATGTGGTCGGAATCTTTCTCACACATGGACATGAAGATCACATCGGTGCAGTTCCTTATCTACTGCGTGAACGTGGAGATATTGCGATTTACGGATCTGCGCTGACATTGGCCCTTATCACTGCGAAGTTGAAAGAGCACAGAATTTCGCCATTGACTCGTGAGGTTCGCGAAGGCGGTACCGAAGATATTGGACCATTTACTCTTGAGTTTGTCGCCGTTAATCACTCGATCCCAGATGCGTTAGCTGTTGTCATCAATACAGATGCTGGTCGAGTACTTGCAACAGGTGATTTCAAGATGGACCAGCTTCCATTAGATGGTCGGATTACAGATCTGCGAACCTTTGCCCGTCTTGGCGAGCAAGGTGTGGATCTTTTTATGGTGGATTCAACTAACGCTGATGTTCCGGGTTTTACCCCTTCGGAACGTGAAATTATGCCCGCCCTCAATCGCGTAATCGCTTCGACCAGACGCCGCGTAATCGTTGCGTCATTTTCTTCTCATGTGCATCGCGTTCAGCAAGTTATCGATATCGCTGCGCAACATGGTCGCAAAGTTGTCTTCATTGGCCGTTCAATGGTTCGCAACATGAAGATTGCTGAGGATATGGGTTATCTACATGTTCCAGCAGATCTTGTTATCGATGCCAAAGATCTTGATCAGTACGATGACAATGTTGTTTTAATCTGTACAGGCTCACAAGGTGAACCGATGGCCGCCTTATCTCGTATGGCTAATGGGGATCAGCAAATTCGGGTAGGCGAGGGCGATACTGTAATTTTGGCATCATCACTGATTCCAGGAAATGAAAACTCAGTCTTTAGGGTAATTAATGAGTTAACACGTTTTGGCGCAAAGGTAGTTCACAAGGCAAATGCCATGGTACATGTTTCTGGACATGCAGCTGCAGGTGAGTTGCTGTACTGCTACAACATTGTTAAGCCCAAGTATGTAATGCCAATCCATGGCGAGTGGCGTCACATGAAGGCAAACGCTGAATTAGCTATTCAGTCAGGGGTTTCTAGAAGCAATACATTTATCGTTGATAATGGTGTTGTTATTGATTTGATCAATCATGAAGCCGAGATTGTCGGAGCTGTTCCGGTTGGATTTGTTTTTGTTGATGGACAAAGCATCGGTGACATTACTGAAAGTTCATTGAAGGATCGACGAATTCTTGGCGAAGAAGGCTTTATCTCCTGCATTGTTGTTATTGATTCGCAAAGTGGAAAAATAGTTGCAGGTCCTGATATTCATGCTCGTGGCTTTAATGAGGATGCAGCGATGTTTGATGAGGTAAAGATGAGAATTGAGAAAGCGCTTGCAACCGCGGTTGCCGATGGCAATAACGGCACCCATCAGCTCTCACAGATAGTGAGAAAAACTATTGGTGGTTGGGTAGGCGGAGAGCATCGTAGAAAGCCGATGATTGTCCCTGTCGTTATTGAAGTTTAAAGAACGGCGCGCCTAGTAGGTTCCAATTTGTTCACCCTTTACGATCGTGCGTGTGGCTAAAAGGAAAAAGGCAAAGAGTAAGACTGGAGCGGTAGGCGCAGCTCTAGGTCGTGGCCTTTCTTCACTGTGGCGTTTTATCGCGAAATCTTTAGGAAGCGGTGTTCGTTTTATAGCACGAGGTGCTCGTGATCTAGATCCTGCTCATCAACGCGATGGCCTAGCATTTCTCATTTTAATTCTCGCTCTTATTGCAACTGCAGGTACCTGGTTTAACTCAGACAATGCAGTGGGTCGCAGTGTGTATTCGGCAATTTATGGCGGTGTTGGTCGAGTCGGATTTTTTGCTCCAATAGTTTTAATCTATTTCGCCTTTAGATTGTTTAGGGTTCCTGAGGATTCAAGGGCTACGGGTCGAATAATTGTTGGGACATTAGCCTTGTTACTGTCAACAACAGGATTAGCGCACATGCTCAATGGTTCCATCGGAACCGGCGCAACTGCGATGCGTCAGGGTGGTGGCTGGTTAGGGTATGCGGTATCAACCCCTCTGGTCAGCCTGATGACATCTGTGTTGGCATACCCAGTTCTCATCATTCTCGCTCTCTTTGGAGTACTTGTAATTACAGCAACTCCAGTAAATGAGATCTTCACAAAGCTTTCATCTGCGAGCAGTTGGATTTGGTCAAAGCGTCCAGAGCGTGCCGAAAGGGTTGAAGAAAAGTTTGAAATAACTGACACACCACCCTTTGAATCTCCTGTCGTTGCAGCTTGGAACGCGCCGGCCAATGAAGAGGATGAAGAGTTAGATGAGGATAGCTTTGATGATGAGTTTCCTGTCGAAGAATCTATTCCAGCTATTACACATTCAATTGAAAGTACGGTTGCGGTAAGACGGCCAGAACAGTTGCTGTTAACGGCAGATGTTAGGTACGAGCTACCGGCCCCAGATTTATTACGTACAGGGCCCGCGGCAAAGGCTAAAAGTAAGGCCAATGAACTTGTCGTTGCGGCATTAACAGAGGTCTTTTTGCAGTTTGATATTGATGCCAGAGTAACCGGCTTTATGCGCGGCCCAACGGTGACCCGTTATGAGGTGGAACTGGGAAATGCTGTAAAGGTAGAGCGAATAACCGCTCTTGCTAAGAATATCTCCTATGCCGTAGCAAGTAGCGATGTTCGAATTCTGTCGCCGATTCCGGGTAAGTCAGCGGTTGGAATTGAGATTCCAAATACCGATCGCGAGATAGTGGCATTAGGCGATGTTCTACGCTCAACTGTTGCAGGCCAAGATCTGCACCCCATGCTTGTTGCACTTGGTAAGGATGTCGAAGGAAACTTTGTGTGTGCAAATCTGGCAAAGATGCCACACCTCTTAGTTGCGGGAGCAACTGGTGCAGGTAAGTCATCGATGATTAATGCGATGATTACATCGATTTTGATGCGAGCAACACCTGATGATGTTCGATTAGTTTTGATCGACCCTAAGCGGGTGGAGCTCAATGCATACGAGGGTATTCCACACCTGATTACACCGATCATCACAAATCCAAAAAAGGCAGCTGATGCGCTTACTTGGGTTGTACGTGAAATGGATCTACGTTATGAGGATTTATCCACCTTTGGTTTTAGGCATATCGATGACTTTAACAAGGCGGTACGTGCAGGAAAGGTCATAGTGCCTGAAGGTAGCGATAGAACTGTTGAGCCCTATCCATACCTTCTAGTCATTATCGATGAGCTTGCAGATCTGATGATGGTTGCCGCTAAAGAGGTTGAGGAGTCTGTTGTTCGTATTACTCAATTGGCGCGATCTGCTGGTATTCACTTAGTTCTTGCAACACAACGACCATCTGTTGATGTTGTAACCGGCTTGATTAAGGCAAATGTTCCATCTCGTCTCTCATTTGCTACAAGTTCACTGGCAGATAGTCGAGTTATATTAGATAGCCCGGGTGCAGAAAAACTTGTAGGCCAAGGCGATGGACTCTTCATCCCAATGGGTGCAAGCCGTGCAATTCGTATTCAGGGAGCATATGTTTCTGAGCGGGAGATTGAGGCGGTAACGACCCATGTTAAGAAGCAGTTGAAGCCTCGTTATCGTGAGGATGTAACCGCCCCGGTTAACCAAATGAAGATGGTTGATAAAGAGATCGGTGATGATCTAGATATTTTGTGCCAAGCTGTAGAACTTGTTGTTGGTACACAATTTGGATCAACATCGATGTTGCAAAGAAAGTTACGAGTTGGGTTTGCAAAGGCTGGTCGCCTGATGGATTTAATGGAGTCACGTGGAATCGTCGGAGCTTCTGAAGGTTCAAAAGCTAGAACTGTTTTGGTCAAGCCTGATGAACTTGATTCTGTGCTTGCAACTCTTCGCGATAATTAACAGTGGGTTAACCCAGCGTGAAGGGGTGAGTTTCACCCCACCTGCTCACACCTCAGGCTAGTCACCCTGACCCATAACGACTTACACTTAAGGCTCACCCGGAGGTTGCATTAAGGATATTTGATGTCACTTGGATCCCTGATTACTAAGGCGCGTAAGGATGCTGGCCTTAGCATCGATGATCTTTCTGCAGCCACAAATATCCGTACTTCACTTCTTCGACAAATGGAGTCAGATAACTTCTCTCAATGTGGTGGCGAAACTTATGCACGTGGACATTTAAGAAATTTAGCTACAAAATTAAGTGTTGATCCGCAGCTTTTCTTAATCGCCTTTGAAGATGAACAGATGCATGTTGATCGGTCGATGCAGGATTTATTGGTTGAGAACAGTGTGATGCGTGAGCCAAATGAATCACGAAAGGTGTCGTGGAAAGTTCTTGTAGCGATCTCAATCTCAGTAATATTAATTGTTGGTATTGCTCAAGTAGCTATGTCAGATAACTCATCTCCCGATATCCCGATAGCGGTTGAAGAGACCACTGAACCAACCACTGAACCGACAACTGAACCAGCAGATGAGCCAATTGTCTCGACCGGAGAAGGTGTGAATGTTGTTATCACCGCCACGAGAGCAAAGAGTTGGCTTTTTATCTCCGATTCAAATGGGCAAACTCTTTTTAGTGGACAGATCTCACAGGGGGTTTCAAAGTCCTTTTCCGCCAGCGAGCAGTTAAATCTTAGGGTTGGTAATGCAGGAGGAGTGGATTTAACGGTCAATGGCAAGAAAATCGATTCAATTGGTATCGATGGAGAGGTTGTTAGCCTGTCCTACGGAGTAGATTCTTAATCGCTGATTGCACTGTAAGATTGTGCAAATGAAGCGCACCGTTGCAGTTGTCACTTTAGGGTGTGCACGAAATGAAGTTGATTCCGAGGAGCTTGCTGGCCGTTTGGCCGCCGATGGATGGACCCTTGTCGATGATGTTGAATCGGCAGAGGTTGCTCTTGTTAATACCTGTGGCTTTATCGAATCAGCAAAAAAGGATTCGGTCGATGCGCTACTTGAGGCGAGCTCTCTCAAGGGTCATGGAACTACGCGCGCAGTAGTTGCTGTCGGATGCATGGCTGAGCGGTACGGAAATGAACTGGCAGAAGCCCTTCCCGAGGCTGATGCAATCTTAGGTTTTGATGATTACAAAGATATTTCAGCCCGTTTGCAATCCATTGTCGCAGGCCAGTCACACACAGCACATGTTCCTCGAGATCGTCGCGCCCTGCTTCCGATCGCGCCAGCAGAACGCGCAGATGCAAGACAGGAAGAGGAGTTTTCCCGTAAACGTTTAGGCAACGCACCTTGGGCACCACTGAAGATCGCATCGGGTTGTGATCGCCGTTGCTCCTTTTGCGCAATTCCTTACTTTCGAGGTTCATTTATCTCGCGACGTCCTACTGAAATCATTAGCGAGGCTCGCTGGTTAGCTGAAAATGGTGTGTCGGAATTGTTTTTAGTCAGCGAGAACACGACTTCATATGGCAAGGATCTGGGAGATCTGCAGTTGATGGAGAAGATTTTGCCTGAAATTGCAGCGCTGCCTGGGGTCGAGCGCGTTCGTCTTTCATACCTACAACCAGCCGAGATGCGCCCTACCTTGCTTCAGGCGATGATTGCAACCGATAAGACCGCTGCGTACTTTGATCTTTCCTTCCAGCATTCAAGCCCAACAGTTTTACGTCGAATGAGACGTTTTGGAGACACTGAAAAGTTTTTGCATTTAATAAGTCAGATTCGTGCCCTTTCTCCGGAGGCAGGAATTCGCTCCAACTTCATAGTCGGATTTCCTGGTGAGACACAAGAAGATTTTGATGATCTTGCAAACTTTATAACTCAAGCCAAGTTAGATGCCGTTGGAGTATTCGGATACTCAGATGAGGACAATACAGAAGCGCTGAATTTATCGGACAAGGTCGAAGCCGATGTGATCGCACAACGTGTAGAAACATTGTCCTCATTAGCCGATGAGATGGTCTCGCTGCGTGCCCAAGCCCGAATTGGCGAAACTGTGCGGGTATTAATTGAAGATGCCGAGCTTCAAGAAGGTCGCGCCGCCCACCAAGGCCCAGAGGTTGATGGAACAACAACCTTTATCGGTACTAGTTTTGAGATCGGGCGGTATGTTGATGCCGTGGTTATTGATTCAATGGGAGCGGATTTGGTGGCTAAGCCATTATGAGGTTGCCAGCCTTTATAACTCCAAACTTCATCACCGTGATGAGATTACTCTTTGTCCCAGTTGGGGCTTATACCCTCTTCAAAAATGGGGGGGATGACACGACCTGGCAGTACATCTCGTGGTGTGTTTTCTTCATCTTGGGAATGTCAGATGTTCTAGATGGAAAGTTGGCCAGAAGCCGCGGAACGATTACCGAATTTGGAAAATTCCTAGATCC
>CAMDCL010000032.1 GCA_945890205.1 Bifidobacterium breve | reverse complement strand
GAATTCGCCAAAAATACGAATGTGGGCACTTGAAGAAATTGGAAGGAATTCGGTGAGACCTTGAACAATTCCAAGAATGATTGCTTCGATCATCTCACCCTCCAATCCACACGTAGAGTCCAATAGTAACGAGCAAAGTCGCATTAATCATCGAAAGGTATATTTGGGGCATGAAAGCCAGCCTCGCACTTGAAGAATTAAAGGGCTATGGCAAAAAAAGCAGAGTCAGCGACCTTGCGCGCTTCTATAAAACTGGCCCAGGTGAATATGCCGAAGGCGATGTGTTTCTCGGAGGAACTGTTCCTCAGACACGATCCGTTGCAAGCACATTCAAGAAACTGGAACTTGCAGAAGTTCAAAAGTTGTTTAACTCTCCCTTTCATGAAGCACGTTTATGCGCAGCGATAATTCTTAATTTGCAATTCAAGGCTGCAAAATCGCCGCAAGATCGTAAGAAGATATTTGATTTCTACTTGAAGCAAGTAAGAGCAGAGCGAATCAATAACTGGGACATTGTTGATGTATCAGCGCCATGGATGGGTGTTTACTTAACCGAAATTGAAGATCCCATGCCCCTGCTTATCAAGTTCTCCAAGTCAAAATCTCTGTGGCAGCGCCGTGTTTCGATCATCCTTACTTTTGCCCTAATTCGTGCCGGCGAATTGGAACCAACCATCATCATTTCCGAAGCACTGCTTAAGGATAAAGAAGATTTGATTCACAAGGCTGTTGGCTGGATGCTTCGCGAGATGGGCAAAAAAGATGTGATGTTGCTCCGTGGATTCCTAAAACAACATTCACATGAAATGCCACGCACTATGTTGAGATATGCAATTGAGCGCTTGCCTGAATCCGAGCGAAAGAGATGGCTAACAGAAAGTAAGAGTTAGCCAAGCAAAGGACGAAGTTCAACCTTTCGATTACAGGCTTTTGATCCTTCAGCTGCTAGTTGCTGTGCGGTTTCTAAAGAATCTACTTTGATGATCCAGAAACCGCTGAAGTATTCGACAGATGAGTGATGTGAGCCAGGAATAGTTGTTTCGGCACCATCCCGTGAATCAAACACCATGGCCTTATCGGGAGAATCGATTCCGCAGGCAAATAAGCGCTGCCCTGCATCCTCAATCTTGTCATTGAAATCATCAATCGCCTTCATCTCTTCAGGCGTGTGAGGTGCGCGAGTTTGAGTATCAATTACAGAAATAAGAAATCGCATGAGAAAAGTGTACAGAAAGGGTAAAATCAATTTGTGCATGAATTTGAGAATGAAGTCCAGCAGCGTTGGGGAGATACCGAGGCTTACCGACAATCTCAGGCTAAGACTTCTAAGTACTCAAAGGATGATTTTGAGGCTGCCAAAGTAGATCAAGAGGCTGCTACTGAGTTATTCGTTTACGCATTTGGAAACTCACTTCCAATCGACTCCCCTAAGGCTCAGGAAGCTGTGCGTGCGCATAGAAATGCAATCACCAAGTGGTTTTATGATTGTTCAGTTGAAATGCAAAAGAATCTTGCCGTTATGTATATCGAGGATCCGCGATTTAAAGAGTATTACGACGGTCGCGTGCGAGGGCTGGCGCAATATGTCCACGATGCAATTCATTCTCAATGAATAATTCTTTAACCAACGCTTTCTTCAAAGGACCAAAGGTCTAAATCATCTAAGTTCACTGGTACAAAGCCTATAGCTTCAAGGGCTGAAGCAATCTGAGCTCTGTGCTCAGTCGCGTGATGGATCGCCTGAGACAAGATTGTTGATCTCCAACGCTTCACCTGCTCACCTTCAGCATTTACAAATTCAAGTTGGATATCCTCTAGCTTCACGCAATCCAAGAGCATTCCATCAACCTTTGCCGCTTGCTCCTTAAGTCTTGCTAGATCAGCAATAACTTTTACTTCATCAATACAGGGATCTCCTGGCTTAGTCAGCGCAGGAATTCCCGAGATTCGATATGCGTAATGATCGGCGCTATCAACGATGTGATAAACAATTTCTCCAACAAACCACTCAGGATTAGTGGCAAATGCCTTGAGCGAATCCTCTGGAAGTGTTTGTAAGTGTTCAATAGTTTTCTGATTAGCCCAGGCCATGTGTGCCAATAGGCGATCAAGTGCAATAGTCATGATTTACCTCTAGTTACAGATCCCATAAGAGATTCTAATGGGCCTTGCTTGAATCTGTTCAGCCAAATAGTTGCGAGGTTCGCAAGGAACAGCCAAATTCCGAAAGCAAGGATTAAAACTTGCCAAGTCTGAAGTTCTTGAAAAAGCCCCAATCCCCAAGAGCTAAAGATCCAAGCGGTGATTACCGATTGGGAGATGTAGATAGTAAGCGACATCTTGCCAGCTGGTTTCATCCATTCAACCAGTTGCGGTTTCTCCTCAACTAGCTTACGAATTACACCGATGTAGAACATAGACATGAGTGGCGCTGCGACAAAAGATGCGAAAAGTGAAATCAAATAAATTGCCTCTGATGGTTCCGGGCTTTGTTCATTCTGAAGCAAGACAACTGCTGCAATTATCTGAATCGGAGCGCCTAGGAATAGCCCTGTCTTTATCAACTTATTGTTGTGCTTGGTATCAATTGGTGATGAAAGGAAGTTAGCTCGTGCCAAGCGAAGACCGAGCAAGAAGGCGGCAAATGCCATTCCGCCTTGAAGGAAGACTCCCGTTGAAACGCCGTATACCCATAACTCCAATCGAGCTGGAATTGCATCTACAAAGGATCCATCCAAGAGAACAGCATCAAGTTTTGTCTCCATTGGAGCTTGGAAGCTTTCTTCTGGGAAATACTTTTCAGCTAGGAACACTGAAATTCCTACAAGCAAAATCAATATAGAGCTGAAGATATAAACAATGCGGGTCCAGATTTTTACTGTTCGATCTTTTCTGAAAAAGAATAATGTCAAAAGTAGACCGAATACTCCGTAAACAAAGATGATGTCTCCATGCCACAAAAATGTGAAGTGAAGTGCTCCAAGAGCCATGAGAACAAAGCAGCGTTTAATCCAGCGTGCTCGATTAGAACGCTCACCACGGATTATGTAGTTAGAGCTGTACCCGAAGAGGAATGAAAATAAGAGATAGAACTTGCCAGCAAATAATGATGCGATTATGAAGGTCGCTGATCCGTTTGCAAATCCAAGTGTCCATTCTCCCCGCGCTCCTTCAGAACTGCTAAGGCCCATAAATTGAATGTTGACCACCAAGATTCCGAAAAGCGCAAAGCCCCGTAATACATCAGGTGCAATATCTCTTTTCACAGTTTTCTCCTAGATCAACTCAAACGATAGGTCAAACACAACCATTGCTGCTGCGATTCCTGACGCCCAAAGAATCATGCTTGAGGTTATGAGAATCGAAACGCGAAGCGGTCTTACTCCTGCAGCTACCGATGCTGCCGCAGCAAATTGAGTACCGATGATTATCGGTCCCAGGAAAGCCATTCCATAAATGCCATAACGATCAAACGCCATAAGTGCCTTCTCAAACTTTGGCGATTCGGCGGTTTTACCTTTTGCAACCCTTCTTTCGACGATCTTTGCTCGAATCGTTGAACCTAAATAAGCAAATATGAATATGGTGATTGCATTACCGAGCACAGCAGCTATGACGGTTGCGATTGGATCAAGTCCAAGGATGACTCCAGTTGGTACGACGGCAATTGCTTCCATCCATGGAATTGCACCTGCGATGAAGATTCCAATCAGGCCCAACTCTTCTATGTTCATGATTTTTTATCCATGCGTCTTGACTCACGCCAAGCCATGATTATCGATGGAAGCATGTATGAGTAACCAAAGACCAACCAGAAGATCGCATGCACTTGTGGCCAGGTCAGACTTATTTCGTAATTAAAACCATCGAAATCCGGGCTGTCATTTAGAAAATCTTGGGATATTGAATAACCTAATAGGGCTCCTGTGAGTAATCCAGAAACGCCGAAAAGGTATTGATAGGCCCTGTGATAGACGCTATTTCGCTCTTGAATCAGTCGCTCGTCAAGGGCGCTATCCGGGGCGTCAGGAATCAATCGGACCGCTGTGCGAAGAAGGAACCAAAAAACGAAAATCGCCCCAATGTAAAGCACTAACAGTGAAGTCCAATCATTATCTCCGACTAACAAGAGAAATGTCGTGCCTATGAGCATCGTGATATTTGCTCCGAAAGCTAGAAAACGAAGTGCCCCTCTAGTCCTCAATCCATCCCACTTTGTATCTGAAAGTTGTTTTCTAACAGACTTCTCACTTGCCATCTCAGTAAATCCACCGCCACCTGATTTGAATAGATCTCGATACTCAGCACCGAGGCCTCGTGCTTTTATATAAAGGTAGAACAGAGGCAGCTCAATTAAGGTGTAAGAAAGGATTGCGAAAATCCACCAATTGGTATCAAACGCAAAGAATGTGTAATCACTCGGTGAGCCCCAGCTGAAAGGTGCAATCACTAACAAGACACATACGCCTACCCCAGTATCAAGCCATGCCAACCGCCTCACATCGTTTCCCGCGAACTTCGGGTAGAGGTAAAGGTAAGCGATAGCCAGGGCGATGATATTCACAATAACAATTGATAGTTCAGACATTTATCTACCTTTCTTAAGTGGGGTCAGTGAAAAGAGTTCTATAACTTCTTGATTGAGTGCTTTAGCAATGCGCAAGGCCAGCACCAAAGATGGGCTGTACTCCTCGCGCTCTAGGTATCCAATGGTTTGGTAATGCACCCCGACCTTGTCAGCCAACTCTTGGCGCGTGAACCCAAGGGTGCTGCGGGCTTCTTCTATCCGGTTATAGACCGGCTCTTCAGGATTGCGACTCATGGCAAATAGCATATATGCTATGTAGCATTAATGCAACATTTGCCTAGCCCTTGGGTTGTTCATTCTTTCCAGATTGAACTCATCCAACACTCATGTTCTGGGTTTATTAGGCTTTTGCACCGACCTGCAATACATTCAAGACATGACAACGGAGTCAGCCTTTGAAACTGCGCGTGCGCAGTTGCGTAAAGCTGTAGATCAATTAGGCCTTTCTGAAAATGATTGGCAAACCCTTTCAACGCCTCGGCGAATTTTGGAAGTAGCTGTCCCCTTACGGCGGGACAATGACAAAGTCGAGATGTATAAAGGCTTTCGAGTCCAATACTCAACAACCCGTGGTCCTTCTAAGGGCGGAGTCCGGTTTCATCCGCAAATCGATTTAGAAGAAACCATCGCGCTGGCCATGCTTATGACATGGAAATGCGCCCTTACCAATCTGCCCTTTGGTGGCGCTAAAGGTGGAATCGCAGTTGATGCTCAAACCTTGTCGGAGCGGGAAAATGAGCGCTTAACTCGTCGCTATACATCTGAAATTCTGCCCATTATCGGACCAGAACGAGACATTCCTGCACCAGATATCGGAACTGATGAGCGAAATATGGCGTGGATGATGGACACCTACTCGGTAAATGCTGGTTTTTCTGTGCCTGGGGTGGTTACTGGCAAGCCAATTGTTCTTGGTGGATCGATTGGGCGTAACTCTGCGACCGGTGATGGCGTTGCAATTTCAACTCGTGAAGCTCTTCGAATACGCGGTATCGATCCGGTAGGTGCAACAGTTGCAATTCAAGGATTTGGAAAGGTTGGTTATTGGGCTGCGGTTGCGCTCGAGGCTATGGGAATGAAGGTTGTTGCCGTTAGCGATGTAAATGGAGCGGTAATTGGCTTTAAAAATGTTGCAGAACTTTGGTCGCACTTTTTGGAACACAAGAATCTTGATGCGCCCGGCACTGATCGAATCACTAATTCAGAGCTTTTGCACTTAGATGTTGATGTTCTTATACCCGCCGCTCTCTCTGATGCAATTACAGGTCAGACCGCCTCTAAAATTAAGGCCAAGATTGTGGTTGAGGGCGCAAACGCTCCAACAACTCCAGAGGGTGATGCGATTTTAAATCAAAATGGAGTTCTTGTTGTGCCTGATATTTTGGCCAACTCAGGTGGCGTAATCGTCTCTTATTTTGAATGGGTACAGGACAAGCAAAACTATCCATGGAATGCAGAAGAGGTTAAAACTAATCTCAACAGTATTTTGATGAAGGCCTTTCATGAGGTAGAACAGATGGCAACTAATAGAAAGGTTACCTGGCGTGAGGCGGCGCATATGTTGGGGGTTGCTCGTGTAGCGCAGGCGCACAAACTTCGTGGGCTTTATCCATAAATCTAGATGTAGTTGGTAATGAGCTAGTCACGCATAACAAGCCGAAGTTGCATCCACACCGCTAAACGATCATCAGGGTTATCAAGGGTTATGTTAAACAAATCCTTAACTCTGCGCAGACGATATCGCAATGTATTAGCATGAATAAAGAGAGATTCAGCGGCTAAAGCAATGTCACCAACTGCATCTAGCCATGCGGTAACTGAATCTGCATAGTTAGTTTTGTTTTCAAGGTCGTATGCGAGCATGGCTTCGATACCAGGGTGTCTTAGTACGGGCTCTCGCATCAGTTCATCAGCAACATGAGCCAGCAACACTCGTGCGTGTACATCATCTAGTTTTGCAACGGTAGGAAGATCTGAGTTGATCGTGGTTACACGCAAAATATCATCTATCTCACGGCGCATACTTGGTAATTCAGCGGGCTGAGTTGAAGTATGAGCAATGGCTGCACAGATTTGATCCTTGAAAGCTATGTGAATCGCTGCGAGTGCACCATTGACAAGGCGCATCACAGACTCTGAATCACCGCCGGGTAATAGGACATAAACCGTGCGAGGCGTTGTTGTTATGGCGGCATCAGGACGAAAGACAGCTAGGTATTGCGAGATCTCATGACCTAGGTGAGTTATCAGTGGAGCTGTGCCATTTGAGTTAGGAGTTGCCGCAAATCCAACAAGTGAAAGTACTGTTCCTGCTGGAAGTGCTAATCGATAAGCGATTTCTTTGGCACTGAGTGATGCATCAAGTGCTGAACGTAAAGTTGCTTCACGAACTTGTAACTCTAATTTATTGTGGATTTGATGGCCAAGAATATGCAGGGCGGCCAATCGCGCGCCCTCCAGAAGTAAACGCTCACCTTCAGCAGTGATGCCACCAATTTTTTCAATTGCCCAGATAGTGCCAAGTGGTTTTGCCCCCGCCTTAACCGCTATTGCAGCTCGAGCAAACTCATCGCTAACTTCTGGGAATCGAATAACACCTTGACCTGCAAGGACTGAACGGTACTGAGCTAAGTTTCGCTCCATATCCGGAACATGGCGCCCCAATATCCCCTGTTCACGAAGTGCATCGATACGTTGATCTGGCAAGGATGAGTAAGCCAAAACTCTTCGATCCATATCTTCGATTGCTACAGAGCCCCCAATAATTGAGGCCAAGGAGTTTGCAAGGGTGAAGAGCTCATCACCAACTCCTATTGCAGATTGAGTAACCGATCCCTGTGATCCCACGATTGTCTGCAAAATCACATCTAGGTGTTGCCATGTAATCTCATCATCAGCGGCAAGTAAGGTGATGTTGTGAGTTTGTGCTTCTCTGACTAGTTGACTGGCATCCTCACCTCGCACTTTGACAATAACCGCGGAGTATCCAATTAATGAGGCAGCTCGAAGTGCATCACTGGCGATTTGTTCACTAACTCTGACACCAGTCAAAATTAGGATTGAGTCAGGCTCATATGGCAATTCATCGATGGGATCATGTAGAACAGTTCCCCGAATTGATCGCGATAACTTCTCTGGTTGAAAGAGTGTTCGAATTTCTTCAGTGTTTCGCTCAGTGAAAGCCTTTAGCAAATCGGATAAGAGCACCGCCCAACCATAGGCCAATCGGCTCAACAATGATATGGAAAACTAGGCCACTATGTCCTCATGAGCCCCGTCGATTCAAAGAATACTTCTGAGGGGCAGATAATCTCTCTTTTCCCATCTGGAACGAGTTTAAATGAGAACAATGAGCTTCTCATTGGAGGTTGTTCAGCATCAGAGTTGGTCTCTACCTTTGGTACTCCAGCGCTGATCATTGATGAAGCAGCTTTAAGAGATCGAGCGCGACGCTATCAAGATGGATTGCGCAGTAGATGGCCAAACTCTGAGGTTATCTGGGCATCCAAATCACTTCCACTCACCTCTGTGTTTCGCGTTCTGGCTGAAGAAGGTCTTGGAGTCGATGTTGCTGGTGGAGGCGAGCTCGTAATGGCCTTAGCTGCAGGGGTTAATCCATCGAAGATTGTGATGCATGGAAATGCAAAGACCGATGATGAGATTGAAATGGCCGTAAATGCAGGGGTTGGCACAATTGTTATAGATAACTTTGATGACATCGATCGTCTGGAAAGAATCGTAAAAGGTGAGCAAGCGGTCTTGGTCCGAATCATTCCTGGAGTTTTACCTGAGACCCATCTGGCAAATGCAACTGGACAAGATGATTCAAAATTTGGCTTATCCATCAGCAGCGCAAAGGTTGCGATCGAAAAAATAAAGGCAAGTAAGAAGCTTCGACTTGATGGGTTGCACCTGCATGTTGGCTCACAAATTATGTCGACAGAGCCATTCATTCAATCAATTGAAGCCATAGCCTCTCTCGGAGAGTTTTCTGTGTATGACCTGGGTGGCGGGCTTGGTGTGAGATATACATACAAGGATAGTCCGCCAAGTATTGAAGAGTATCTGGATGCATTAATTAACACCGCCCGTAAGTATTTACCATCAACGGCCAAGATTTTAATTGAACCAGGTCGTTCGATGGTTGCTGATACCGCTGTAACTTTGTACCGAGTGGTAACTATTAAGCGCTCTGCGCGTACATTTGTGGCTATTGATGGCGGAATGGCCGATAACTTAGAGGTTTCTCTGTACGGTCAGAGATTTGAAGCAACGGTAGCCAACCGTGTTGGTGGAGGAGATCTCCATGCACTCGTTGGTCGTCACTGTGAATCAGGTGATATTTTGATTGATGGTGTCAATCTTCAGGATCCTAAGGTTGGCGACATAATCGCAGTGCCAGTTACTGGTGCGTACTGTTTATCAATGGCAAACAATTACAACGGTGCGCGTCGCCCACCAGTTGTTTTTTGTCGCAATGGTGTGGCCCGACCTGTTGTCAGACGTGAAACTTATGAGGATTTGTTGGCCAGAGACATTAATTGAGGGATTAGGCGTTGGGTCAATTGGACAAGGTCAAACCTTCTTCTTAGTCCAATCGCCCAGCACAACTAGCTCACTACCGTGCCATTATTCCATTGTCGCACTCACCACGAGGGGGTAAGTGCAACAAACCGCAAGAGCCGTGAACGATGACTAACTCGCCACTGTTCGGCATTTATTGCCAAAACTTATGAAAGGAATATCTATGAAGAAAAACTTGTCATCGCTTGCAATATCTACTGCAATGATTCTTGTCTTGAGCCTCACATTCGCGGGCACTTCACAAGCAGCAGTTGAGGTAAAAGCCGGAGACACTTGTAAAAGGTTGGGTACCACTACCAAAGTTGCACTTACAACTTATACATGTTCCCTTGTCAAGGGAAAGCGTGAATGGAATGAGCCTTGGTTCCAAGTTCTAAAGAAGAGAGCAGCGTTTTACAGAATTCTTCCTGCAGATATCAAAGCAAAGGGCAAACTAGTATTTGCAACAGATCCTACCGATCCTCCTTTTCAATTCTTTAGCGAAGGTAACAATCTCATTGGCGCTGAGATTGATTTAGCAAATGCAGTAGGCAAGGTTCTTGGAGTGAAAGTTGAGTTTGTAACATCTGGGTTCTCAGCGATTATTCCTGGGGTTGAAGCGGGACGTTTTGATGCCTCAGTATCAGCATTTGCTAGCACTACTGCTCGACAGAAAATTGTCGATTTTGTTACCTATTTCAACTCGTCCAGAGCGTTCCTTTACAGAAAGGGCACACTGCCCAATATTAAGACTGAGGAAGATCTCTGTGGCCTTAAAGTTGGAATTCCTGCAGGAACAACAATGGCAACAGCTATTGTTGGTCTAAGCACAAACTGCACAACAGCCGGTAAAGATGCAATTGCATACTCTCTCTATCCTGATCAGGCAACCACTGTTCTTGCTGTGAGATCTGGTCGAGCTGATTTGACTATTCTCTCCGCGCACGTCTCCTCTTGGTGGCAGCAAAATGGAGATGGTGCATTTGAAGTACTCTTGCGACCAACTCAGGGCGCTGACTTTAACGGCATGGTTGTTCGCAAGGGAGGCCTTGCAACGGCAGTACAAAAGGCGGTCCAGCAACTTATGGATGATGGAACATTCGTAACCATCTTCACAAAGTGGAATATCGAAAAGCTTGCGCGTACCAAAGCAGAAATCAACATAAGTACACGATAGAAGACGGAGGTAGCGAGATTGGACTTTAAAAATGAACAGGGTCCAATCTCGCCTACCCCAGTAAACTCTAAGGCAACAATCCTTAACGCGGTCCCAATCCGACACTATGGACGGTGGATTGCAACCGTATTCCTACTTCTTGTAGCGATGGTTATGGTGAAATCTCTCCTCACAAATCCTAGATTTCGTTGGGGAATCGTTGGGGAGTACATCATCAGCGATCCAATTTTGGATGGCTTGCGTTTAACCCTGATTCTCACCGTGGTCGCACAGTTCCTTGGAATTCTTATTGGAATTATCTTGGCGATAATGCGCCTTTCTTCTAACCGTGTGCTTGCACGTGCAGCCTGGATCTATATCTGGTTCTTCCGAGGCACACCGTTGCTCGTTCAATTAATTTTTTGGTACAACATTTCTGCTCTTTATCCAGAAATTGCCATCGGTATTCCCTTCGGTCCGACTTTTTGGCAAGGAAACGCGAATGAATTGATTACGCCATTTGCAGTAGCAATTCTTGGATTGGCACTTAATGAAGGTGCGTACATGGCCGAGATTGTTCGCGGTGGTATAGCTGGAATTGATAAAGGCCAATCAGAGTCTGCAAAGGCTTTGGGTATGACACATATGCAAACTCTGCGTCGAGTCATTTTGCCTCAGGCGGTAAAGGTAATTATCCCTCCAACCGGTAATCAAACAATTCTTATGTTGAAAACTACCTCTTTGGTAAGCGTTCTCGCTCTTGCTGATTTGCTCTATACCGCGCAGACAATTTATGCACGCACATTCGAAACTATGCCATTGCTCTTGGTTGCAAGTTTGTGGTACCTAGGAATCACATCAGTATTAACCTTCGGACAATTCTTTCTTGAACGACACTTCACAGAGGGCAACCAACAGCGAATTTCATTCACTCAACGAATCGCAGGCAGAGTCTCAACCCGCAAGAGCAGTTCACAGCAGGGCGAAGCAGGGAAGGTGAACAACGATGATTGAGCCAGCACTGCGAGTTGAAGGTGTCCGAAAGTCATATGGACATGTTGAGGTTTTAAAGGGAATAGATATGCAGGTTAAGCCTGGTGAGGTTGCATGCCTGGTTGGTCCATCTGGATCTGGAAAATCTACCTTCCTTCGCTGCATCAATCACTTGGAGAAGATTAATTCCGGTCGCTTATACGTTCATGGCGAGCTTGTTGGATATCAGGAGAAAAAAGGCCGCTTGTACGAACTTACCGATCGCGAGGTTTGTCAAAAGCGTGCCGAAATCGGAATGGTTTTTCAGAGTTTCAATCTCTTTCAACATATGAGTGTGCTTGAAAATATTATTGAAGCTCCGACAAGAGTCCTAAAAATTTCAAAGGAAGAGGCAATAATTCATGCCCGGGAGCTCCTGGAATTAGTAGGCCTCTCAGGTCGTGAAGATAGTTTACCGAAGCAACTTTCGGGTGGACAGCAACAACGTGTAGCTATCACTCGTGCATTGGCGATGAGACCAAAGCTCATGTTGTTTGATGAGCCAACCTCTGCACTTGACCCTGAGCTAGTCGGAGAAGTGCTCGCAGCGATGCAGGATCTAGCAAACTCCGGAATGACAATGATCGTTGTCACTCATGAAATGGGATTTGCCCGCAAAGTTGCGGACACAGTTGCCTTCATGGATGCAGGTCTCATTGTGGAGTCTGGTCCACCAGATGAAGTTTTGGATAATCCTCAACAAGAGCGTACAAAGTCTTTCTTTTCCAAGGTTTTGTAACAGTTCGGTACCAAATTTTTAAATGGGAAGACCTGTAGATAAATTCGTAAGTGATGGAAAGTAACTAACTCTAAGAACTAGTCGCCCTCAGTAACTTAGCAAGGTGCTCCGGGTTCAGGGGTATCTGGTCCTTGAGTAAAGGCTTTTAAGAACACTGCAATACGAGAGTCGGATGCGTCATCAACTGATAACTGCTTACCCCATGCACTTAAGACGATTGGGGAAGCTAAATTCTCATAGGGAGCGATCAAGCGGTAAAAATTTGGAGTAACAAAGGATTCAAGGGTTTTGATCTGATCTATTGGCAATGTGGGTTGGTAAGAGATCCAGGCTGCTCCGTGTTCAAGTGAGTGAACACTCATCGATGTATTAACAGGTGAGTTATAGATGCCACATTCAGTCCAATTAGCTGCATGATCTCCCCCAGTTGGAGGCAGTGTTGTTGGGGCAAGATCTGTAGCGATGTGATTACGGGAAAGTCCGGTAAAGCTTTGAACTCCTGCGATCGGCTTAGAGGCGGCTAAATCAAGGGCGCTCTCTTTATTATTGGGGAAACTACCTAACCAACTAAGCTTTGAGTTATTAAGCCTTTCTTTATTGAAACAGTTATGCGATCCAAACGATAATCTCTAGTTAAAGCAAACATCTGATTATCCTCTTGGCCAATTCGATACTGCCAACCTAATTTTTCAGCACAATATGCAGCAGCCTCTTTTTTCATACCAACAAGTCCTTCGGCATATGCTGGCAGAATCTTTACCTCATCTATTGGTTTCACCCATGCTGGACAGGTGGCAGGTGATAAAACCTCACCATAAGTCTCTAGAGTGCCAACTACAACTTGGATTGCCGCCTTTACCCCGTTCCGCCTTGATAACGACAAGGACATTTACGGACGCGGCATCTGGGCACCAAGTTTCCGCCATCACAACGGAGTGTTCTATATCTTTGCCAATGTCACCGGACATCCAACATTGGTCTATACAGCGAACAAGCCAACCGGCCCCTGGAAACGTACGACGATGAAGCGGGGGTTCCACGATTTGTCGGTCTTGTTCGATGATGATGGCAAAACCTACATCGCGTGGGGGTACCGCGATATCCGCATCGCGCAGCTGAATGACACCCTAGATGACATCATCCCCGGGACCGAACACGCCCCGTTTGGCCCGGAGTCCATCATGGGCGAAGGCGCGCACTTCCTCAAAATCAACGGGATGTACTACATCATCAGTGCCTGGTATGCCGGCGGCTTCCGGATGCCATGCGCGCGCTCTAAGTCCCCTTTTGGCCCTTACGAAATCCATCCATCCATTAGTACTGGCGAGGCCTTTGGGATCACGCAAGGCTATCGCCTCCGCTCGGACGAAGGCGGCAAGTTCGATATCAGCGCGCCGGATCCACGCCGGGATGGCATCGCAACCGCCATCCACCAAGGCGGAATCGTGGATATAAAGAGTGGAGAGTGGTGGGGCTACTCGATGATGGACGCCAATTCCATCGGGCGGCTGACGTGTCTGTCCCCCATCACGTGGGTTGACGGCTGGCCGATGTTCGGTCTCCCAGGCAATATTGGCCGCACCCCGCGCACGTGGGTCAAGCCAACAACCGGCGCGCGGACCAAGCCGTCATCCCCCTACACCCGCAGCGATTCCTTCAAAGGGCCGAAGCTCGCGAATGTCTGGCAGTGGAATCATCACCCGGATGACAGCAAGTGGTCGCTCAAAACCCGGCGGGGCTGGCTAAGCCTCACGCCGCAGACATCCCCTGATTTCTGGCATGCGAAAAACACCCTGACGCAGCGCGCCATCGGGCCCAAATCCAACGTCACCGTCACTATCGATTCAGCGAAGCTCATCTCCGGGGATGTCGCAGGGCTTGGTTTGCTAAACCATCCGTATGCGTGGATTGGCATTCGGC
>CAMDCL010000031.1 GCA_945890205.1 Bifidobacterium breve | reverse complement strand
ATCTTGGCGAATGAGATTCGACGTGGTGCTACTGAGATTTTTTTAGACGCGGCCAAGAGATGTCCTTTCAGACAATTTGCGGGAACGCACACCTAATAGGTCTCAGCCGCTATATGCCCTGACCATAGAAATTTGTGCGAAGGTGAAGGGTATCTAAACCACCCCCGCCCTGTCCAACCCAAGGCTTATACCCCTAAGAGGGGGCTTTGTCAGCATATTTGGCAAAAATGTGGATCTATTCCTTCCAGCTCCACACATCCTCTCCACGCACAATCCGCTCAAATCCACCATCTATATAGATGGTCTGCCCAGTTACATGGGTGTTTTCAACCCCGGTCAACCAGACCAGCAAAGAGGCCACAACCTCTGGCTCCATAAATCCATTAAGCGGCATCGGCACCAACTTGGCCAGACCATCGCGCTCTTCAGGGGTTTTAATTATCTGCTCCACCATAGGTGTCTGAACAATCGCAGGGCCAACAGCGTTGATCGGAATTCCAGCACCTGCCCAATGTGGTTTCAGACATTGTTGTCGAATCCAACGACTAATTGCTCGTTTAGTTGATCCATAAATTAACTGCTCGCCGCCAGCACCTGCATCGACTAGGGCTTGAGCGATCTCAACAGCTTTGCCTTCATCATTGGCACACATCGCCTCAACTAGTTCAGCGCTGTTGGGCATGATTGATGCAACGGAGCTGGTAATTGCAACACGAGGAGTTTTTGATTGTGAAAGAGTTGGAAGTAACTCATTGATGAACTCGGTAACACCAAAGTAGTTAACCGCGACCGTTGCTGCAGTTGGATGAGCCAAACCTGCACAGGCGATAATGGCATCAATTGAATTATTAGAAGCAGCGATGACTTTCTTGGCAGCTTCTATTCGCCCACCATGGGTGCTCAAATCTGCGATGACATCTGCATTATGGATATCTACACCAATCACTGTGTTACCAAGGCTCTTTAACTTCTCTGCGGTGGATTGACCTATTCCAGAAGCAGATCCTGTAATTACATATGTGCGTGTCATAAAAACCTTTCGTATTTGAAAAAACCCCGCTTGGCGCAATGCCAAACGGGGTTTTTCTCAGTAATGAAATTACTTGATTGTGACTGTTGCGCCAGCTGCTTCTAGAGCTGCCTTTGCCTTGTCTGCAGTCTCTTTGCTTGCCTTCTCTAGAAGGGTTGCTGGACATGCATCTACTAGATCCTTTGCCTCCTTCAAGCCAAGGCTTGAATTTAGTCCACGGACTTCCTTGATCACTGCAATCTTCTGTGATCCTGCGTTTTCCAAGATAACTGTGTACTCATCTTGAGCTGCATCTGCTGCGCCACCTGCTGCTGCGCCACCTGCTGCTGCTGCCGCTACTGGAGCCGCTGCTGTTACATCGAATTCAGTTTCAAATGACTTAACGAACTCTGAGAGCTCGACCAATGTCATTTCCTTGAACTGACCCAATAGATCTTCTGTGCTGAGCTTTGCCATATTCGTTATTCCTTCTCTTCTGTTTCTGTGGATGCTTCAGTTGCTTCTGCTGCTGGAACTTCAGCAACTTCAGCCACAACTTCTGGTGTTGCTTCTTCTGTTACTACGACCGCGTCTGCAGTCGCAGCTGGCGCTGGAACCTCTGCTACAGCATTGTTTGCTGCTGGCTCGGACACACCTTGTTCTGCTTCAAGCTTGATGCGAAGTGCGTCAAATATGCGCGCTGCCTTAGCAAGCGATCCCTTCATTGCACCAGCAAGCTTTGCCAATAGAACTTCACGAGACTCGAGGTTAGCGAGCTGCATGATCTCTGCTGGAGTTACAGACTTGCCTTCGTAGATTCCACCCTTAATAACTAGGAATGGATTCTCCTTTGCAAAATCACGGAGGCTCTTTGCTGCATCAATTGGATCACCCTTGATGAATGCAACAGCTGATGGACCGACTAGAAGATCATCTGCGATCTCTACTCCGGCATCCTTTGCTGCAATCTTTGTAAGAGTGTTCTTCACTACTGAGTACTTGGTTGTTGAACCAAGTGCACGGCGAAGTTCCTTCATTGATGTAACAGAAAGACCACGATATTCAGTTAGCACTGTTGCATTAGCTGTACGGAAATCCTCCGCAAGCTCAGCAACCGCTGATGTCTTATCTGGGCGAGCCATTCGGTTCACCTTTCCTGTTTCATTGGTGACCGTAGGAAATAAAAAAATCCGTAACGCGTAAGCGCCACGGATTAACATGAACACCTACGCGGGCTGAGATTTCCTCATTTATTTAGATCTCCCTTGCGGTTGATCTAGACCTGCGGTCTTTGGTTATGGCGTAAGGCTAAGGCAGGGTCGCCTTTGGGGTCAAATCACGCCTGTTTTATAGGTCTACGAATCAGGATTGTTGAGGCGGTAATCGATAGGACAACCGCGACCAGTAGCCCAGTAAATTGTGAACGGGTGATCACATCTTCTGCAAAGGCCAGCGAGCCAAGCACGAATGAAAACTCTCCTATCTGACTGACACCGACTCCTAGCTGGGTCGGCCGCACATTCATCTTTGCGATTTTAGCCAGCGCCATAGTCGGAAGTGTCTTTAGCAAAATCATCAATACTAAAACTAAGAGGGCAAAGGGCCATGCTGCAGCAAGCTCTTGTGGCGCGATCAAAGTGCCAATTACAACAAAGAACAGGACCGCAAAGAGATCTCTAAAGGGCAGAATCGCTTTACGCACCTCTTCCGTATCGCGGCTTTGGTTAATCGCGAGCCCTGCAACAAAGCCAGCAAGTGCCATTGGAATTCCAAAGACAACTGTTCCGAGGGCTGCTAAAACGAGACCGAAGGAGACTGAATAGATTAAAAATAAATCCTTTTCCCAACGAACAGCTCGTAAAACTCGGGGCAGTATTCGAGATGCACCAATTGCAATTATTCCAAATCCAATCAATCCACCAATTGCAGCTAGCAAAGAAGATTCACCTGATCCAAAGAGTGCCAAGATTACGGCGGCCATTGCAACACCAACAACATCTTGCATCAGTGACCAACCCAATAACGCTTGTTCAGTTGGTGCATCTGTAGCACGTCTTGGACTACGCGTGATGTTTACTATTACAACGCTCGAAGACATTGCAATCGATAAGGACATCAGAAGTGCTCCAAAGATTGGTATGCCTAGCCAAAGGAAAATAGGAGTTCCGATTAATAATCCAAATCCCATTTGCGTTGGTACGCCCCACAACAAACCCTTTTGCTCTCGGCTAATTTTTCGAAGATCTAATTCGATTCCAACTTCAAATAACAGTAAGACGACACCTATATCTGCCAGTAAAGCGAGCTGATTGTTATCTGCAACAAAGCCTGGTGTAAACGGGGAAACTAAAAGACCTGTTAACAAATATCCAATGACTGATGGAAGACCTAATTTGCGGGCGGCAAATCCCATCGTTGCTGCAGCGGTGAGCACAACTCCAACATTTAAGACCAGCGGCGCGGTTTCAACGATTGATGCCATGTACTCAGTCTAGTTACCATCCTAAGTAAGTGGAGGAAAATAAGAAGGGCCCCGGCGCGATGCCGAGGCCCTTCCCTTTAATTTTCTTTAGTTAGCTGATGGTTCGCGAACTAGGTTTGGATCTACAGCGATTCCAGGTCCCATAGTTGTTGAAACTACAGCCTTCTGTACGTAGCGACCCTTTGAAGAGTTTGGCTTTGCACGAAGTACTTCATCCATTGCTGCTGCGTAGTTCTCTGCTAGCTGCTGCGCTGTGAATGAAACCTTGCCGATGAGGAAGTGAAGGTTTGAGTTCTTATCAACACGAAACTCAATCTTTCCGCCCTTAATATCTTCAACAGCCTTAGCAACATCTGTAGTTACTGTTCCTGTCTTTGGATTTGGCATCAAGCCACGAGGTCCTAGAACCTTACCGAGGCGACCGACCTTACCCATGAGATCTGGTGTTGAAACAACTGCATCGTAATCAAGACGTCCCTTTGAGACTTCATCAATTAGTTCATCTCCGCCGACGATATCTGCTCCAGCAGCACGAGCTGCATCTGCATTTGCACCATTTGCGAAAACCAAAACGCGAGCGGTCTTGCCTGTTCCGTGTGGAAGGTTAACTGTTGAGCGGATCGCTTGATCTGCCTTCTTTGGGTCAACTCCAAGTACCAATGCAACTTCTACAGATGCGTTGTACTTAACTGTTGATGTTTCCTTGGCGAGTGTTACCGCCTCTAGTGGTGTGTAAAGGTGATCCTTCTTTACCTTTTCAGCTGCCGCTAAGTAGTTCTTTGAGCGCTTCATTTCATCCTCTATTTCTTTCAAGAAAACTTTTGATCTTCTTGAAGTAGTGGTTGTGGTTAGCGGACCAGCGAGGTCCTCCCACATCTCTTCACCGATTTGGTGGAGAGAAATTTATTTAAGTTAGCCGTTTACTGTGATTCCCATTGAGCGAGCTGTACCCGCAATGATCTTCGCAGCTTGATCAATGTCATTTGCATTGAGGTCAGCCATCTTCTGTGTTGCGATCTCCTTGACCTGAGCCATGGTGATGTTTGCAACCTTAGTCTTGTGAGGAACCGCAGATCCCTTTTCAACTCCAGCAGCCTTCAAGATCAAACGTGATGCAGGAGGTGTCTTGGTGATGAAAGTGAATGAGCGATCTTCGTACACGGTGATCTCAACTGGAATGATCTGGCCCTTTTGTGATGCTGTTGCATCGTTGTATGCCTTCACAAACTCCATGATGTTGACACCATGCTGACCTAGCGCAGGACCTACTGGTGGTGCAGGTGTTGCTGCTCCAGCCTGAATCTGCAACTTGATAAAGCCGCTTACCTTCTTCTTTGGTGCCATTTCTTTTCCTCTTTTTCTTGGTTTTCTTTAATTAAATCTTCTGTACCTGGGCAAATGAAAGCTCTACTGGAGTTTCGCGTCCGAAGATAGAAACTAGAACCTTGAGCTTTGCCTGCTCTGGCATGATCTCTGAGATCGATGCTGGAAGGGTTGCAAAAGGGCCATCCATAACTGTTACCGACTCGCCAACTTCGAAATCAATAAGGCGGATCTGTTCCTTATCTGACTTCTTAACTGGACGTGGAGCCAGAATCTTTTCTACCTCATCCATACTCAGTGGTGATGGATGGTGAGCATTGCCAACAAATCCTGTAACACCTGGAGTGTTACGAACCGCAGACCATGACTCATCAGTTAAATCCATACGAACTAGAACATAACCTGGATAGATGTTGCGCTTAACCATCTTGAACTGGCCGTTCTTAAGCTCCTTCACCTCTTCTTCAGGTACTTCAATCTGGAAGATGTAATCCTCCATATTTAATGAAGCGATACGGTTGTGAAGGTTGCCTTTAACCTTCTTCTCGTAACCTGCATAAGAGTGGACTACATACCAATCGCCAAGCGCGGTGCGCAGGGTGCGACGAAATTCTGCATTTGGATCATTCTCATCTGATTCGATGTCACCATCTTCATCTGATGCGAGCGCAAGTTCTGGCTCAGTTGAGGCGATAGGTGCCTCAACGATCTCTTCAACTACTGGAGTTGAAATCTCTGTTGCATTGGCAGCCAGCGCTGCTTCAAATGCATCTGCTTTGATCTCTTCGGTCATTGTCTTGCCTTATCCAAATACCCAGAAGACAAGTCTTCCTAGAACTAGGTCGATAAGAGACACCACTGCGATAACGAAGGAGACGAACACGAGAACAACAGCTGTATATGTAGTCAGCTGCTTACGTGTAGGCCAAACAACCTTACGGAGCTCTGAAACTACTTGGCGATAGAAAAGTCCAACGCGCGCAAATAGACCGAGCTTCTCGGCTACTTGTTCAACTGACTCTGTCATCGTCATTTCCTTTCGAACTTCGTTAGATCTTTCTTTAAAACCTTAAAACCTTTAGAACTTGTGCAGGGCAGGAGGGACTCGAACCCCCAACCGGCCGCTTTGGAGACGGCAACTCTAGCCAATTGAGCTACTGCCCTTCGCGAGAGCATGGCAAAACCATAGGGAAAAGCAAACCCTCGTGAGCGTCGAAGTGTAGAGGCAAGGAGGGGTTCAGGTCTAACTCGCGCCTGAAATACGGCAGACTTACGCCCATGACTCCACGTATCTCAGCCCGCATCGCAGCGATCGCAGAATCAGCCACTTTGGCCGTTGATGCAAAGGCCAAAGCGCTCAAAGCTGCTGGCCGCCCAGTAATTGGATTTGGTGCAGGAGAGCCTGATTTTCCAACACCTGATTACATCGTTGAAGCAGCAGCGGCTGCCACAAAGGTTGTAGCAAACCACCGCTACACACCAACACCAGGGTTGCCTGATCTACGAGATGCGATCGTTGCAAAGACAAAGCGTGACAGCAATTATGAAATCACGGCAGATCAAGTTTTAGTCACAAATGGCGGAAAGCAATCTGTCTATCAATCATTTGCTGCAATTATCGATCCAGGTGATGAAGTTCTTCTTCCATCTCCGTACTGGACTACCTATCCAGAGTGCGTGAAGTTGGCAGGTGGCGTCACTGTTGAGGTCTTTGCAGATGAGACTCAGAACTATCTAGTCACCGTTGAACAACTTGAAGCTGCACGAACATCAAAGACAAAGGCGCTTCTCTTTTGCTCACCATCAAACCCAACTGGCTCTGTGTACTCACCGGAGCAAGTTAAAGCAATCGGTCAGTGGGCGTTGAAAAATAATATCTGGGTAATACTCGATGAGATTTATGAGCACTTGCTTTATGACGGTGCAACAGCACCATCAATGCCAGTTCTTGTTCCCGAACTTGCCGACACCTGCATCATCATTAATGGAGTAGCAAAGACATATGCGATGACCGGTTGGCGCGTAGGTTGGATGATCGGGCCTAAAGATGTAATCAAGGCAGCAACTAATTTGCAATCACATTTAACATCCAATGTTTCAAATGTTTCACAGCGTGCTGCAATCGCTGCATTAACTGGAAACCTAGATGCGGTCCATAAAATGGGAGAAGCCTTTAATCGCCGTCGCAAACTGATTGTTGGTTTGCTCAATGAGATTCCTGGGTTTGAATGCCCAACACCAACAGGTGCTTTTTATGTTTACCCATCTGTAAAGGGTGTGCTGGGTAAGACCATTCGCGGAAAAACACCTACAACATCAGCTGAATTAGCCACATTACTTCTTGAAGAGGTTGAGGTTGCAGCGGTTCCAGGTGAAGCCTTTGGTCCATCTGGATATCTACGTTTTTCATATGCAACTAGCGATGAAGATATTGTCGAAGGTATCGGCCGTATCAAAAAGCTACTGACTGAAGGCTAAATCTCTACTCCGACAAGGTTTACTTCAGCTTCAAGGGTTATTCCAAATACCTCTTTGACTTGATCACGTGCCCGCTTTGCAAGCTGTGCGATATCTGCTGCGGTTGCATTTCCTGCATTTGATAAAGCCAGAACATGCTTTGTAGAAATACGTGCACCACCAACCTCATCACCTTTGTGGGTACCAGAGTTTTCAATCAACCATGCAGCGGAAATCTTTACCCTTCCATCAAGCAATGGCCATTTAGGTGCTGCGTTGGGTAAAGCATCTGCTGCCTGTTGAGAAATAATAGGATTAGTAAAGAAGGAACCAGCAGACCACGAATCATGATCATCCGGTGATAACAACATTCCTTTACTTGCACGAAGCTCTAGGACTGCAGCTCGTGTTTGCTTAACTGTTGCTTTCTCACCAGGTTGGATCTCTAACTTCTTAGCCAGCTCAAGATAAGTAATCGGATCACTCATTTCACCGATTCGAATCTGGAACTGCACATCCAAGACAACATAGCGTCCAGGATGGGATTTAAAGTGAGAGTTTCGATAAGTAAATTCACACTCTGCATTTGTAAATGTCTTAATAGCTTTAGCTTGACGATCATAGGTACGAACTCGAGTAATAAACTCTGCTACTTCATGGCCATAGGCACCAATGTTTTGAATAGGCGCTGCTCCTACTGTTCCAGGAATACCACTGAGAGTCTCTAATCCTGCAAATCCACGATCGATTGTTGCTTGAACAAATACATCCCAATCTTCACCAGCACCAATTGTCAGAGTTGCACCACTGCAGGCATCTACCTCTGATTGCACAGAATTGTTTGAGATCCGAATAACTGTGCCAGCAAAGCCTTTATCTGAGATAAGAAGATTTGTTCCGCCACCAATAATCAAAATAGGTGAATCCCCCGCCTCTTCTATTGCGGCGATGATTTCTGATTCGGTAGATACCTGAACCATCTTTTGTGCCGGGCCACCCACGCGCAAGCTGGTGTACTTGGATAACTCGGTCATGTAAGAAGGTTACCTGCGCGGAGACAAAATTGCGCTTTTGCCTCTGTACTTATCAAGGATGCGGTCGTAATTCTTCTTAGATTGAAGTTCGCGGTACTCGGGATCAGCATCGTGGTACCCATGGTGGCGATCCTGAATCAAAGGAAGCTCCATTTGTAACAACCTTCCACCAGCTTGTCGTATCTTTAATGAGTACTCCATATCAGCGTTGCGATAGTACAAAGCGCGCGGATTAAATCCACCTACTTCGATCATCGCTTCTCTATTAAATGCTATGAAGTATGAGAAGAGCACATCAACCTCACCTGGGCCCTTGTCATCAACGCTACGCCATTGATCATCTGTATTAATAAGTCCACCACGCCAACCAACAGCAACATACTCACCTTTTTCTAGCTCCGCTACTACTGGAGAAATGGCATCTGCTGTAAAACGTGTTGATGGATCCATAATGATTACATACTTACTTTTAATCTTTTCCAAAAATACATTGGCGCAATCCCCCCAGGCCGCGCCTGGATTAACTGAAATTAAGTAGGTTCGCTTATCCATTTGTTCAAATAATGCGCCTGCATCACCAATTGAAATTATGGCTATTGCGCAGTCGCTATGTTCTTTAATTGTTTTTACTGTTTCTAGGGCATCATCTGTAAAACCATCAACTATCAATCCGACTGTTGCATCTTTTTCTAAATCTATTGTTCGAATATCACGAGGGTAAGCAAGGGTTATATAAGGCTTCTTAGGGCGTAATTCATATCCCCCAGCAACGTCAACAACCTCAAACCCTGCCTGTAATAGTTCATCGCGATACTTATCGGCCAATGCAAAATCCTTTGCAGCTCGCGCATCCATTCGCGCTTGAGCCAGTGCGGTCACTGAATCAGGAATACTCACTTAACTACGACAGCCTTTGACATACCTAAGACTTTCACTCCAGCAGAGGTTGCCTTCAGATCTATTGTGATGCGATCTCCAACAACCTCAGTTACAAGGGCAGAAACGGTGAGATCAACCCTTTGATTAGCTGGAACAATTACAGGCTTAACAAACCGTCCTGAAAACTCCTTAACTGCAGCTGATCCCCCTGCCCAATCTGTAACAAACTTTCCGACCAAAGCCATAGTTAACATTCCATGGGCTATTACATTGGGTAGGCCAACAGATACAGCAAACTCCTCATTTTGATGAATTGGGTTTTGATCCCCGCTTGCATCTGCATACGCCTTTAACATAGCGCGATCAATATAAAATATTTGTTCCTCAAGGGTTGTGCCAACCTGAATCATGCGCGGACCACCAAAGTTGACCAGGTAGAGACAACTAACTCAGCTAAGGAATGTAGATCTGAACGAACAGTCACAATTTCATTTCCTGCTGCGACTTTGTAACTTTCAATTGTTGATGAACACTTAAATGTGTCGCCAGCAACTATTGGGCGCTTGATTTCAAAGCGCTGATCACCATGAACTACCCGAGACCAATCCAAACCAATTTCAGGGTTGGACAAGATCTCTTGTGATTGTTCTAGCGTTATTCGAATTGAAAAGGTTGGCGGAGCAACGGTTGTATCGCCTTCAGAGATGACGGCGCAAAAGGCATCAATTTCAGATTGAGAAACAGTTACAGACTCAGCACCTGCAAAGGTGCGCCCGACCGAATCGGGATTGAGCATTAGCGAGTTTCGCGGTGAAGGGTTGAAGACTTGCAACGTGGACAGAACTTCTTGAGCTCCATACGATCTGGATCGTTGCGGCGGTTCTTCTTTGTAATGTAGTTACGCTCTTTGCAATCCACGCACGCCATGGTGATCTTTGGACGTACGTCCGCGCTCTTGCTTGCCATGGTCTTACTCCTTCAGTCGATTACGAGAGGCCTAGGTTACCTGAGCCGGCACGTTGCGCGAAATTCACGCTTGTGAAACTAGTAGCGGAGGCGGGATTTGAACCCACGACACAGCGATTATGAGCCGCTTGCTCTACCAAGCTGAGCTACCCCGCCAAGGGTTGTGCATGTAAAAGATAGGTACTTCTTGGTGAAGAACCTCTTTCGAGCCCCCCACCGGAATCGAACCGGTGACCTTTTCCTTACCATGGAAACACTCTACCGACTGAGCTAGGGGGGCACCGATCTCTCGGTCTTTGGTCGAGTGCTGAGCCTACCTTCTTAATTGCACTTTGGAAAAATTACCTATTTATTGAGCCGGATTTAGCGTGATTTTGCCAGTTGTCTCGCGGCTAAGCATCGCCTTGTGGGCTGTGCTGGCCTGACTTAATGGATAAGTCGCACCGATTACCGGCTTCAATTTTCCTTCTACAACAAGTGCAAAGAGTTGCTCAATAACATCATTCATTAACTCTTTCTTGCCAAAACAATGTGACAACCAAAATCCCGTAATAGTTTTTGATCCACCCATAAGTGTTGCTGGCTGAATCATTGATGGCGCAACGCGTGAAGCCATGCCATATGTAACCAAGCGACCAAAGGGAGCAAGAATTTCTAGGCTGTCATCAAATGTTTTTCCGCCCACCATTTCGAGAATGAGATTTACTCTCTTTCCACCATTGGCTGCTTTTATCGTTCCAGCTAAATCTTCATGCGTTGCCTCAACAACTATGTCTGCACCGAGCGAGGTTGCAAGTGCGCGCTTACTTTCGGATGATGCGACAGCAATAACCTTTGCGCCCCACATCTTGGCCAACTGAATTGCAATTGTGCCTACTCCACCGGCGGCTGCATGAACTACAACGGTTTCTCCGGGTTGTAAATGTCCAACAGTTTTCAAGATATGCCAAGCGGTTGATCCTTGAACCAACATACATAAGGCTTGTTCATCTGAAACACCATCTGGAATTGGAATCATGATTGCAGGATGAGTTAAAGCCTTCTGCGCATATCCCCCACCATCAACTGGTGCTAACACGCGAATACCCTTTGATGTTGTTCCAACTACTTCGATACCAGGCACCAATGGAAGCTTTTGAGGAGAAAGGTATGAGTTTTCAGTTTGATGCGTGTCTGCATAGTTAATGCCGATAGCAGTGACATTAATGAGCTCTAAACCATCTGCAGCCTTTGGATCTTCTAGATCTACTAAGTGCATGACATCTGGACCACCAAATTCGGTGATCTGAATTGCTTTCATTGTTTACCCCTTGGTTGAGCCGAGTGTTAAGCCTGAAACAAACTGCTTGCGCAGTAAAAAGAAGACAATTAGGGTCGGTAAGGCAGCGATTGTGGCACCAGCTGCTAAGAGGTTGTAATCGGTTACAAACTCGCCCTGCAGTCGACCCAGGGCAGATGTAATCGGTCGTTTCGAATCGGAGGACATCAACACCAGCGCCCAGAAGAAGTCGTTGTAAATCCACGTTGTCATCAGTACACCTAGTGAAGCCAATGCAGGGCGAAGCAATGGCAACATAACCTTTGTGTAGTGAGTAAAGACGCTAGCGCCATCAACCATAGCCGATTCGCTAATCTCTTTCGGAACGGTCTTCATATAACTAGAGAGAACAAATGTTGCAAAGCCCATCTGGAATGCAACGTGAATCAATACAACACCCCACGGTGAGTCATACAAAAGCTTAGGAAAACCAAGTGCTTTTCCTAAGGTGATGTACATCTTGAAAACAGGGATAAATACCAGCTGGGCTGGCAGGAGGTTTCCAGCTGTGAATAGAAGTAGAAGAGTTACATTCCACTTAAATGAGTATCGGCTCACAACAAATGCAATCAATGATCCAAAAAACAGAGTTAGAAATACCGCAGGGACTGTGATCAACGCCGTGTTCCAGAAGTACAAAGGAAGATCCATACGAGAGATCGCTTGAGCATAGTTATCTAGATTCAGAGTTTCTGGAATTGAGAAAACTCCGTTGGCACGAACATCCTTATAGGGACGTAATGAAGTCCAGATAGTCCAGGCGATTGGGAAGATCCACACAATTGCGAAGATGCCAATAAAGCCAGAGATGAAACGGTCCTTAACCTTCTGCTTATTTTTGTACTTTGTAGCAGAACGCTGTAGCTCTAGGTCAATGCTCATTGGACATCACTCTTAAATGTTGCACGTAGGTAGGCGATAATCGGACCGATAGAGAGAACAAAGAGAATAACCGCGTAGGCAGCACCCTTCATGGATGCACCTTCACCTGCGATGTTCTGGAATACCAAGGTACCCAGAATCGGGAAGCCCGCCGATGAGCCATAAATAATGTAAACAATGTCGAAGGCACGTAGGGATTCGATAATCGTAATTACGATAACAATAATATTTACCGGCTTCATTGAAGGGAAAACAACCTTTTTAAAGGTCTGCCACTCGGTGGCACCATCAAGGGATGCAGCTTCACGCAGCGCTGAATCAACTGACTTAAGACCAGCTAAATACAAAAGCATGATGTAGCCAATATGTCGCCACGAGGCGATGGTCAAAATGACATAGATATTGATGTCGTAATTACCAAAGAATGAAATTGCATTATCAATATCGCGACCAAAAAGTCCATTCACAAAGCCATCTGGACGAAGCAAGAAGTTCCAGATAATTCCAGTTACAGCTAGTGAGAGCACAACCGGTAGGTAGTACGCGGTCTCGTAAAACTTGTGTCCGCGGATCTGTCGATCAATTTGATATGCAAGCAAAATTCCAAGCGGGGTTGCGATCAATGCGAACCAACCAAGCCAAATCACATTGTTCTTCAAACCTTCCCAGAATGCTGGGGTGTCAAAGAAGATGTTTTGATAGTTAGCTAGTCCAGCCCATTTAATTCGGCTAACTGAAATGCCTGACCAATATGTAAATGAGAGAAGAATTGTTAAAACCGCTGGGATCCAGACAAGTAACAGGTGGAAGAAGAGCGGAATACCTACGAATGCACCAAGGGTCGTGCGATCTGCTTTGGAAAAGGCTCGACGGCGAGAGACTTTATTAATGTCTTTCGCCGTCGAGCTCATACTTGTAACCCTATCTCTTATTCAATCTTTTTGTTAATCAATAATGAAGCACTATTGATTAAGCCAATCGAATTAAGCTAGAGGAGGTAGTGCATCCCACTGTGCTTGCAAAGTATCTTGGATCTTTGCAACATCCTTTGGATTCTTGAACCATGACTGGATTGCTGGACCAACAACTGGGCCTGCAAAGTCTGGACGAGTATCGCGATCAAGGAACTGAGTGATGTACTTGGCTTCTGCCATAACAGCAAGCTGTTCCTGCTGGAATGGATCGTATGAAGATGTGTCTTGACCCTTGTTCGCAGATGTCATCGGAATACTTGCTCCATTTGCATCTGTTGCGCCAAGAATTGCGTTAACACCCTCAATATCACCGGCATACTTCAAGAAGTCGACTCCACCCTCGTTATTTGTACCGTTTGCAGCTACGCAGTAGCCATCAATTGGTGCATCGATTGTGTCGCGGCCATTCTCAGGGTTGATTTCTGGGAATGGAATGATTGAAAGATCTAGGTAGTCAGCCTCTGACTGCTCCTTGAAGTTTCCACCGAACCATGAACCCATAAGCATTGATCCAGCCTTCTTCTGTAGAAGAAGCTGCATAGCTCCATCCCACTCGAGATCTAGAACGTTTGGATTCATGTAAGGAATCAATTGCTCCCAGTACTTGAATACTTCTGTGACCTTTGCATCGGTCCACTGTTCGCGGCCTGCAAGTAGATCTACGTGGAACTGGTATCCGTTAATACGTGCGTTGAGAATGTCAAATGTTCCCATTGCTTCCCAGCCGCCCTTATCTCCGGCAGCGAAACCAACAAGACCCTTCTTCTTCATTCCATCAAGCATCTT
>CAMDCL010000030.1 GCA_945890205.1 Bifidobacterium breve | reverse complement strand
CGGGTTGCTGACCACACAAGTAAGGTTCCGATAATCAAGAGCAATCCAACAACAACTGTTAAAACAGGATCCCAACCTTGCACAAATGACTGCCGGCTACGTCGGTATAACCTTTGGCGGGCTTGGATCTGACTCACTTGCTCGCCTCCTTAGGTTTTGTTGCTGGTGAAATCTTAGGCAGTTGTGTCGGAGGTTTGCCTTCAGGGAACAACGCCGCGCCCGGCACAAGAGTATTTCCCGTAACTCCAAAGAGAGTTGAGTAAATCTGTCGCACACCGACACCAGATGTAGATGCACCAAATCCACCTTGTCCAACCATCATGACAACGGCATATCGTGGTTTCTTACTAGGTGCATATGATGCAAACCATGAGGTGTCATCCTTCAATGAACCATTGGGGTTTCGACCAAACACTTGGGCGGTTCCTGTTTTTCCACTGACTTCAACTGGGAAGCCAGCAAAGGCACCGGTAGCAGTTCCGTTAACAACAACTTCACGTAACGATCCACGCAAAAAGGAGAGCACGGATGGCGCAGCCTTCACAGTTCCCAGCTTCTTAGGAGTAAAGCTCTGAACAACGGTTCCATCGGTTTTCACAATCGCCTTTGCAACCATCATCTGCCAAATAGTTCCGCCATTGGCAATAGCTGCATACATCTGAGTTAACTTCAGCGGAGTAACAACTGTGTCACCTTGTCCGATTGAGAAGTTCACAGCATCACCAGCACGGATCTTGTCACCATCGACACAGTTTTCAGCGGCCAATTGAAGTAAGAATGGGGTTTGCTGCGCCTTAGTTGCGCGCTCCTTATAGTTGCAGTAAAAATCCTTGTTCTGCTGGTACCAGTTCTCCTTGTATTCACGATCTGCAAGACGTGATGCTGATTCAGATGGAAGATCAATTCCCACCCTTTGCGTGATGTTGAAGGCTTTAGCAGCCTCGAAGAAGTGATCATTTGGATTTGATTTAGGCCTTAAACCACCATCACGAAGCCACTCATCAAAGGCGATTTGATACCAAATAGTGTCGCATGAGACCGCCATAGCTTTAAACATATTCATCGTGCCTTGGTTTTTGCTATCAAAGTTTCTAAATGTTCGTGTTCCGACCTGGACCTCTGAAGGGCATTTGTAGTTAGCCTTGAGGTCATACCCTGCTGTTGCTGCCGCTAAAAGTGAGACAACCTTGAAGGTAGAGGCTGGAGCAAACAATCCTTGCAACGCTCGATTCAAAGCAGGGACAGATTTCTTTTCACTAAACAAATCCTCTGCCTGCTGAACCGTCAAACCTTTTTCCCATGCGTTGGGATCATATGTTGGATACGAGGCCAATGCTAAAACTCTGCCAGTCCTAATATCCATAACTACTGCAGCGCCAGAATCTGAGGTGTATCCATTTGCACGTCCACGCAGTACCGCATCCTTTAAAGCTTTCTCCGCTGAAGCCTGCAGGCGTACATCCAAACTTGTGACTAAGTGATTTCCAGGAGTTGGTTGTGTATTTTGACTCTCTCGAGTTATCGACTCTTTACGATCAACGATTACCGTTCTGATTCCTGGCTCACCCCTTAGAAAGGTGTCATATTCAATCTCAAGACCGGTCTTACCAATACTCTCGCTACGGTAATACTGCTTACCATTGCCCTTGAGTAAATCACTTTCCGTCAATGGACCTACATATCCCAGAACATGTGCCGCATTGACATCCAGATAACTTGGGTAAGAGCGAATTGCAACGGGTTGCGCATCTACACCTGGGAACTCATCTGAACGCTCCACAATTTGTAAGGCGATTTCAGGATCGGCAGATTTTGTAATTGGAATTGGCTGATAACGAGAGCCCTGCCAACACCCCGCTCTTTTGCCAACTGGTAGTTCTCCGCACAAGCGGGTGTTTTGATACACATCTGAGTACTTTAATTTCAGCAGAGTAGATAGCCGCTTCATCACAGCTACCCCTTTGTCCTCCAACTTATCAATGGCGATTCGATCAATAGTTATGGCCAAGCCCGCTTTATTCATCGCTAGCGGGACCCCAAAACCATCAACAATGAACCCTCTATTTGCCGGCGACACAACATCCCGGCTTTGAATGCTCAGGGCAGCATCCTTGTATTTAGGACCGGCGGCAACCTGCAGATAAAAGAGACGACCAAATAAGGCCATCATTAAAGAGACAATCAGAATTTGAACAACCATTAAAGCAAGACGGGATCGGTTGTTCATATGACCGACCTTGAATCAAAAACTAACCCATGTAACTTTGTAAATAATGGAAGCATGATTGGAGCAACTAACAGTGACCAGAGGCTCATTCCAAATAATGTGGTAACCATTTGTGAGAAGGATCCAAGGGCTACACCCAAAAGAGCACCGCTCAGTAAAAAGGCGATCTCTACAAGGAAGGTGGCGGTGACTACGAAAAATACAATTCCTATTGCATTTGCGTGAACATTGTCATCTCCATAGCCGATGTAAGAGATTGAATAACCAGCCAGCAACATCAACAGTGTCCACTGACCAAAAGGCCCGCTAGCACTCTGAGATAGATCCATTAAAAAGCCAGATGCAAAACCAATGACAGCAGCAATCTCTGGCTGACTTAACACCGCCCAGGTCAGTGCAAAGATCAAGAGAAGTGAGAATCCACCGCCTGGCAATCTAAATTGCGAGATAACCGCCTCTTGTACCAAGAAGATAGAGAGAAAGATCGGTGCGGAAAATGAGAGTTGACGGGTAAACATTTTTAGTCAGCAGGTGATGGAGTCGGTGTAACGGTGACAGTAACGGTAGGAATCGGAGTTACTTGCGGCTTAGCTGGAACCAGTGCATCACCTGGATTTGATGATGGTCCGCCAACAACGACGGCAACAACTCCGAGTGTAGAAAAATTGGTGTAGTAACGAACTACCGCAGATTGTGCGATTGCACCTGCAGAGTTATCAACTCGACTGACATATCCAAGGGGCACACCTGGAACAAATGGTCGATTGGATGAGCTTCCACGGGCTAAGAGAACATCTCCAACGCTTACGGTGGTGGAATTATCAAGCAATTGCAGGGTTGCGGAGCGGTTTCCTTGCCCTGACAAGATTCCAATTTGCTGGCTACCTGCAATACGTGCACCAATCTTGAAGGCTGGATCACTGGCAAGTTGAATCAAAGCTGAGTTTGGATAAACATCCTTTACAACACCGGCAATTCCATATTGAGAAAGAACGGTCATATTCTTTCTGATGCCCGCCTTGCTTCCTGAATCTATTGTCAATGTTTGTGAAAAGGATTGACTTGAGCCTTGGCTAATTACCTTGGCGTTTACAACTTTATAGCCAGCAATGCCCGCTAAATCCAAGATCTCTTTCAGCTGCTCTAATTGAGCATCAGCGTTTTTGCGATTAAGTAGATCAATCTTGAGTTTTGCATTCTCTGCTTCAAGCTTTTCAATCTGATTGCCGGTGCGACCAAGGTTGCTCACATCAGAGAAGAAATCTTTTATTGGGTTGAAGACAACCGCTCCAGCACGCTGAAAGGGAGAGAGCACGGTTTGCGTTCCTTGTTTGAAACCTTCAATGACTTTTACGCCACGAAGATCCAAGGTAATCAAGAACAGTGAGGTGACAATTAAGACCACCAACAACAAACGTGCGCGACCCCCGTTACGCATTGAAGGAAGGCCTTATCGACGTGGCTCGGAGATTAGAACCTTCTCAAGAGCTTCAAACTCCTCGATGCACTTTCCGGAACCCTCAGCAACAGCATCCAATGGACGCTCTGCGATGTGAATTGGCATTCCAGTCTCTTTGCGAAGGCGCTCATCTAGACCCTTAAGAAGTGCTCCACCACCGGTGAGAACAATTCCGCGATCCATTAAATCTGATGCAAGCTCTGGTGGAGTCTTATCCAAGGTGCTCTTGACCGCGTTAACAATTGAGTTCACCGGCTCTTCAAGTGCTTTGCGAATCTCTGCAGCAGATACAACGATTGTCTTTGGAAGACCAGTTGCTAAATCGCGACCACGAATCTCTGCATCATTTTCTCCAGCTAATGGGTAGGCAGATCCGATAGCCATCTTGATCTCTTCAGCTGTGCGCTCACCCAAAAGTAGGGAGAACTCACGCTTAACCCAGTTAATAATTGATTGATCGAGCTCATCTCCACCTACGCGAATTGATAGCGAGGTAACGATTCCGCCAAGTGAGATAACTGCAACCTCAGTAGTACCGCCACCAATATCTACAACCATGTTTCCAGTTGGCTCGTGGATTGGTAGACCAGCACCGATCGCTGCAGCCATTGGCTCTTCGATGATGTACACCTTACGTGCACCAGCTGCATAACCTGCATCCTTTACCGCACGCTGTTCAACACCTGTGATACCTGAAGGAACACACACAACGATACGAGGCTTAGCAAGGTAGCGACGACGGTGAACCTTTTGGATGAAGTAACGCAACATACGCTCTGTTGTATCAAAATCTGCGATAACACCATCCTTTAGGGGACGGATAGCAACGATATTGCCAGGAGTACGGCCGATCATCTTCTTCGCTTCAATGCCAACGGCCAAAATTCCACCGGTGTCTTGATTGACAGCTACTACTGATGGCTCATTCAAAACAATGCCACGTCCACGTACATAAACAAGCGTGTTTGCTGTGCCTAGGTCAACGGCCATATCGCGACCAATGAAGGACATTCTGCTTCCTTGTGACATTTTTGCTCCTTGTGCTTTTTTATCTCTTGGGGAATTAATTACTTCGGGAAGAAAATCTGAATCTCACGAGCCGCCGACTCAGGTGAATCAGATCCGTGAACTAAATTCTGCAAAACCTTTGTGCCTTGATCGCGAGCTAGATCTCCACGAATTGTTCCGGGTGCAGCAACAGTTGGATCTGTAGCTCCAGCTAATGAACGGAAACCTTCGATAACACGATTTCCAGATGCAACGATCGCAACAATTGGGCCGGACATCATGAACTCAACTAGTGGTTCGTAAAATGGCTTACCTACATGTTCGGCGTAATGCTTTTCAAGTAATGCGCTATCTGCTTGCAACATGCGCAACGCATCGATTGAGTAACCCTTGCCTTCGATACGAGAAATAACCTCGCCAACTAAACCGCGGCGTACGCCATCGGGCTTAACGAGGATAAGTGTTTTCTCGGTGCTCACCCGCCTAGTCTATTAGGGTTTTTTAGCCGCTGCAGCCAGCAAGGCAGCCCGAGCCGCCTCACCCTTTCGGCCCACAACGATGGCCGCTACCCAAAGACCAATCAAAACCACCCCAATAATGAAGAAGGATGGCTCAACAAATCCAAATGCAATCATGGCGATCTGCATCAATGAGCCGATAACAAAACCACCTGGGAACCGTACGAGACCGGCGGAGACAAAGAGCAGGAAGGAAACAACGCAACCATAAATGATTGCGGCCTGAGAGTGATCCTTCATCGCTAACAAGATTGCAAAGCCCAGAGTCATGCTCTCGGCGATTAATACAGATGCTCCAAGTACCTTCATCGTGCAAACTTCTTTCTCAAATATGTGCGTGCTTCGCCAACAGTCACGACTGAGCCAGTGACAATTATTCCAACTGTGTCATCACTGAGCGGTCGAATCGAATCTGCAACAGCTTTATCTAGAGCAGAGTTTAAATCTGAAATCTCAAAAACGCGATCTGAACCAAATACTGAGGAAGCAATCTTTAATAACTCTGAAGATGACATTGCACGAGATGAAGAGCTCTGAGTCACAATGACATGATCAACAACTGGCTCTAGTTCCTGGAAGATTCCTGTGGCATCTTTGTCACCAAATACACCTACGACCGCGATAATCTCATCAAAGTTGAACTCGTGTAACAAGGTCTCCGCTAAGGCCTTTGCACCATGTGGGTTGTGCGCCGCATCCAAGATAACCGTTGGCTCGCGATGTACTACCTCGCACCGTCCAGGTGAGGTCACCGCGGCAAAGCCGGCGCGGACCGCATCGATATCTAGTGGTTGATCCCCAAAGAAAGCCTCTACAGCAACTAACGCCGCCGCTGCATTTGCCCCTTGGTGGCGACCATGCAGAGGTAGAAAGATTTCATCATATGTGTCATGAATTCCCTGAATCGTTAGCAACTGTCCACCAACTGCAACCGCACGTGAGAGAAGTGAGAACTCAACTCCTTCGCGAACAACATCTGCACCTACCTCAGCCGCCTTTCGGATTAACTCCTTTGCCGCCTCTGGCTCTTGCTGGGCTAGGACTACAAAGCCACCCTCTTTAATAATTCCAGCCTTGGTTGATGCGATTTCATGCAGGGTATTACCCAGATACTCCATATGGTCAAAGCCAATCGGCATGATTACCGATACATCAGCATCAACAACATTGGTGGCATCCCATTGCCCACCCATGCCAACTTCAATAACTCCAACATCAACGGGGTGTTCTGCAAATGCTGCAAAAGCTAGCGCGGTTACTGCTTCAAAAAATGAGATTGGGTGTTCAAACTTTGCATCCATTAAATCCAAGTAGGCAGCAATATCGTTGTAGGAAAATATGAGCTCCTTTGGATCAATGGGTTGGCCATTGATTGAAATACGCTCAAGATAGCTTTCTAGATGCGGACTAGTAAACCGTCCTGTACGCAATCCATGAGCAAACAAAAGGGAATCAACCATTCGGCTGGTGGTTGTCTTTCCATTTGTGCCACCAATATGAATTGTTGGATATGTCAGTTGTGGTGATCCCAAAATATCTACAAGGGCTGCAATTCGTTCGGTACTTGGTGCGATGCGAGTCTCTGGCCAACGAGCAAGCAAGGCTTGTTCGATTGCGTCTACACGCTCTTGATCATCTGGTGAAATGATCATGGCTGTGGCAACGCTGCAAGAGCGGCGGTGATTCGTTCGATATCAGCGGTTGTCTTTTCCAGACGCTCGCGAATCTCGACGACAACATTGTCAGGTGCTTTGGCCATAAAGCCTTGGTTGTTCAACTTCACTTCGGCGGTTTGCTTATCCTTTGATGCTGTTACTAAATCCTTTTCCAGTCGAGCACGCTCTGCAACTACATCGATAGAACCAGTCAGATCAAACTCGATGGTGACCCCAGCTGCCTCACACTTTGCACTTGGTGTGATCTCACCGAGCTCCATACGAACAACAAATGCAACCGCTGATGAGTACTGCGCGATCTCGCCGGTAGCAATAATTCGACCAGGAATCTTTAATGAGGTCTTAATACCTTGATCATTTCGGAATCGACGAACTTCGGTGATGATCTCTTGAAGCTGACCAACAAGGGCTTCTGACTTCTTATCGATATGAGCAGCATTTGCCACTGGCCACTGTGCAACAACAAGGGATTCTCCCCCGGTAAGGGTGGTCCACATCTGTTCGGTAATAAAAGGCATCACCGGATGCATCAACCGGAAGAGTTGATCTAGCACATGACCAAGAACGCGCTTGCTTGCATCAGCAGCTCCTGATGCAAAGCTTTCCTTTGAAAGCTCTAGGTACCAGTCACACAGATCATCCCATGCAAAGTGGTACATCAACTCGCAGGCCCGTGCGTACTCGTACCTTTCAAGTAGATCTGTTACCTCAGAAACCGTTTCAGATAAACGGCTAAGGATCCACTTATCAATAGCGTTGAGCGAATCAACGGTAGGAAGATCTCCTGCAACCGTTGCGCCATTCATCATCGCAAATCGTGTTGCATTCCAGAGCTTTGTTGCAAAGTTTCGAGAGCCACCGATCCAGTCTTCAGCAAGTGCTTGATCAGTCCCTGGGTTAGCACCACGGGCCAATGTAAAGCGCAGCGCATCTGCGCCGTACTTATCCATAAACTCAATAGGATCAATAACATTTCCACGACTCTTGGACATCTTCTTACCAAATTGATCGCGCACCAAACCGTGCAACATGATTGTTTTAAAGGGTGGAACTCCATCCATGGCAAAGGTGGACATCATCATCATGCGAACAACCCAGAAGAACAAAATGTCATAACCAGTTACCAGAACTGATGTTGGGTAAAACTTTGCAAGATCAGCTGATTTCTCTGGCCAACCAAAGGTTGAAAAGGCCCACTGACCAGATGAGAACCAGGTATCTAAAACATCTGAATCCTGGGTCCAACCAGCTGGAGCGGTTTCATCTGGGCCAACAACTTGTACCTCACCATTTGGACCATACCAAACAGGAATTCTGTGTCCCCACCACAACTGGCGTGAGATACACCAGTCATGCATGTTGTCGACCCACTCGAAGTAACGAGGAGCAAGTGCTTCAGGTTCAATCTTTACCGCACCACTGCGAACCGCATCAGCAGATGCCTTTGCCATTGGTTCGACCTTTACAAACCACTGCTTTGATAAACGTGGTTCAACCGTTGTATCGCAACGAGAACAATGTCCAACTGCGTGCATGTAAGGACGCTTTTCAGCAACGATGCGACCTTCGGCGCGAAGTGCTTCAACAACAGCCTTTCGCGCATCAAAGCGATCAAGACCATCAAATGCGCTATTTGTATTTACAACCTTTGCATCAGCATCCAGGATCACGATGTTAGGCAGGCTGTGGCGCACACCGATCTCGAAGTCATTAACATCATGAGCTGGAGTTACCTTGACCGCACCGGTTCCAAAAGCTGGATCTACATGCTGGTCTGCAATAATCGGAATCTCACGGTTGATCAGCGGAACCTTTACCGTCTTACCGATCATGTGCGAATAACGCTCATCATCTGGATTTACAGCAACCGCGGTATCACCCAACATTGTTTCAGCACGGGTTGTTGCAACAATAATTGCATTATCGCCCTCGCCATAGCGGATTGAAACTAACTCACCAGCATCATCGCTGTGCTCAACTTCGATATCTGACAACGCTGTTAAACAACGTGGGCACCAGTTAATGATTCGTTCTGCGCGGTAAATCAATCCTGCTTCATACATGCGCTTGAAAATTGTTACAACTGCTTTGGACATTCCCTCATCCATAGTAAAGCGCTCACGGGACCAGTCGACAGATGAACCCAAACGCTTCATCTGTTCAAGAATCGCACCACCAGACTCTTCTTTCCACTGCCAAACCTTCTTAACAAACTCTTCACGTCCCAGATCGTGTCGTGATTTACCTGTTGCTGAAATCTGCTTCTCGACAACATTTTGTGTTGCAATTCCTGCGTGATCCATTCCGGGCAACCATAAAACCTCAAAGCCCTGCATTCGTTTCATTCGTGACAAACAATCTTGCAAAGTTTGATCTAATGCGTGGCCAATATGTAAAACACCAGTCACATTGGGAGGAGGCAAAACAATTGAAAAGGCTTCCTTAGAAGAGGCAGCATCTGCGGTGAAGTATCCAGCCTTAATCCACTTTTGATACAAAGGGGCTTCGATCTCCTGCGGAGAGAAGGTCGAGGCTAATTCACGGCTTGAAGACATAGTGCGCAGTCTAGATTATGCGCTCTTCTCCTCTTGACCTTTTTGTCCGCGTGAGCGTTTTGGACCTGTGTGATTGATCAATGTTGGCGCTCCCCCAGAGATGATGCACTCTTTGGTGATAATCACCTTTTCTACATCGGTGCGGCTTGGAACGTCATACATAACGGTTAATAGGACAGATTCCATAATTGCACGAAGTCCACGAGCTCCTGTGCCACGTTCCTGTGCAAGATCTGCGATCGCATCTAGCGCTTCAGCATCAAATTCGAGCTGAACATGATCTAAATCAAAAAGTCGTTGATACTGCTTTACCAAAGCATTTTTTGGCTCGGTAAGAATCTGCATCAACGCAGCCTTATCAAGGTTTTCAACACTTGTTAATACTGGAAGGCGTCCGATGAACTCTGGAATCATTCCAAACTTCAAAAGATCCTCTGGCATTACCTCAGAGAAAATATCCTTACGGTTCTTATCTGCAGCATCTTGCAAGGTTGCATTAAAGCCAACTCCAGATTTGCCAACACGTGATTCAATAATCTTTTCAAGCCCAGCGAAAGCTCCACCGACAATAAACAAAACATTTGTTGTATCGATTTGAATAAACTCTTGATGTGGATGCTTACGTCCGCCCTGTGGTGGAACAGATGCAACTGTTCCTTCTAAAATCTTTAGCAGCGCTTGCTGAACACCTTCACCTGAGACATCGCGGGTGATTGATGGGTTCTCAGATTTACGTGCAACCTTATCGATCTCATCGATGTAGATAATTCCGGTTTCAGCCTTTTTAACATCGTAATCAGCGGCCTGTAAAAGCTTGAGCAGGATGTTCTCAACATCTTCTCCAACGTAACCCGCTTCTGTTAGCGCTGTCGCATCTGCAATAGCAAAGGGAACATTGAGCATGCGTGCCAAAGTTTGCGCCATAAGTGTCTTACCGCAACCTGTTGGTCCGAGCATCAAAATATTTGACTTTGCTAATTCGATTGAATCCTCACGACCAGTATCGCCGCTTTGTACACGCTTGTAGTGGTTGTAGACCGCCACAGATAAAGACTTCTTTGCCCGGTCTTGTCCGATTACATATTGATCTAGGAATTCAAAGATCGCCTGAGGTTTAGGAAGCTCTGATAATCCGAGGGAGTTAGCTTCGCTGAGCTCTTCAACGATGATCTCGTTACAGAGTTCAATACATTCATCACAGATATAAACGCCAGGACCGGCGATAAGCTTTTTAACCTGCTTCTGGGTCTTGCCGCAGAATGAACACTTCAGCAGATCGCTAGTTTCACCGATTCTTGTCATGGCTAAAGTTTAGATTCTCCAGCGCCTTTACGCGTGGGTTTTTACGCTTACTTGTGTTCGCCGACAGAGTAATCAGGCTCAAGATCTTTCTTTGGCATCTTCATATCCTTAACACCAGGTACTCGAAGGATTACAAAGCTAAACAGCACATGAAAAATTGAGGCCCCAATCAGTAACTCTTTCTCACCAAAGAGTGCAACCGCCGGACCAATTAACGCCATACCGATCGGCATTAAGCCAGCAGATCCCATGTGATCAATTGAAAAGACTCTACCTAAAAGATGGCGAGGAACCTCTCTTTGCACAGCGGCCGACCACCACGCCTCCCATGGTCCTACGGAAAACCCTGCCAACAGATAAGCGATGATGATAAAAACTTCAGAGACTGGAAATGCCAGTGCAAGTGGGGCGATGATGATGAACATCCAAACAAATATTGAAACATACCCTTCATGTTTGACCTTTATCTTCACACACAACAGGGCAGAGATAATGCTTCCAACTGAGAATGCAACCGCTGACAATACAAATGCGGTGTTAGTACCAAACTCTCGTCTTGAAACTATTGGGAGTAAAACTGTCTCAGCTGCCAGCACAACCATTAGCTGAAAGGAGACCATAAGGATCATCGCACCGATCCATGGAATCTCCCGAACTGTGCGTAGACCTTCACGCATCTCTACTAAAAAGGGTTCTTGTTCAGGCTGATCTACCGTTATATCCTCTTGAATCTTAAACAGGAAATAAGTGCCGATAGCAAATGCCACTGATGTAAAGATAAAGGTTAATCGGCTACCAACTAGAAATACCGCAGCCCCGCCAATTCCAGGGCCCACAATTGTTGCACTTCGTGTGACGATGTTTCGTGCAACATTAGCTGCATTTAACTTTTCATCTGGAACAAGGCTAGGAATAATCGCACCAGCTGCTGCTGCACCAAATGCATCACCAACACCCATTAGAAAGACTGCAATACCTAGTAAATAACCAGGCATTGATGGAGATGAGATAAATACCATCACAAAAACGATTGTTGAACGAAATAGATCTGCACCGATCATTACCGTTTTGCGAGGCAAACGATCTGCCCACACCCCTGCAAAGGGTGCAAAGACAACCGCTGAAAGAATTCGTGCTCCAAGAATTAGTCCTAATGTCGTTGCTGTACCACCTGCATCAAGAACTGTGACTACTAATGCAATTGGAAAGGCAGATGCACCTAGTACAAAGATTGCATTAGAAAACCAAAAGAGCCGGTACCCCTTGTATGACCAAAGGGAGCCCGGCTCAAATAGTTTCACGCGAGGATAGAAGTGATTACTTCTTCGCCTTTCGTGAAGCAAGAACTTGATCGATGATTCCGTATTCAACAGCCTCTGTCGCTGTAAGGATCTTGTCGCGCTCAATATCTTTGCGAATCTCTTCAGCAGACTTAACTACATGGCGAGATAAGAGATCCTCCTGCAGACGTGTAATGCGATCGATTTCGCGTGCTTGGATCTCGATATCCGATGCCTGTCCCCCACCTTCAGATGATGGTTGGTGAATCAAGATACGTGAGTGCTCAAGTGCATAGCGCTTGCCCTTTGCACCACCGGCAAGGATTACCGCCGCTGCAGATGCTGCTTGGCCCAAACAAATTGTGCTGATATCTGGACGAACAAACTGCATAGTGTCGTAAATAGCTGTTAGCGCTGTAAATGATCCACCAGGAGAGTTGATGTAGATCATGATGTCTCGATCTGGATCCATAGATTCCAGAGTCAATAGCTGTGCCATAACATCATTTGCAACGGTGTCATCAATAGGTTGACCCATGAAGATGATGCGCTCTTCAAAGAGCTTTGTGTATGGATCTTGACGCTTGTAACCGTAAGCGGTCTTTTCCTCAACAGTTGGAAGAACGTAGCGAGAGGTAATCTCTTGAATCTTTTTCATTACGCTTTTCCTCCAGTGATCTGTCCCAATGAGGTAACTACATGATCAACAAAGCCATAACTCTTTGCATCCTTTGCATTGAACCAGTTATCGCGATCTGAGTCTGCAAGAATCTTTTCGAGGGTCTGACCTGTGTGCAAAGCGTTTAACTCAGAGAGTGTCTGCTTAGTAATAGCCATCTGCTCTGCCTGAATGCGAATATCAATCGCTGTTCCACCAATTCCACCTAGTGGTTGGTGCATCAAGATACGTGAGCTGTTAGTCGCATAGCGCTTGCCCTTTGTTCCTGAGGTAAGAAGGAACTGACCCATTGACGCGGCCATTCCGAAGGTCACAGTTGCAACATCATTTGGAATTAACTCCATTGTGTCGTAGATCGCCATGCCCGCTGTTACTGATCCACCTGGAGAGTTGATGTACAAGAAAATATCTTTCTTTGGATCAAGTGAAGAAAGAAGGAGAAGTTGAGCGCACACCATGTTGGCCATTTCATCGCGGACTTCACCTGACAAGAAAACAATCCGCTCTTCAAGCAAGCGGTTGTAAATCTGGTCCTTCATTTTGCTATCTGTCTCCACTGATGGGCCTCCCGTAATTTTTTACCTGTAGTGACCCTAACAATTAAGAAGGCTAAATGCTTCCCGATTAGGTGAAATAGATGCGTGAACTGCGCTGTGTTCGCTGTGGGCGGAGCGCTGGATACCTTGAGAGAGTAAAAAGCGAGGGGTTACGCCTCTTCGACGAGCTCAGCAGGGTTGGCAGCCTTTGGTGCCAACTCCTCGAGATCAATCACATTTCCAGATGCATCCTTAACTGTGATGCGACCCAACACAGAGGCGAGCGCCTTTGCACGAGTTACCTCGGCAACAAGTTGCTGAATCTGCCCAGCCTTTTGAAGCTCCTCAGCAAACTGCTGTGGTGCCATTCCATAACGCTGTGATGTGCGAACTAAGTACTCGGTCAATTCAATCTCAGTAATCTGAACATCCTCTGACTGAACGATCGCATCAAGCAAGAAATCTGACTTGAGAGATGAACGAACCTGGCCATCTACCTCTGCGCGGTGCTCGGCATCCTCCATGCGGCCTTCACCTTCGAGGTGATCATTGACCTCAAGCTCAACCAAATTATCTGGAACGGGAATCTCATTATCTGCAAGCAACTTCTCAACTAAACGGTCACGTGCTTGTGCACCTTGTTCCATCTTCTTGACGCGCTCTAGACGAACAATAAAATCGGCTTTCAACTCTGCAAGTGTGTCGAACTCAGAGGCAAGCTTTGCAAAGGCATCATCAACTGGTGGAAGCTCTCGCTCCTTAACAGCTTTAACAGTTGCCTTAACCTCACCCTTTTCGCCTTCTTGCTGTCCAACAAGTTTGGTCTCAAACTGCTTTACATCGCCAGCCTTCATGCCGATCAAGATCGCATCGAGACCATCGATCATCTTGTCTGAGCCAACTTCGTAGGAAATATCATTTGCTTGACCGCCATCGACCTCTGCACCATCAATAAATGCGGTCATATCAAGGGTTGCAAAATCACCCATCTTTACTTCGCGCTCTACGGTTGTCAGCGTTCCAAAACGTGTGCGCAATGATTCGATCTGCTCATCTACATCTGAATCTTCAACCTTGACATCATCAACTTCAATTGTGATCTTTGAGAAATCAGGCAGGACAACCTCTGGTCGAACATCAACCTCAACGGTAAAGACAAGCTTGTCCTTATCAACAAACTCTTTAACATCAACCTCTGGACGACCAATGACCGCAACCTTGTGTTCGCGAGCTGCTTGACCATAAAACTCTGGAAGAGCTGCGTTAATTGCCTCATCAATAACAGCTCCGCGACCAACACGTTGATCGATCATCGCTGCCGGAATTTTTCCCTTGCGAAAACCTGGGATATTTACCTGTGAAGCTACCTTCTTATATGCATTAGCTACATGTGATTCAAGCTCAGAGTAAGCAACCTCAACATCAAGACGAACACGAGTTGGAGATAGTACTTCTACTGAACTTTTCACTAAGTGCTCCTAGGTGGATGTGGTGATTACCGAGACAAACTGGTCGGGGCGGGGAGATTCGAACTCCCGATCTCCTGCTCCCAAAGCAGGCGCGCTAGCCACTACGCTACGCCCCGAGGCGCAAGGATGGAGTCTAAACCAGATTTCGCACTCTGATTACCGACCCAGTACC
>CAMDCL010000029.1 GCA_945890205.1 Bifidobacterium breve | reverse complement strand
TTTACTTTAATCTTGTACTTCTTTTCAAAAGCCTTGATTACATTTCCGTAGTTCGCCCAGTAATCTGGAAGAGCAATTGTGTTGAGTTCGCCCTCTTTTTGAGCCAACTTGATAAGTGCTGCTAAACCGCCAACATCCTTTGCAGATGTGGCTTTAGCGGCGGACTTCGTTGCCGCTTGTGCTACTGAATATTGTGTGACGAGTGCAAGTGTTAGCACGATGCCAACGACTACTCGTAGAGATTTTTTCATTGTTCTCCTAACCTCGGTGGTCGGAGTTAAGTATCTGTAAGTAAATTTCTTCAGTACTCCCGCCAAAGGTAGAATTAACAATTTAAGATTGAATGTGAACAGTTGGTAACGATGATTTACAGTGGAAATCCTCTGTTTACTTTCTATTTACTTTAGGGGGTACTTAGGCTTGAAAGACCGCTTTACCCTTTTTATAAACAGCGATGATCTTGATCTGTGCCACATCATGGGCTGGTGTAGTTAGCGGATTACTCTCCAGAATCATCAAATCAGCCTGCATTCCAACTGCGATGGTGCCGAAGCGATCTTCATTAAAGTTTTGGTAGGCAACTCCATGGGTGTAAAAAGACAGGCTTTGTTCAAGAGAGATGCTCTCCTGTGGGCTCCAACCATGTACTGGTTGGCGATCTGCGGTCTGTCGGTGGGTAGGAACAGCTAACGCCTCTAACGGCAGGTGCGATGTCACGGGCCAATCGCTGCCATATGCAATCTGTGCACCCGATGCAATCATTGAAGCTAACTGATACTGCTGATCGTTGCGATCATCACCGATGCGCGGTGCGATCAGCTTTGAGTTCATGGGATCTAGATACATCCACAATGGTTGGTAGTTAGCAATGACACCAAGTTGAGCAAAGCGGGGCATATCCGATGGATGGATCAGTTGTGCGTGAGCGATCACAGCACGGCGATTAGAACGAGGCGCGTTGACACTGAGCATTTCAATCAGATCTAAACCCTGTCGCACCGCTGCATCTCCGATTGCATGCAGATGTAGCTGAAAGCCTTGTGCATCAAAGTGTGTTGCAGCTTCAAGTAGAAGAGCATCTGACCAGATCAATAAACCTTTGCTGCTGGGATCATCTAGATATGGTTCTAGTAGCGCTGCGGTTCCGCTAGAAAGTGCGCCATCTAGAATGATCTTAATTGTGTTGGCTCGAAGCAGTGAAGTTGGGCCAAGCTCCTGGATTTCTGTGCGAAGTTGAGTAAAGCTAGCTGCGCGCTCCTGCCATGAATCAGGTTGTGCCAAGAAAAATAGATTCATATCTATCTGCAACGCACCTGATTTATCAGCTGCGATATAGCTCTCCGCCATTCCGGGTTCAATCCATGCATCAGTTGCAGCTGTTACGCCACACTGCAGATATTGCTGCGAGGCCCAGGTGATTGCTTCTACATCTTTTTCCATTGTTGCAACTGGGCTTTGCGCCATCACCAGATCCATTGCGGCTGGTTCCCGCAAGGTACCGCGGGCTGTTCCATCGGGGTTTCGTGCGATGGTTCCACCATCTGGATCTGGTGTTGCTGCAGTGATACCTGCTAATTCAATCGCTTTGGTGTTAACCCAAATCGTGTGGTGATCAACTGCGCGAAGTACTACGGGACGATCAGGTACTACTTGATCTAGCCATGTTGCAAGAAAGTCGCCACGTTCAACGATCGCAGCTTCATAAGCTCCACCAATAATCCATGGTTGATGTGGATTTTCATCAGCAAATCTTTTTACCTCTGCCAGAATTTCAGCAACGGTTTGAAGGCCATTAACAAGCGGGCCCTGTGCCTGTCGACCTGCAAAGAGTGGATGTGCGTGGCCATCCATAAATGCAGGTGCTAGAAACCTTCCCTGCAGATCGATGATTTCATCATCTGCTTGAGGCTGATCGTCGAGAGCAACGATGCGGCCATTGTCGATCCGTAGCGAAGTTGCGTAATGAGCTGTTGAACACCAGATCGTTCCGCCAGTAAAAAACTGTGCCACGCCACTCTCCTATTGTTGAATGAGGTAAGTGTATGGAATCTGGCTGCTTACGGTGTATTAATTGATGCGATTAACTTTTGACAACGATCTTCACGATCGCTTCAGGGGTTGCGCTACCTCTTAGTTCTGCGTTGACATTGGTCGGGATTCCATTGATCTGGGCTGCGGCCAGAGTTGCTAATTGAGCTGCGATCTCGGTCATCCAATAAAAGGATGCAGGGCCAGCGCGATCCAAAATGCGTTGGGCTTGGGCGATGCGGGTATCGGAGAACTTTTCTAGATCATTGGCGTTATCGCTTAAAACATCGAGCAAGAAGCGTTTAATGTCAGAGCCGATCGCGGTTGCATCATCGGACTCTTGGATGAGTTGTTTAAGTTCGGCATCCAATGTGCGCGGTTTGCGGGCCTTCTTTTTGCGGCTCAGGAATAGGTAGATCAACGCTGTCAGGGCTATGAGTTCGAACATGGTTCGAGATTACTCTGCGCAACTGACAGATTTATCCTTTGAGGGCAGCGAGTTTTTCTACGACCTGTTTGGCAGATGGATTTGTCATCGCGCTTCCATCAGAAAAGACCAGTGTCGGAACGGTTTGATTTCCACCGTTGACCTTTTCAACGATCTCGGCTGTGCCAGGGGCCTCTTCGATGTTGATCTCGTCGAAGGTAACACCGAGATCTGCTAGCTGAGACTTGAGGCGCTTGCAGTAGCCACACCAAGTAGTTGAGTACATCGTGAATGACATTGAATTCGCTTTCTCTTGCACAATTTTCTGGGCATCTACTGATAATTTCTGAGAGATAAGTCTCTCACGCTGCCTTTAGATAGCAAACCAATTAGACTCTTGCCTTCGCTTCTACAAAGGGGTTTTATGTCGAGCAAGCAGATCAGAGTTGGGCTACTGGCCTATGGCGCGATTGGCGATGAACATAACTACGCAGTGGACGCATCAGATGGGCTCTTCGTCGCTGCAGTGTGTGACACCAATCCTGAGCGAATCAACGCCGCACTTGAGATCGCACCAGATGCCAACACCTTTGAAGATGCAGATGAGATGCTCGCATCAGGTGAGATTGATCTAGTAATTGTCTCGACTCCTCCAAATAGTCATTATTCGTGGGCCAAAAAGGCGTTGGCGTTGGGAATTCATGTTGTTTTAGAAAAGCCAATGGCGCTTACAACGCAAGAGTGCGATGAGTTAATGCAGTTAGCGGCAGCTTCGCAGCTGTTATTGGTTGTTTATCAAAACCGTCGCTTTGATTTAGATTTCCTAACTATTAAGGATTTGATTGACAAGGGTGAGATCGGTGAGGTCTTTTCCTATGAAAGCTTTGTTGGCGGATACTCACGTCCCTGTGATCTCTGGCATTCCAATGCCGAAGTTTCAGGTGGAGCGATCTTTGATTGGGGTAGCCACTTCATTGATCAGATCTTGGCAATCTTGCCCGGGCAGGTGGATTTTGTTACAGGTTTAAATCAAAAGCGGGTGTGGAATCACATTACTAATGCCGATCACGCACAGGTGACGATTAACTTTAAAGATGGGGTTCAGGCAAGTTTTGTGAACTCAGATTTAGCCGCTGCCCGTAAGCCTAAGTTTTATGTGCTGGGAACAAAGGGTGCGATTATTGGTGATTGGGATGAAAGTGGCGAAGGCGCTGTTGCCGATCTTCCTGCGATTATCTCGGTCTATGGCCAGGATCAAGAGCAGCAGATCGTTGAATACGTCGAGGTCGAGCCTTACTCATTCCATAAATCGTTAGCGGCGTATTTTCATGAGGGAGTTGCCATGTCAGTTAACGCCCAGCAATCTCGAGATGTTGTTGCGATCATGCAGGCTGCAGAGGCATCAGCTCTGAAAAATGGGTTGCCAGTAACTCCTTCTCTCCTGCGGTAAGAGAACCTAGATTAAGCAGATGAGTACCAACTGGGGCTTTATCGGTGCGGGTAACATCGCAAAGGTTGCTTTGGGACCTGCGGTACATAAGGCTAAAAATGCCAAGTTATATGCGGTGGCAAGCCGGGACCCTATCCGCTCTGCTGCTTTGTCTCCGGTAAAGGTTCATCACAGTTATCAGGATTTAATTGATGATCCAGATGTAGATGCTGTTTATATCTCACTTGCAAATGATCAACATATTGTCTGGTCGATCAAGGCGATGCAGGCGGGTAAGGATGTTTTATGTGAAAAACCTCTTGCCCTCAATGCGATGCAGGTTGAAGAGCTGCAGGATGTTGCGCAGACACACAATCGCCTATTGGTAGAAGCTGTCTGGGCCCGGTTTCATCCCCGTCTCATTCGTGCGGTGCAGTTAATTGATAGCGGCGCGATTGGTGAGTTAACCGCTGTTGACTCTTCATTTGCATTTGAATCTAATCTGGCTGGAAATTACAGGTTAGATCCTGCAATGGGTGGTGGATCCTTGTTGGATGTTGGGCTTTATCAGCTCCATCTGTGGCTGGCCTTGTCACAGAATTTAGCCGAGTTGCAGATTCATAAATTAACAAGAAGCATCTCAGCAACTGGTGTTGATTTAACAACACAGTTTTCGGCACAGTTTGCTAACGGTGTAAAGGTTGATGCCCTAAGTTCATTTGAACTTCCAGCTCAACAACATGTTGTTATCACAGGTACTGCTGGGTCGATCGAGTTTGTAGATGGTCAGGCATTTACTACCTGGAAAGAGAGCAGTTCGCTATCGGTAAATGGTGCGATTGAGCGGTTTGAAGAGGTGGATGCTTATCAATTGATGGTTGAGGCCTTTTCCTCAAAGCTCCAGGGCGGTAGCGATTGGGTTGTGCCCTTGTCTGAGTCTTTAGCGTGTGCAAGGGCGTTGGATCAGATCTCTCAATTTGTCGGTGGCACGGTTTAAGTTTTCTCCATGAGGATGTTAAGGATGTGGCTGGGGCTGATTATCGTGTCCCTGATCGCAATTCTCATATTGAACTACTCCAAGGTTTTAGTACCGGGCGAGCGATTTGATGGAACCGGCAGCTACGCGATCATGGGGCTGTTCGCCTTGGCTGTTATGTGGTGGTTGCGCACCCCGACATTGGCTTACTTTGCCCGGCCGGTGTTTGGATGGAAGTTTGCAGTCGCCTTTGTATTAATGGTCAATTTAATTGTTGTACAAATTAGAGGCGAGGATTTCTCTCAGGTTGATCCTGATAAATGGGTTCGCGGAGTTATCTTTTTAATCGCGGTAGCGGTTGCTGAAGAGATCTTTAGTCGTGGAGTTGTCTTTGGCGCACTTGCCCGTTATGGATTAACAGTTGCCGTTGTTGGCTCATCGCTGATGTTTGGATTAATGCATATCAATAGCTACATCGGAGATTTTGATCCTTGGCCTGCTTATTGGCATGTTGTATCGGCCGCCTCCTTTGGCATCTTTGCATGTGCGTTGATGGTTGTAACCCGCAGCATCTGGATGCCGATTGTTTTGCATACATTTTCCAATGGTGGGCTGTTACTGCGTAACGCAGAGCAGGTACAGGCAGAGCGGGATGCTGTGACCTCAGTTGAACTCTTTGCTGGTTTGATTCAACCTCTACCGATCGTTGCAACCTTTGTGATTCCATCACTTGTTCTGTTCTGGCTTGCAGCGGGTATGCCTTTGCACCCAATGGCTCATCGCTTGGCGGTTAAGTGGAAGTTGATAGAAATGGGCGAGAAGTAAGTATCTGCTCAGGGTAGGCTTTATTAACAGGAGTTCTTGCCAGGATCTGGGGGTTTTAAATGCCGATATGGATGTGGCTAGCTGCCGCAGGTGTTCTGCTTATTATCGAAATGCTTACCGTTGATCTGCTCTTTGCATCTTTGGCCTTTTCAGCTTTATTGGCCGCTGCTGCAAATGCGCTGGGATTTGGCGTTGTCGTCCAGGGAGTTGTCTTTGGTGTCGGTGCTGTGGGCTCATTAATGTTTTTACGCCCTATCGCTTTACGGCATTTAAAGAAGAAGCCTGCCGATCATGCAACAAATGTTGAGGCATTAGTCGGTGCCCCTGCATTGACACTTTCAGAGATTACTGAAAATGATGGATTGGTAAAGCTCAGCGGTGAAACGTGGAGCGCTCGTAGCAATAAGGGTGAGATTGAAAGCGGTGCCCGTGTTGAGGTTATCGCTATCGAAGGTGCAACCGCAGTAGTTAAGCGAAAGGGATAGATACAGATGGTTTCCTATGGAGTCCTAGCATTACTGATTATTATCTTTGGAGTAGTTCTATCCAGAGCGATTCGAATTATTCCGCAGGCAAGTGCCGGTATTGTTGAGCGACTTGGTCGCTACCACCGAACTTTGCCCGCTGGTCTTGTCATCATTATTCCTTTTATTGATCGCCTACGTCCCTTGTTGGATATGCGCGAGCGTGTGGTCTCCTTTCCACCGCAACCGGTTATTACTGAAGATAACTTGGTGGTCTCAATTGACACCGTGATCTACTTTCAGGTTACCGATCCAAAATCTGCAATCTATGAGATAGAAAACTTTATTCAAGGTATTGAGCAGTTAACTGTTACAACCCTTCGAAATGTGGTCGGTGGACTAGATCTTGAGGCAGCACTAACATCGCGTGACTCTATTAACGCAGCGCTACGCGGTGTTCTAGATGATGCAACAGGTAAGTGGGGTGTGCGTGTTAACCGTGTTGAGATCAAGGCGATTGATCCACCACCAAGTGTGCAAGAGTCGATGGAAAAGCAGATGCGTGCAGAGCGTGACAAGCGTGCCGCGATCCTTACCGCAGAGGGTGAAAAGCAGAGCCAGATCCTGACAGCAGAAGGTGCCCGCCAAGCAGAGATTTTGCGTGCAGAAGGTGATGCTCAAGCTGCGGTGCTTCGTGCAGATGGAGAAGCAGCTGCTATCAAGCTGGTCTTTGATGCGGTGCATGCAGCAAATCCTGATGAGAAGGTTTTGGCGTATCAGTACCTGCAACAGCTTCCTGCGATTGCCAATGGAACTGCAAGCAAGATCTGGGTTATTCCTGCTGAGTTAAGCGGTGGAGTTGAACAGATTATGAAGGCCTTCAAATCTAAGTAAGTGTTTGAGAATTAACCCTCATGTAAACCAATCCGGTTTAGGTGAGGGTTAATTTTATTTCTTGACCATCATGTAGCTGTTGATCTGGCAGACCTTTAAGAACATGAACCTTGGCCTCGCCCACAACAATCCAGTGAGTAGCGCCAGAGCGCTTAACAATCGCGGTTAACTCATCGACACCGATCAGAATCGAATCATCGGGCACATGCAGCAGATGCTTGGCAGCACTTTCTGGAATCCACTTAAAAAACTTATTAAAGTGTGGAATCACACGGATCTCAGGTAAAAGGTTTAAACCATGTGATGATGATTTTTTAAGCAACCCAAAGTTTGGAATCTGTGCCGATAAAACCATTGCACCAGCGCTACACCCTGCAAGGGATGCACCGCTTTGCCAATTTTCAACAATAGCTGCCCACACAGGCGTATCGATCAGAACCTCTGCAAGGTAATGCGGATCTCCCCCCGACAAATACATCAGCGCACTGTCCTTAATAGCATCTACATGCTCCTGCTTAAAGGCATCATCGCGGGTGTAGATCGGAAGGTATGTGGCCGAAACACCGATTGCATCTGCCTGCGTCTTGCCTAGTTGTCTCCAAAAAGCTAAGCGATCTTCACTTTCACGGCCGGCAGCAGTTGGAATCTGAATATAATTTGGTTGCTTACCATTTTTGATTCCATCATCCAACAAGGATTTTTCAAGCGCGGTCATCGCAGGCAGGTACTCACCCGATCCAACTAAGGCTAATGACCCGTGCATGGCACCAGTCTAATTACTTACGATGAGTTAGGAGCCAGTCCAGGGTGCGCAGGGCGAACTGCTCATCAAGTACCGGCACATGAACTCCCCCATTGATACGCCACAGCTCTACAGCTCCATTTCGGCAAGTGTATGAAATAGCAGTCGTTTCAACCTCTTGCATTGATTGCAATAAATCAAACTGAGTTTCAGTTGGCTTTGTGCAGCTGTTGATTGCGCTCCACTGATCAACGCTTTGCTGGGCAGAAGGGTATGGATTTCCTAGTAGCAAGCCTCCTTCATAAGAGATGGTTGCATCACTAGTTCCATGGATATGCAAAACATTCATGGGCTCTTTGTTACATGCACTTGGGTCCTTGTCCATGGCACCGGCTAAACCTGCAATCGCTGTCACAAGACCCTTGGTTGAGCAGGCAAATTTATAGCTCATGAAATGACCATTTGAGTGGCCAAACAGGTAGACACGGCCTTTGTCTATTGAAACCTTGGATGAGATCTCTTCGATCAAAGATTTGATGTAATCAACATCGCTTACCTCGCTACCACCGAAGTTACAGCAAGCCTGTGTGGCGTTCCAGAAACGATTACCTGATGAATCCTTTAATCCATTTGGTGCAATGTAGGCCACGCCACGGGCCTCTGCTGCGCTCTGTAAAAAGGTATAGGTCGACTGAGAAATGCTATCCCCGCTATATCCATGCAGATTAATCAATAGTGGCAATGGCGTCTCTGGCAAATAACTAGTTGGCAAAAACAGATCTGCAGGACGATCGCCACCAACGATTACAGCTGACTCTGATGAATAGTTATCAGAGTTTCGAAATGTATCTCTAGCAAACTCTGATCCACTTCGTGTGGCTTCGTAGGCAAAAAGGAAGAGAACACCGATCGCAAATGCGACTATCGGAACAACCTGCTTTCGAGAAAATCTCTCAAACATCAATGGATTTATTCAAACAATGTGCCGACAAAAACCTGCCAAGCAAGAGCTGACTTAGCGATCAAAGACAGTGTGATGTATGTCTTTTCTCCACGAAGATAATCAGACCATTTGCCGACCTTTTTGTACTGCAGATATTGAACAACTCCAAAGGTGTTAAACAGGACAAAGATTGAGACAACGATTCCATACACAAATGCAGGAGCCTTTGCGTTTGATGGTCCACCGATAGCTAACACATAGAAGATGAGCGCTAACCAAGGAACGATTCCTGCGATACAGCCAAAGATAAATGGAATCCAGCCACCATTTCCTGGAGTCTCGTACTTTTCCTGTAGCCAGCCAAAGAGAATCATTGAAGCGTTAACTCCAAAGAGAGAAATGATGGCGACAACATCGGAGACACCACAGATTTGAGCGATCAAGACGATCATTACAGATGAGCTAATGGAGTACTCAACCCAGCGGAAGTAGTTACGGTTTTGTGTAAGGCCTGCGCTGTACCGTGGGAAAAACTTTGGAGAAATAACTAAAAAGTGGAAGAAGGCTGAAAGACCAAGAAAAATCGCCACACCTAAACCAACTGGTGTATCAAATAAGGTGATTGGCTCAGCAAAGGTGCTTCCCGGAGGCCCGGACATATAGCGAGCAACAATAGGAAGGGTAAAGTCATTGGCAAGTGCCAAGACCGCAATCATCTGAACTAGGTGGAATACGCCGGCAATTAGGTTGTAGCGGCGAATCGTTGAAGTATTAATCTCTTTAGTCATGGATAAAGGGTATCCGACTAAGCGGTTAAGTAGATTGCTAACACCCCTAAAGCGATAAGAGTTATAGCCGCAATGACCGACCACTTGGTTCCTAAACATTGCGGCAGGCCTTGTATCCCACTGGCATGATCTTGATCCATGTCCTTAATGACATTTATAAAGTGGGCAGCCATTCCAAAGAGTGCTCCACCTGTAACCATCCACAGCGGTGGGTTGATGTTTTTTGAGATTGCAATGGATGAGGGCAGCGCAGCAAATGCAATGGCGTATGGCAGAGGTGAAAATAGTGAGAACTTAAAATAGAAGTTATATGCGACTCCGCAACCGATTCCGAGCATATACACAAGGCCACCTTTTATTCCTAACGGGCCAAGTAAGTTTGCAATGAAGGAAAATGGGACCATGAAGCGAAGCCACTTTTGAAGATACTCTGTAGTTATTAGTCCAGAGACAAGTGGCTTGTTCACTCGATTATGCGCAAGGTCATCCTTGTAGTCATAGAGATCATTGCTCCAACCAACAACCAATTGACCTGTAGCGATGGTGAAAGCAATTATGTAGGCAGGACCTTCCCACCAGTAATAGGTGCCAAAGCCAAAAGCGATTGTGGTGACAATTAAGGTTGGCCCAAAGTGAGAGGCTTGACGCAATCCATTAAACCTACGCATTAAGACAACCTACCGCAATTGTGAGGTTAGTAATCGAAGTCAACTGTTACTTTGACACTTTTTCCAACTTCTAGATTTTGGGCTAGGCGAATCACTTTTCTAACTGGGATTAAATAAGAACCATCTTTTGGCATCAAAGTGGTTTTCCAGTATTCATCCCCCAATTTAATGTTGGCGTAAAGGACCCCCCAGCCGTAGCTTTTTTGCTCCGCGATTGCCTTGAACTCCGGTGTGTACTTAGCGGGTGTAGGAATAAAGTAGAAAGGCGCTGGGCCTCGCCACTCAATAACTTCACCTGTGAAGGTAAATTCCATGCTTAAAGTTTAGTCTTGCTGTGGGGATTTTAGGCTAGGCAAAGCAGCGGTTAGAATTCGAGTATGGATCTCGACAAGGTAATTTTGTACTACGGCTTTGCGCCGATTGCAGATACCGATGCCGTAAAACTATGGCAGAAGACATTGTGCGAATCCCTTGGGATTAAAGGTCGCATCATCGTTTCGCCCCATGGAATCAATGGAACCTTGGGCGGCAAGATGGAAGAGTTAAAGAAGTATGTGAAGGCGACAAAGGCTTATCCAGGATTTAAGAGAATTGATTTTAAGTGGTCTGATGGAACTGGGCAGGATTTTCCAAAGTTAAAGATCAAGATTCGACCCGAGCTTGTCGCCTTTGGAAACCCAGATGAGATCAAGGTTGATGCAAATGGTGTTGTTGGCGGTGGAGTTCACCTTCGCCCTGAAGAGGTTAATAAGCTAGTTGAAGAGCGCGGCGATGATGTCATCTTCTTTGATGGTCGTAACGCCTTTGAGGCAAAGGTTGGAAAGTTTAAGGATGCCGTTGTTCCTGATGTTGAGACTTCACATGATTTTCTAGCCGAGATCGAAAGCGGTAAGTACGACCATATGAAGGACAAACCAATTGTTACCTACTGCACCGGTGGAATTCGCTGCGAAATCCTGTCAGTTGTGATGAAGAATCGTGGATTTAAAGAGGTCTATCAGATCAAGGGTGGCATCGTCCGTTACGGAAACAAGTTTGGCGATGATGGCCTTTGGGAAGGCTCTTTGTATACATTTGATGATCGCTTAACAATTGATTTCAGCGACCACACCAAGTTGATCGGCGAATGCGCTGAATGCAAGGGTGCGACAAAGCAGTTTAGAAACTGCCAAAAAGCTGAATGTCACCAGTTGGTTTTGTTGTGCGATCCTTGCTATGACACCCATACTGAGCGTCCTTGCAACCATGAACGCGAAGTTAAGCGCAATCGCGAACTAATCGGTTAACTACGCAGATTTTTTAGTCTGGCGCCAGTGATATAGATACAACGGTGCAGCGATTGCAATTGTTGTAAATGTAGAGAAAATGTTCTTTATCGCCTGAATCTGATTGTTCTGCTCCTGTTGAGCCAATAAATCGGCGGATGGAGCATTTTCAGGCTTAGCGTAAACATCAACAAATGCAGGATCTGGGAAGACGGCGTTCATAATGGCGTTGATGAGTGCAACGGTTGAAAACAAAACAACTAGCAAGGTAATCAAGCACACTGCGTACAAGTAAAGAGAGCGCCAATCTATGCCTACATGGCGGGTTTCGATCTCAGCACTCTTTTTAACCACCGCTTTCTTCACTGCGGTTTTCTTAGTTGTCGCCATAGTCGCCTCCAATAGTCCTGAAACCTAACTAATCTTCTCATACTGCGCCTAATAGAAACTCATAACGCGATAAACTGCACCAGTGATCATTCAGGCATCAGGTGCGGTGATTAATGGCTCTTTGTGTGATGATCTTTGGGTTGAAACCTCCGGTGGAGTTATAGCCTCGGTAAGTACTGGCAAACACGATAATCCAGACAAACTGGTTGATGGAGTTCTTATTCCTGGATTTATCGATATCCATTGCCATGGCGGTGGAGGTTATTACTTCTCAGCCTCCTCCCCTGAATCCATAAGTGCAGCAATCAATGCTCATAAGAAAACTGGGACGGCCTCCTTAGTTGCATCCTTAGTCTCTGAAAGCATCGATGATCTCAAAGCACAGATCCAAAGACTTGCTCCTTTCTATAATAGTGGGGAAATTGTTGGAATCCATCTAGAAGGTCCTTATCTTTCTCATGCACGCTGTGGAGCACATGAACCTTCGCTACTCATTGATCCAACTGTTGCGCAAATTAAAGAGCTCATTGCACTTGGCCAGGGTTCAATCAAGATGGTCACCATCGCACCAGAATTGAATGGAGCCCAGGAAGCAATCAAATACCTTGCCTCTGTCGGGGTAATTGCAGCGATCGGCCATACTGAAGGTGATTTTCAGGATGCGTCTGCAGCAACAGATAACGGCGCAGCAGTTGTTACCCACTTCCTTAACGCTATGAATAAGGAAAATACCGAAGGAAGTATCGCTAACTTTGTAATTAATGATCCTCGCCTTGCTGTAGAGCTAATCGTTGATGGCCATCACCTTTCATTTGAAAAGGTCAAAGAGTTGTTTGCATCCCTCGGCCCTCGAATCATTATGGTTTCAGATGCGATGGCTGCAGCTGGAAATGGGGATGGCAATTACACAATTGGGGCTCTTCCTGTTGAGGTAAAAGATGGGGTTGCAAGGCTTGTATCAAATCAAAAACTTGCCGGAAGTACTCTCACGATTTCACATGCCTTCGCAAACCTAATTAATCACTGTGGTTTATCTCTTGAACAAGCGGTGCATGCGACTTCGACACAGCCAGCTAAGGCTTTTGGTTTAAAGGATCGTGGAAGCATCGCTGTTGGAATGCGAGCGGATTTTTTAAGCTACAACAGCACTACAAAATCTGTAACTGTAATTAGTTAGTCAGAGTTACTTTAGATAAGCCAACAGGTGCATCTGGGTCATAACCTGATGCCACTGCAAACTCCAAAGCAAAACGCTGTAACACAATGGCATCGACAATCGTTGAGGTAATCTCGTCATCACAGTTAGATCCTGCTAAAACGATGTCATCGCCTTCAGGTGTTCCACCCTTACCAATCCAGAAGATCCGAGAACTAGTCTGGCGAATCTTGACTGTAGCTTCTGTTATTGATGATGCTGGCATATGAGCTGGCACAACAATGAAAACTTGGGTCTCTGGGGTTAATGCAGAGATTGGGCCATGAAGATAATCAGCGGTTGATAGCCCTTGAACAGAGATCTTGCAGGTCTCTTGGATTTTAAGCGCCGCTTCACGAGCATTTGGGTAAGCAAATCCGCGACCGAGAATTACAACCTCTTTGTCGCGAGAAGCTACTCGCACGGCATCTGACACTAGATCAGATGTTCCAGTTAGTCGCGTCGCTTCGCTAATGAGCTGTTCGCCATTTACCTGCTTACCGGTCCATGCCGCAACCAAAAGATATGAAACCAACAACTGTGCGTTGTAGGACTTTGTCGCAGCAACTGCAAGCTCTGGGCCTGCAAGCAGCGGAAGGTGGTTGTGCGCAACTGTCGCTAATGGTGAATCAGAGTCATTTGTCATCGCAATTACATAAGCATTTGCCTGACGGGCAGCGGTTGCAAACTTCACTAAATCTGGTGATTGACCGCTTTGGCTAATCGCAACTATCAATGTGTTTGAATACTTTAGCTCTGATCCATAAACCGTTACCGATGATGGAGATGTAAGCCCCACAGGTAAGCCGATCTGAGTCTCAATTAGATACTTCAGATAATGGGCCGCATTGTCAGAGGTGCCTCTAGCCAAGATAAGAACTGATTGGATCTTCTCTTCAACCAAAACATCTTTAACTGAATTAAATGCAGCCTTGTTATCAAAGATTGCTTTGAAGACCTTTGGGGTCTCGGCAATCTCTGAAGCCATTACTGCGCCTAATGAAGCCATGTGCTTATCTTCCCACAGTCCATGAAGTATTCTTCGCTTCATGCCTAATCAGGATGTACTGGTAGTAGACCTTGGCCAGTCTGGTTGCCGAATTAAGCAAGGAGAAATACTGTTCGCGACCGATCGCGGAAAACTTGCCGGAGAATCTCCAGAGGAATCATTGAGAAGTATCTTCTCTGAACTTGCCGCCATGCAGGCTGATGTTGTAGCGCTTTCACTTACTGGCCTCAATGGAGCGATAAATGACACTGGTGGATATCCACAATTATGTAAAGAGTTTTTTGGCGCAAATACCCTCGCACTGATTGATGATGGTTTTGCTAGCTACATGGGAGCCCTACAGGGGCGCGATGGAGTCGCCTTAACAATTGGTGGTGGAGTTGTTTCCATCGGCGGCCTTCATCAAAAGTTTGCCCACCGTGATGGATTGGGAAGCACCTTTGGTGATGAAGGTGGTGGTTTTTGGTTAGGCAAAAATGCAATAACGAAAGCTCTGGCAATTGCTCAAGGTCGTGGTGATGATGCTGAAATGGCGGTTTACTTCAAAGAAGAAATCGACCAATACTACAAATTAAGTATGGTCGATGGAGCTGAAGCACAAACTCTTGCAATTAGAACTGCAAAAAAGCTCTTAGAGGCTGCAGATGCTGGCGTATCAACTGCAACTGCAATTGTCGATGAAGGTGCGTACTTACTGGCACAAACTGTTGTTGCCACTTGGTATGGATGTGGTGGAACAAAAGCAGATTCACCTGAGATTGTTATTCAGGGTGGTCCTGCACGAAATGCATCGTACTCAACCAAGATTGCTCTAGAGATAAATGCCAAACTGCCTAACGCTGT
>CAMDCL010000028.1 GCA_945890205.1 Bifidobacterium breve | reverse complement strand
TTTTGATTAACCAGCGGCGCAAAATATCAAAGTTAACACCGCTTCGAACATGGCCAATATGTGGGGCGGCTTGCACAGTTGCACCGCAGACATAGATAGAGACCTTGCCAGGCTCTAGGGATTTGAACTCGCTAACTTCACGGGTAGCTGTGTCATAGAGTTTGATGCTCACGGAACCTGAACCAAAGCATGTGCGATTACGTAGATTCCTTCACCTCTGCCGGTAAAACCCATTTGATCAGAGGTTGTAGCTGCAACCGATACCGGAGCACCAAGAGCGGCCGATAAAAGTTTTTGCGCCTCATCACGACGTGGTGTGATCTTTGGTTGATTGCCAACAATTTGTAGCGCAACATTGTTAATAACAAAACCTTTGCCTGTTACAAAATCACGCAATTTTTCTATCATCGCAACACCTGTGGCACCGGCCATTTCAGGGGTATCAACCCCAAAGAAAGTTCCGACATCACCTAATTGGCAGGCAGATAAGACCGCATCACATAGAGCATGCACCGCAGCATCACCATCGCTATGCCCCATCAAGCGTGGAGTATCTGGCCACTGCAATCCAGCCAGCGAACAAGGCCCACTTTCGCCAAATTGATGCGCATCTACACCGACACCGGTGCGAAGTTGGGAGGCGTTCATTGTCTAAGAGTATCGGCTTGGCGGGTGGTGTTTAATACGCATACAGGCTGTATCCATGGAAAAGAGTTCATAGTGACCTATACATCTCGACTTCGAGATCATGCACTAAAGATCGGCCGCGATACCCGCATCGCATTGGTGGGCGCTGGCCAGATGGGCCGCGGCTTTGGAAACCAGTTGGGCCGTAAAGAGGGAATCTCGCTATCTATTGTTATCGATTCAGATCTTGAGCGAGTAAAGGATGTCTACGCAGATTTAGGAATCACTGAGATTGTTTTCAGTGATGACAAAGCGGTTTTGTCCCAGGCGATTCTGGAAGGCAAACACACCGGCAGTACCAACGCCACATTGGTGTCAGAGCTACCAGTTGATCTCGTTGTTGAAGGAACCGGTGTTCCAGATATCGGTGCGCAGATTACCTACACCTCCTTACTTGCGAAAAAGGATGTTGCAGTTCTTAATGTTGAGATGGATGTAACCATCGGGCCCTTGCTGCATAAGGTTGCAACTGACAATGGTGTTATCTACGCCGTTTGCCATGGTGATGAGCCAATTGAAGCCAAGGTACTAGTTGATTACGCCCGCGATCTAAACTTTGAAATTATTTGTGCCGGTAAGGGAAAGAACAATCCTTTTGAACCTTTAAGTACTCCGGACACGGTGCGCGAAACCGCGATCGCCAAGAAGATGAACCCCAAGATGTTGTGTTCCTTTACCGATGGTTCCAAGACCATGACCGAAATGGTGGCACTTGCCAACACAACCGGTCTGCAGCTTTCCAAGCGCGGCATGTATGGACCAGCCTCATCTATTGCAACCTTGCAGGACACCTTTGCACTTGCTGCAGATGGTGGTGTTTTGGATCGTCCCGGAGTTGTTGATTACTGCACCGGTGATGTTGCACCAGGTGTCTTTGTCATTGTTCGCCACAACGACCCGTACATCGCACATGAGATGAGCTACCTTGCGATGGGCCCTGGTCCCTACTTTACTTTGTACCGACCATTTCATTTAGCTTCAATTGAAGCGCCAATTACAGTTTATCGCGCCATATTAGATCGTGAATCATCACTGTATGCACCACATCTCAACGCTGAAGTTGTAACGATGACTAAGAAAAACCTTGAAGTAGGCGATGTAATTGATGGTATTGGTGGATTTACAGTGCGTGGCTACGCCGATAACGCGATGGATGCTAAGCGGGATAACTTGGTTCCTATTGGTTTAGTAGCTGGTGCCAAGATTGTTAAGCCCATTGGTGTGGGCGAGCTGCTGACATATGACCATGTTGAACTCAACCAAGATTCATTTATCGTCGCTTTGCGTAAGAAGCAGGATGAATTAGGTCTTACCTACGCACCAGCGCAGAAATAATCATGAGCACAGTTGCATCAATAGTTCTGGCAGCAGGCTCTGGAGCCCGTTTTGGCCACAGTATCAACAAGGTGTGGCTGCAGTTGCAAGGCAAACACATTATTTCGAGATCACTTGAAAACTCGCGCAGTAACTTTTCTAATGTGCGCAGCATCTTGGTAATTAACCCTGATGATGAGGATTTTGCTCGTGCAGCTTTAGCTAAAGATGGGGCACTTACCGACACTGAAATTGTGCATGGTGGAGCAACGCGACATGAGAGCGAGTACAACGCGCTGCAATATTTAAAGGGCGATATTGAAGCGGGATTAATTGATTTAGTACTTATTCATGATGGTGCACGACCACTGGCAACACCACAAATCTTTTCTGCGATTGCAGCTGGTGCACAAAGCCATGGTGGTGCGATTCCGACCATCGCGTTAGATCCCCACGAGATGGATACCGCTCGCACCGAAACCGTTGCACGTGTGCAAACTCCACAGGGATTTAGAGCTCAGCAACTGCTGCAGGCTTATGAAAAGGCTGCACTAGTTGGATTTATCGGAACAGATACCGCAGCCTGCATGGAAGAATTTTTCCCAGATGTAAATACTGTTGCCGTGCCTGGCGATATCTTTAATATCAAGATTACATATCCGCAGGATTTAACTATCGCTGAACTACTTGTTCCTGTCCAGTAAATAACCCATTAAATCAATCTCTTTCTCCGAATTAATTCGGCCGCTATCTGGATCAGCTTCTACTACAGCTGTTCTTGCAGAATGTGTCAGCGGAACAAACCAGGTTGAGCTATCTGATGAAAAATCAATCGCGCTGTAGCGAATCAGTTCAGGTGTAGAGATACGCATCATCGAAGTACGGTCAATTGTTTGCTCAATGAAGTTATCAGCGTTGATGGATTTGAGCGTCTCGGTAAAGGGTGAGGTTGGGCGTACCGCATCAATATCGCCGGTTAACGCTACATAGACCCGCTCAAACTGCCCTTGTTGGGTCAATGGTCGTTGTGAATCATGAATCATTATCAAATCAGCTGCAGTGGCACTCTTGATAGCTGTTGCTAGCTCACCTGGTTTATTGGGATCACACACAATCTTTTCGCAAGCTATCTCGGCCACCTTAGCTAAATCAGCTGCGGTACCTGCGATCGCAAGATGGGCACCAGAAACCGATGCCACAAAGTTACCCGCAGATTGAAGGCAGGTGTGCAAAATTGTTTGGCTCTTTAATTGATGGAAAGCAATTGGCGAGGTAATCGCCACTACAACCTTCAGAGAAGGTGTCATGAAATTAGGAAGCTAGAACCTCGTCAAGGATTACTGCAGCCTTTTCTTCATCGGTGCGCTCAGCGAGTGCAAGCTCTGAAACTAGGATCTGCTTCGCCTTGGCGAGCATGCGCTTTTCTCCTGCTGAAAGTCCACGATCTAGATCGCGACGGTAAAGATCGCGAACAACTTCGGCAACCTTAATAACATCACCTGAAGCAAGCTTTTCTAGATTTGCCTTGTAACGACGGGACCAGTTTGTTGGCTCTTCTGTGTATGGCTGGCGCAATACGCTAAACACACGATCGAGGCCAGCTGAATCAACAACATCACGAACTCCGACTAGATCCACATTGTCTGCAGGAACGCGGACCGTTAGATCGCCTTGAGCAACTTTTAACACTAGGTAGGTCTTTTCTTCACCCTTGATCACACGAGTTTCAATAGCTTCGATTAATGCAGCCCCGTGGTGAGGATAAACAACGGTTTCGCCGACCTTAAATGTCATGTGATGCCCTTCGCTAGAGGGTCAATTCTACCAGCATTTAAGCATTCAGAAAACCCGGTAAAAGTAGCGTCATTTACTACTAATTTGATGTGAGACAATTGCACCTATGCGTCGCGTACTTTCTGCATTAGCAATTGCATCACTTGCTCTCTCACTTACTGGATGTGGAGCTGGATTAAACGCCTCTACCCGCCAAATTACGCAGGTCACTGATGGTGCTGAGGCTCAAATTATTGGCGACGGAAACAACATCCGCGTAGTTAACCTGCTTGTGGTTGCAGCTGGGGGTGGAACCGGAGTTTTGGTCGGCACAGTAGTAAACGCTGCAGATGAAGAGGATGCGCTGCTAGGTGTGGCGATTAATGGAAGTGTGCTGACCTACACAGGTAAAAATGTTCTACCTAAGAACTCCCCCATTATCTTTGAGGGCGATAGCGCCAATGCAAAGGCTGTTTTAACTGGATTTGGTGCAAAGGCCGGAACAAATGTTTCCGTCACAATGTTCTTTGCTCGCGCCGGTGAGGTTACAAGAAATGTACTTGTTCGCGAGAACAAGGATGAGTACGCAGGAATTACTCCCTAACCTTACTTCTTGCCCTGATTTGCAACAGCTGTGATCGCTTCCTTGGCAGCCTCTGGATCTAAATACTCGCCACCCTTTACAACTGGTTTAAAGTTTGCATCCAGCTTGTAGTACAGCGGAATACCTGTAGGAATATTTAACCCTGCGATATCAGCATCACTAATTCCATCTAAATGCTTTACCAATGCACGCAATGAGTTTCCATGTGCGGTTACCAATACGCGCTTACCAGCCTTTAGATCCGGAACAATCGACTCATCCCAGTACGGCAGCATGCGGGTGATAACATCTTTTAGGCACTCAGTCTTTGGTGCCCCAGCCCCTAAATCTGCATAGCGCGCATCCTTTGCCTGGCTAAACTCATCATTGTCATCGATTGGTGGTGGCGGCACATCAAAGCTGCGGCGCCACAGTTGAAACTGCTCCTCGCCGTACTGGGCCAAGGTCTGGGCCTTGTCCTTACCCTGCAACGCGCCGTAGTGACGCTCATTCAAACGCCATGAACGCTTAACCGGAATCCAGTGACGATCACAAGCATCTAGTGCTAACTGCGAGGTATGGATCGCGCGGCGCAACAAAGATGTATGTAATACATCTGGCAACAAACCACGTTCTGCCAACATCGAACCACCACGGCGGGCCTCTGCTTCACCCTTACTGGTTAAAGAGACATCTACCCAACCGGTAAAGAGATTTTTAGCGTTCCATTCCGATTCACCGTGGCGCAAAAGTACAAGTTCAAAGTTACTCATAGCTGCAGTCTAAACCAAATGTTTGAAGGCTTCTAAATTGGCCAGCGACTCTCCGCGTGAGAGCCGCCAGGCCCATTCGCGGCGAATCGCATTTGCAAAGCCAAGTTCCAAAAGGGGATTAAAGGAGTTATCGCTGTATTGAAGCACCGATCCGATTAAACGATCTAATTCTCGATCTGTCACCGCAAACAAGGGCAGGCGGCCAACTAAGAAGATATCTCCGACCTCATTGGTAGCAAAGGCGATTCCATACATTGACGCGTTTTTTGACATACACCAGGCATGAACTTGATCTGCGTTGTCATCGGGTTTGCGAATCACAAAGGCGTTGATGCTAAGGGAATGATCTCCGACAACTAGGGCGCAATGGGTCTGCAACTTCTTTTCACCAGGCAGGGTCAGTAAAAAAGTATTTGTATCTTTACGGTCGTATTCCAGATCATGAGAAGCTAAAAACTCTTCAATCGTTACCCGTGGATCAATACCAGCCATTTACGCTTCCAATGATTTACGCGCATCACTGATAACAAGATCGTAAATATCTAGCGTTCCGCGAGCGGTTGTATCCCAGCCAAAGTGTGAGGCATGTTCGATCGCACCCATTGAAAGCAGTACACGACGCTGCGGTTCCTGCAGTAAACGTGTAATAACTGAGGACCACGCCTTTGGATCATGTCCATCAACCAATACCCCAGAAATACCATCGGCAACCGCTGTGCGAAGTCCACCTACCGCGGTTGCTACAACCGGTGTTCCGCAGGCCTGTGCTTCAAGTGCAACTAGACCAAAGCTTTCGCTATAACTTGGAACGATCACTAAATCTGAGGCGCGATACCACTGTGGAAGATCTGCCCGAGAAACAGGTGGGGCAAAACGCACTACATCATCGACCCCTAGCCACTGCGTGCAATCCTTAAGACGATCTACCTCTTCAGTGTTTGCACCCGATGCACCACCAATAATGTTGACGATCAGTTTTTTACGAAGCTGTGGAGAGTGCTTTACAAGTTCACTAGTTGCGCGGATTAAAACTTCGGGGCCCTTGTGCGGCTGAATACGACCAACAAATGAAACAACTAGCCCATCATGTGGCAGCCCCACAATTTCCCGGGCTGCGCTACGGCTCTCACCTGGTGTAAAGGTAAAGAGATCAACGCCAGGGCTAACTACATGCACGGTATCTGGGCAGGCATCGTACAAAGAGACCAAGCTTGCAGCTTCAGCATCTGTATTTGCAATCAAGGCGTTAGCGGCTGCAACAACCTGTGTTTCACCTTGTACCCGAATCATTGGTTCTGGGCTTTCACCTTCAGCCAAATTTAAATTCTTTACACGTGCCATGGTGTGCATGGTGTGCACCAAAGGAATATCTAGCTCCTTTGCCGCCGGCATCGCAACCTTGCCCGATAACCAGTAATGGGAGTGAATAACATCGTAATTTTCAGTGCGCATAATTCGAGAAAACTCTTGGGACAACCCTGAAATATGGATCGGCAACTGCTCCTTGGTTAAGGTTCCATGCCCACAATCAAAGTGGCGGACCCGCACCCCCGGAGAAATTTCAACGATCTCGGGTGCAGCTGGATCTGTTCTGCGTGTGAAGATATCTACGCTGACGCCCATTGCCGCCATACGTTGGGCAGATTCCACAACATAAATATTCATGCCGCCAGCATCGCCAATACCTGGTTGATCCAGAGGCGAGGTATGCACCATTACAGTTGCAATGCGGCCATTCATAGGCTTTAAGGGTACGCGTACTTAGAGCGTTGCGCGAATACTGCCGACTGGAAGCCCACCGCCCAGTGTATTTACCGGTACTTCCTTCGCATCAACACCAAACTTTTCAAGAGCGGCAGCTGTTATTGCAGCCATCGCACGTTGATTGCCATCGCTGGTCTTGATCGCCAATGTTCGGCCATCAGGCAAAGATGCAACATTGACCGCCTCTGCCCCATCCTTCATAAATAATCCTGGAACATTTTGCATCATCCGTGTTGCAAGTCGACCTGGACCAGAAACCATTTCAGGAAAATCACGACATGCTTGGGCAACAGATTGATGAACAGGATCTGCGCTAATTGTTAAATTGCGAACTGCACGAGCAAGTCCTAACAATGAAAAGAGAAATAGTGGTGCGCCACAGCCATCAACACTGGTAACAACTACCTGTTCACCGCTCATTGTTTCAACCTCTGCTTTAATCGCTAACTGCAAAGGATGCTGCGGCTCTAAATATGAATCGGTGGGCCAGCCGTTGACAACACAGGTTGCCAGCATTCCTGCATGCTTTCCGCTGCAGTTCATCGCCAATCGCGTTGGATCTGCGGTACGTCGAAGCTCTTCATCTAATGGACGATCAAGTACACATTGCAATGAGTACTCATCAAGGCCAGCCTTTGCCAAAATCGCTTGTGCACCTTGTTGATGCATCGGTGTTCCTGCATGGGATGCACACACCAGCGCTAACAAACGTGGCTCAATTTCTAATCCAGCTCGTACCATCGCCGATGCCTGTATTGATTTCAGAGATGAGCGCGCATAAATAGCTAGGGTTGGGTCACCCTTTTGAAACAGTATTGATCCATCGGCGTTAAGTAAAACAAGGTGACCGGCATGAACAGATTCAACAACTCCGCTACGTGTGACCTCAGCTAAAACCTCGCCTAACATTTATTCAGACTGACGTTCTAGCGATGACCAGATATGAGCCTGTAACTCTTGTCCTTCTGCCGCCATGTCATATGCGTAGAAAAGTTCGCCCGCAACTAAGCCATACAAACGCACACCAGCTGTAACAATCTTTGCCGATGGTGCTGAGTAGCCTTGATCTAAAACCAATTGAATCTTTGGACCATCAAAGGTTCCAACCCAACCTTCGGCGATACCGGTGTTGTGTGAGATCAAAACCTCAAGCACATTGTTGGGTTTAACACGCCAGAAACCAACCTCCGATGCACCTGGACGAACAATCTCCCCATCAGCATCGATAATCCAGGAACGTGAAAAGTAATTTAAAAAGTTACGGCCATCATGGTTAAAGACGACCTCTTGTGCGTACTCGAAGGGCTCGATCGTTGGATACTCGCCGCGACCTTTTCCACGCCATGTTCCCACCATCCACGCCAATGGATTGAGATCTGGATGCAGGCCTTCAGGGATTGTAAAGACCATTAGGGACGTTGCCTCCAGTTAGTAATGCGTCGCGCCTGTGATTGGCGACCTTTAAATGCATAAACAAGAAGTGCAACACCTAGTGCAATGGCAACAAGGCCAAGGATTACCGAGGTGAACAACTCCATGGCTTAAGAATAGCGGTTAAACGATTACCTCTTGATTTGCCGGAATTCCCTCGATTGTTAGCGTTGCATCCGTTGGGGTATTGCGCTTAACAACAGCCAATGCGATCGTTCCTAATTCATGGTGGCGGGCAACTGTGCCAACAAAGCCAACTACGACACCATCATTTTCAACCTTGGTGCCAGCTGCCGGAAAGCCAACATCGCTGCCATCAAGGTGCAACATCACCAATCGACGGGGTGGATTACCTAAGTTATAAATCTTTGCCACAGTCTCTTGGCCGCGGTAACAACCCTTTTTCATATGAACCGCTGTGTTTAACACACCCAATTCATTAGGAATTGATTTGTGGTCGGTCTCAAAACCAATACGTGGACGCCCCTTTGCAACACGTTCTGCATCCAACGCCCAAGTACCGACCTGGGTTGCGACCCCACCAAAGGTTTGCTTCATCTCTTCAACCTCGGCACGTGGCACCAAAGCAAAGGGTCCACCGATTTCATCTGCAACACCTGGTGCACGCAGCACCACAAATTCAGCGGTTGCATCCCGCACATCAACCCGCAGCATGAACTTCATCTTGGTTAGGTACTGCACTAGCTGTTCCACATAACCAGGATCTAAAACTAAATAGGTAGTCGTTCCATCATCGACTAAATTAAATTGAAATTCGACATGCCCCTTGGCATCCAAGATCATTGAAGGCATCCACACACCGGGTTGCAGATCACTGACAAACTGTGTTGTTAAATCATGGAGCCACTTCAGGCGATCCTCACCGGTAATGGCCACGACATTAAAGTGGGATAAATCCGCCCAGGCGGTTCCGGATTCAAGTGCTCGTTGTTCCTTCACCGGTTCCCCAAAGTGCCAGACAGCACCTTTGTCAGGACCATCTTCAACTAGAACCGCGCTCATGCAGCGAGTCTATCTAAGAATTAAGCAAGGGGCTCAACGCATGCAGCGCAGGTGCCGTAGATGGCAAAGTGCGTCACATCTGTTTTAAAGCCGTAATCATCAGCTAATGCGTTGACAAAATTAGCCGCAGTTTCAATCGGTGCATCGCCAACAGATCCACACTTTCCGCAGACTAAGTGCAGATGGGTTAACTCTTCAGCTGCGTGATAGGTCGCACCACCATGACCCAAGTGGGTATGTTGAACTAATCCAACATTTTCAAGGGTTTCCAGGTTGCGATAGACAGTTGAGAGATTGATTCCAGGATGTGTTTGGCGGACCTTTTCTGCAACCTCTTCCGGTGTTGCATGCCCCAAAGCACGGACAGCCGACAGTACAAGTTCGCGCTGTGGTGTTAAGCGCAGACCCTTTTCATGTAATTCATGTTTGGCTGCCATAAGCAAAGCCTACCGCCTTACTTTGTGCGTGCGCGAAGTAGAAGCAGGTAAATCTCGCAGCCAAGGCAGAAATTAAAGCCGGCGTTCAAGAAAGCTGCCCCTAGTGCGCCTGCAACTGCGATTGAAAAGAGAAGGTCCAATCCAGTTGTCGCTCCAGCGATCGCCACTAATGCGAAGAGCAGGCCAACACTTTGTGCAAACTGCGGAGGACGTACATCCTCTTTTTCAAACTCTGCCTTCAGTCGTGGCTTCACAAATGTTTTATAAATAAATGCATATGGTGTGAACTGTGGACCTTTAAATGCACCGATTGCAAAAACAATCGCCTGTACAGCGATGAACCACACATTGTTAGTTGCGAGCGCTGCTGCTAAAACTACTGTTGTGATCACGGCACCAAAACGTGGGCCGCGTGCATCGATAAGGGTTGAAACCTTTGCTGAATTTGAAACTTGTGTCATTTGAAATCCTTTAATTTGTTGTTTGTGTGTTGGAAAAAAGGGCGTTAATTGTTAAATGAAGAAACAATTAGCCAAGACACAAGGATGCAGCGATACGGCCGTAATCAATAACGCGGCGCTTAGTAGCTGCTAACAACATGGGTTAAGAGTAAAGAGGTTGCGCCACTTATGCGAGTTGCAACTAATTCGCATTAAGCGATAGCTGCGATCGCCTTAACAACCTGGTCACGCTTAGGTGCACCCACTGCGCGACCGACCTCACGCCCAGCCGAATCCAAAAATAAGGTGGTTGGCGTGCTGCGGATATCCAACTGACGCACCAGTTCTAGGTTCGCCTCTGCATCAACCTCTACATGTGCCACATCGGCCATCTCGGCGGTGACATCCTCAATGAGCAACCGGGTGGCTCGGCACGGTCCGCAAAAGGCCGAGGAGAACTGCAACAGGGTGGCCCGAGCGCCCAAATCAGCCGCGATCATCGATGCGGTAATCAGCCCCTTATCCGACTTCACCACAATCTTGCCCCGGGTGCGCTTATGCCAAACACCATACGCACTAGCCAAAGCCAGCACGATCACAATTGGGAGCAAGGATTCCACGGGAGTAGTCTGTCTCAATGGCGAAGGTTCTGCTACTTACGAACACTCTTGGCGCTAGCGCAGAGGTGCTTCCTGCACTTGGTTTGCTGCAGCATCAAGTTCGCATTTTGCCTGCCGAAGCAAGCATCCTTGTTGATGCTCCCGATGTTGATCTTGTTTTGATCGATGCGCGCCGCGATCTACCTGCTGTTAAATCACTGACCAAATTACTTCACTCAACTGGTGTTGGTTGCCCCATTATTGCAATCACAACTGAAGGTGGCTTAACCGCATTTAACGCAGACTGGGGAATCGATGATGTCATTCTCGATACAGCAGGTCCGGCCGAAGTTGACACACGTATTCGCATCGCAGTTGGAAAACATGCAATTGAAATGGTTGCAGCAGATCCACATAGCGGCGAAATCCGTAGCGGCGATGTAACAATTGATGAAGCAACTTACACCGCTCGCCTTAAAGGCAACCTTCTTGATTTAACCTTTAAAGAGTTTGAATTACTCAAGTACCTTGCACAACACCCAGGTCGTGTATTCACACGTGCACAACTGCTGCAAGAAATTTGGGGCTATGACTACTTCGGTGGAACCAGAACAGTTGATGTTCACATCCGTCGCCTTCGTTCCAAGCTAGGTCCAGAGTTTGAAGCCATCATCGGTACCGTCCGCAATGTTGGTTATCGCTTTACCGTTGATGCGTAAATATGCGTCACATACTCAAGCTGCACCGTGATCTAGACGCAAAATCTCTTCCACAAGCAGATCACGATTACACAATCGAAACCTTTAACCCAGCTATTCACAAACAGCAATGGCTTGATCTGAACAACTTAGTTTTTTCTCACCACCCAGATCAAGGTAATTGGGCTATGCAGGATCTAGATAACCGCATGGCAGAACCTTGGTTTGATGAAAAAGGTTTTTTCTTAGCCACAGAAAACGGTGCTATCGAAGGCTTTGTCTGGACCAAGATCCATCAAGATTTAATCAACCAAGATCCAGTAGGTGAGTTGTACGTTGTCGGAACCCATCCAGATCACGCAGGCAAGGGTATCGCCCGTGCCCTATCTGTAAAGGCGATCAATTACCTTGTAAATAAAGGACTTAAGCACGCGATCTTGTATGTAGACGCCGACAATGAAAAAGGGCTAAAGCTCTATGGCTCCTTAGGGTTTAACTAAGTAAACTTGAGCCATGAAGTCCACCTGGGTAGAGGGTGCCACGCCGCCGTCAAAGGATTTAGTCACTCATATCCTAAAAAGGTTTACCTACGGAACAACTCAACAACTCGTTACCGACGTCCGCAAGGTTGGAGTTGATAATTGGTTTGAAACACAACTAGATCATCTCACTATCTCTGATTCAGAGGTAGAAGCATTTATTTCTAAGCACGAAATGTTTAATTACATTCATAAAGATATAAATTTTCTTTGGCCACTTGCAGAGTCAGAGGGAGATATCGCAAAGGGTCAGATCTATAACTCTAACTGGATGGCTGGACGAATACTCAACTTATATACCGTAATCCAACAAACACATTCAAATCGCCAAGTCTTTGAAATGATGGTCGAGTTTTGGCATAACCACTTCAATATTACAACAATCGGTGATGACACTAAAGATGGACATCTCGATTGGCATACTAATGATTTCAATAAGAAAGTAATTCGACAACATGCCTTAGGTAAGTTTGAAGATATGCTTCAACTTTCTGCTCTTCATCCAGCAATGATTGTCTCTCTAGATGGTGAATTGAGTACAAAAGAACTTCCTAATGAAAATTATGGAAGAGAACTACTGGAGCTACACACCGTTGCACCAAAGTCTGGTTACACGCAAGCCGATATATTAGATGCAGCAAAACTTTTCTCTGGGTTACGTGTGAAATGGCCAGAACGTTATTACCAACGGGGTAAGAAACCTAGACTTGAGGGTCGTAACACCTTCATTGACATCTCTTCTGTGGAATCGATGATCCACTCTGAACGTCAAATCTATGGAACCTTCAAGGTAATGGGATGGCAGCGAACCGTAAATTCCCCAGCAGAGGTCTTACCTGCTATTCAATCGCTACTGAGTTACTTAACTGCGCACCCAGAGACAGCCAAAACCGTTGCTTTAAAGCTGGGGCGTCGCTTTGTTGAGGATGTCCCATCCAAGAAATTCATTGATGATATTTCCTCAACTTTTACCAGTTCAAAGGGCGACATTAAAACGGTCTTGCGAGCTGTCTACCGACATCCAGAGTTTGAATCCGCAATGGGTACAAAGCTAAAGAGACCAGGCGAAGAGTATGTTTCTGTGGCTCGAGCCCTTAATGTTTGGCCGAATTTTTCTAATCTAGGGGTATGGAAGGGCATCACCAAAGATTTCCCCTTTGTTTCACCCATTATCCAAAATGATCTCAGCAGATTGGGACAGATTCCTCTGGGGTGGCCATTTCCAGATGGTTATCCCGATGTTGCAACAAACTGGGTGAATGCAAACTCACAAATTTTGCGATGGAATACTTACGGTAATTTTCTACAAGGTAGTTCGTGGAACCAACCAGATCTAGGAAAGCTCTTTCCGGCCGCCGGAAAAGATATCGACTCATTCATTGATGGAATTGCTAGGACTCTGCTTCAAACTGATTTAGGAAGCGCAGATCGAAGATCAATTAAAAATGCAGTAATTAAGGCGTTTGAATCTAATGTGAACCTAGAGGCAAATTTAAAAGAGAAAACCTCCTTGATAGTGCGATTGGTGTTGCAGTTACCAGTTTGGAGTCTTCGATGAACTCGCAAGAAGCTATCGATCTCTGTCCCGAAGGGCGTAGTGGATTTTCTCGTCGTCAATTTTTGCAAGGGGTCTCACTCTTTGGTGGAATGACAATTCTCTCTGCTACTGGAGTTAGATACTCATTTGCTGCATCTACTAATGAGGTACCTGATGTCGTTGTGACACTTGTGCTTAGAGGTGGATTTGATGGACTCAGCGCCGTAGTTCCAACTGATGAGAACTTGATGCGTAAAGTTCGTAGCTCAATCTATATTCCAAATTCAAGTTTGATCCCGCTTGATAGAGATTTCGGATTGCACCCTGGTTTAAAGCGTTTATTACCTTTGTGGCAAGCAAAAGAGCTGGCTATCGTCAATACAATCGGCGCGCCAACACATTCACGTAGTCACTTTGACGAGATTGCAGATGTTGCCTACGCCGCATACAGTGAAAAGGACAAGCGCTCGGGTTGGATGGCTAGATTCTTGGATGTCACCGGTAGTGGTTCGGTAGTTCAATCTGTGGGAATTGGTTCAACTACAAAACAACTGGTTGGTGGAACCGTTGCACCTATCAACTTAAATGGACTTTCAAATTTCAAATTAGATGGCGTTTTTGGATATAGACCTGAAGATATTGCTGGATTTATTGATGAAACACATGCCCGTTGGACAAATCCATGGGTAAATCAAGCCAAATCTACAATTCAAGCCTTAGATCAAATTGCAAAGGCGAGTGCAGAGAAAAGTACCGTCACTTATCCAAACACTGGAACTGGTAGACGTCTCAAAGATGTTGCCGCACTACTGAAGGCTGGAATCGGTGTGCGCGCTGTTGATGTGGAGTTTGAAGGCGATTGGGATATGCATGCAAACATGGGAAGCCTTGAAAATGGATGGCTCACCGGGTATTTAGCAGATCTCGGTGGTTCAATCGCAGCATTCCGAGAAGATCTGGGAGTTCTTTGGGCACGTGTAACCGTTGTAACGGTGACTGAATTTGGTCGAAGAGTCAGTGCAAATGAATCAAATGGCACTGAGCATGGTTGGGGATCCAGCATGTTTGTAGCCGGTGGCGGAGTAAATGGCGGAAAGATTCATGGACGTTTCCCAGGACTTGATGAAAAGCAGTTAAAGGATGGTGATCTAGTTGTCACCGCAGATTACAGAAGTCTTCTCACTGAGATTCTGACTCGACGAGCTGGTGTAACTGTTAAAGGTGCTTCTGAAATCTTCCCTAATTTCCGTCCAGAGGTTTTATCTGTAATGAAGCATTTATCTGAAACTCCACTGCCTGCAAACTTTCCTAAGGGCGTCATGGATGGATTAGGAAATGTCTTTTACGATAAAGATGCCCTTCCAACGCAAGCCCCTGTGGTAGCAGCAACAGCGACTCCAAAACCTACACCAACGATGAGCAGCGCTGACATGGCCGGTGTTGATCCTTCACCTTCACCATCACCAAGTAGAGTTCGACCATCTAATACCAAGAAGACAATTACATGTGTCAAAGGTGGACGAACAATCAAAGTAACGGGCAAGGATCCAAAATGTCCTACCGGTTACACAATTAAGAAATAATTATTCGAATCTCACCATTTGCTTCGATAGTGCGATAACTCTTTAATGGCTCCACAGCAGGCCCACGTACAACTTCTCCTGTCTCTGGATTAAAGATAGATCCATGAGCGGGACACTTCAGTTGCCCTCCACTTAATGATGTTGGCGCTCCCGCATGGGTGCATCGCGTATCAAAAGCGAAAATGCCATTTGATGTTCGGAGCAATGAGTAGCTAGTTGGGATGCCAAATGAATCTACAAGGAAAAACACCTTTGTTTGGCGCATAGGTAAATCTGAGCTCTTTGCAATGAAGACCCCTTCAACTACCTTGCTTGGAGATGGCGTTGGTGTTGGCTTTTTTGTTGTTGGCGTTGGTGTTGGCTTTTTTGAAGTGGTCTTTTTCGGCGTTGGAGTTGGTTTTTTAGGTTTTGGTTTCTTCGGAGTTGGGGTTGGTGTCGGTTTTTTTGTGCTGGCAGCATCAGAGCTCTGAGCTACCCCGCTAGTAGCAAGACCACCTAACAGGATCAAAAATAATCTGCGCGAGAAATTACTCATGGCTTTGTCCGCGTTATCTGTACTCGGTCGTAATCGCCGTGGGCCACCATTTCAATCGTTATCCCTTCGTACGTGACTTTATCGCCCTCGTGTAGCAAAAAATCTATGGTCCGGCTGGCATAACAAGAATAGTTCTCTATGGATCTGCCACTTGGCGCAATTGCTTTGAAGTACTCATCCTGATGACCAAGAGTGGAGTCATAGATGTATGCGAGGACACCATTTCTCTCGGTATCGGTTGTACAAGCGAACTTCGTGACTCGCCTGGACTCCAACACTAAAGCCTTCGTATCCGAGAGTGGAATGACCGCAAGTTTGATACCTTGAGATTTGTTGTCGGTTAAAGGAACCAGAGTTACATCGACTTTGGAAAGGTTCGCTGCTGTCCGGCAATAGACACGAGTTTCAGGCATCCATCCAATTAGGAATCTTATCCATCCACTTAAATCACGTTCGCCTTCGGTGCTTCC
>CAMDCL010000027.1 GCA_945890205.1 Bifidobacterium breve | reverse complement strand
CATTTGAAATCTCACCTGGGTAACCAAGCGCGATCATCGCAGCTGAAGCTGGGACTAGACGCATGATGAGTGAGCGAGAAACTTCGCGAGTTAGAGCAAGTACAGCAATTACCTCTACTAGTAGTAGTGGCACAGTGAGTAGCCAGTCTACGTAGCGGTATGCCTCGTTGAATGCATCCTGAGATCCATCAAGCTTGACCATTCCACCCTCTGATGCATGCTTGAATGAATCAAAGATGCGTAGGTAGTGGTAACCAGCGATGAATGTAACCATTGATGACATAACGAGAGCGTTACGGTACTTAGGTAGAACACGTTGCTGAGAAACTAGTGTGTAAATCGTGCAAGCGAGCATTGAAATTAGTCCAAACGAGAATACGTTATAGACCAAGTTCCATTGGTTGCTATCTAGTTGCATTTAATTAGCCTCCGTGAGGATAAGTGGAGAGATCCTTCTGACCTCTCTCAAACCGCTGACCCTGGGAGACCTCGAGGAGCTCCCTTGACCATCGATACCCATAGTGTGAACCTCTTGCCACCCATTTGCACCTGTTTGCGGGCACTTTTTTCAAGGTTTTTTTAGGAATTTTTATCCATTTACGCATAAAAAATGGGGCGATTTTCCATACCGCCGAATATCGCCCCATTCTCTAATCTACTTATAAGTAACTTATTGACCCGCCCATAACTTCATTTCTACCGCAAATGGATCAAGGCCCATAGGTCCTAACTTCAAGGCATAGTTATGGAACTTCTTCATATTGAATTTTTCACCCAAGCGCCCCTTGGCATCTTCGCGAGCCTTCATCCAAACCCGCTCGCCAACCTTGTATGAGATCGCCTGTCCTGGCCAACCCAAGTAACGATCGGTTTCACTGCGTGAATGATCCTCATCAAGTAAAGCTTGTTCATTGAGCAACTTGCGGGAACTTTCTGCATTCCACACATTGCCATCGAAATCCTTGTAACCAAGGTGCATTCCGATATCAACAACAATACGTGCAGCGCGTAAGGCTTGTGCCGATAGATAACCCATTTCAATTCCCGGCTCATCAAATGCGCCAAGCTCATTCATGAAACGTTCTGCGTACAACGCCCAGCCCTCGCCATATCCGCTGACCCATGCAGCTTGGCGTTGGTAACGACTCAGACGATCCTTTTCAACTGTTGCGGTACCAATTTGAAGATGGTGTCCAGGAACCGCTTCGTGGTACCAGGTTGAAACTAAGTGCCAGTTACTTACCTCATTTTTACCCAGCATCGGAATCCACGTTGTACCCGGACGTGAAAGATCTTCAGATGGTGGGTTGTAGTAAGGCGCAGATGCGCTGCCTTCGGGTGCAAGTCGTGCCTCACAGATTGCAATTCGTGGATCAATCTCAAAGAACTCGCCATTCATCCGCTTCATCGCTGCATCGGTGAAATCCTGAAGGTATTTGACAACATTTTCAGGACCAACAACCTTGTACTTAGGATCATTGTCTAAAGTATCTGCAACCTCACGAAGGCTCTTTGCGGAAGGGTTAATCACCTTGGCAAGCTCCCACATTCGATCATTGATCGCCTTGAGCTCCTGCTTGCCCCATTCATAGGTTGCTGGAAGATCTAGTTGTGCGCCTGTGAAGTAACGAGCCCACACCGCATAACGCTCTGCGCCAACTGCATCATGTGGTGTTGCAATTGGCAGATACTTGTTTCGCAAGAAATCTGCCGCTTCAGCTGATGCTTTTTCTGCAAGCTTTGCTGCCTCATGAATCGCTGGATACTTTCCTTCAGCATCAAAGTTTTTACACATCGCGCTGTAACCACCATTGGCATAGCTATCAAGCTGCTCAATAACGCCCTTAACCTGGCGTTGCGCAGTTGTCTTTCCCTCTTGTGCAAGGGTCATGATGGTTGTGCACCATGATTTATAGGCACCATCGACTGCAGCTAAACGCTTTGCAATATTGTCAAAATCCTGCGCGGTGTTCTTAGGCATTAATTCAAAGATTGAACGTACATTTGATGGAGGTGATGTCAGAACATTCCACAAGACAAATGATTCTTTACTGTCATGTAGTGCAAGCCCTGATTCAAGTCGCTCAGTCATAACCGCTTTGGCGATTCGATCAATCTCATCGATTGGCTCGAGAGATGCCAACTTCTTCAAAGTCTCACGGGTGAGATTTGCGCTAACTTCAGCGGCTGCGATTGAAAAATCATCTAACTTATCCTGGTTTAAACCATTGCCAAGATAGGTGCAGCCCATAGGACTTAAAGCCGCCTCTTGATCGATATATACATCGCTGATTTCAAATATGGGTGATCTATGTGTCATGGCGCAAGTTTGGCAGTGGTCGTGGCCTTTGTCCACGGTGAGATTCAACTTCTTGCTCTAGGCTTACTGGCATGAGCCAGACACCAATCATCGCCCCTAAAATGCGAGGCTGGTTCCATCTTGGCGCAACTCCAGCTGTAATCATCGCATCATTGGTTCTCTTTATATTAAGTAAGGAATCACTCAAATTTGCTGTCGCCATTTACTCAATAACCGCGATTATGCTCTTTAGTGTTTCTGCGATTTACCATCGCGTTCCTTGGGTTCCATCAAAGAAGAAGATTTGGCGACGATGGGATCATGCAAATATCAATCTGCTTATCGCTGGCTCTTACACTCCATTTGCTGTCGCATTGCTTGACGGTCGTGACAGAACGATTCTGCTTTCTGTGGTGTGGATTGGTGCGGCATTTGGAGTTGGAATAAGAGTCTTTTGGATCAACGCACCTCGCTGGCTCTATGTTGCAAACTACTTATTGTTGGGGTGGGTCGCAATCTTTTATACACCTGCGCTTTACAGAGCGGGTGGTCTGTGGGTGTTACTTCCTATCGTTATCGGCGGTCTCTTCTACTCGGTAGGGGCTATCTTCTATGCGCTCAAGCGACCCGGCCGAGAGGCCAAATACTTCGGCTTTCATGAACTCTTCCATATCTTTGTACTGGCAGCGTGGATCTCGCAGTACATAGCCATTTCAGTGGCGATTTACAGTAAATAGGCCCTTGCTCTAACCTAAGCCCACATCTATACATATTTATTTGAGGCGGGGTGCGTGATGGCGGAGAAGAAGAGCTTCCTTAACTGGGTCGGCTTTACTGGCGAGGATGATAGTTCTAATCAACCATCCTCTGTTGATCGCATCCGTGAACTTGAAGCACAGATTGCAGATCTCAAATCTCGCCGCGACATTACGGGGTTAACAAAGGAAGAGTTTGAGATCCTAGCCACCGAGACAGCGATGTCCATGATTAAGTCGGCGCAGGCCCGTGAAAGCAAAGCACAAGTAGCGGCATCACGTTTAGTCTCGGAAACAACTCGTGCAACAAAGGAAGAGCTAGAGGCGGCCGATGCAAAGGCTCGTTCAATTCTTTCTGGTGCAGAATCGCGCGGACGTAAATACATTCAAACAGCTGAGGCTGAGGCTGAAGAAAAGATTGCACAAGCAGAAGCTGAGGCTGAAAGCTTGATGGAGAGCAAGAAACGAGAGATCTCAACACTTGCGACAGCGGCACGTCGCGAAGGCGAAAGAATAATTACTGAAGCAACAACTGAAGTCTCTGGCTACCGTCAATGGCTAGCTGGAGTTATCTCTGAGGCAGAACGTTTGTATCGAATTCAAAAACAATCACTAGATGCTGCAGAGTCTGCGATTCAACAATCACGTAACCGTCTTGATGGCGCATTTTCACGACTTGAAGAGCTGCAAAAGAGCGTGCTAGATAATCTCAACGCTGATGACACTTTGATTAATCCTGGACCCCTGAAGATTTCAAGTCAGCGCACACGCCCAGCACTAGATAGACCTGAGAAAGCAGTAAAGAAAACCTCAAAGAAGGCGGCAAAGAAAGCCCCTGCTAAGAAGAGCGCAGCAAAGAAATCTGCAAAGCGCTAATTTACATTAGCTCATAACAGCCATGTCCACTCCCCGCGGCATCCGTTACGTACCTGCAATCGATGGATTGCGGGCCGTTGCAGTTATTGCGGTGATGTTGTACCACCTTGGCTTTAACTGGATTCCTGGTGGATTTTTAGGTGTAGATCTCTTCTTTGTTATCTCTGGATATGTAATTACCCGATTGCTGCTTGATTCGATTCAGCGAAGTGGTGGATTAGATCTACGAGCCTTTTACATTGCACGAATGAGACGTTTAGTGCCTCCACTTCTTTTTATGATTGTTCTGACAACGATCTTTGTGGGGGCATGGGCACCTGACACGATGCGTAGGTTTTTGGCCGACACTCCATTTGCACTCTTTGGTGGAATGAACTGGTGGTTGGTTTTTCGTCAAACAGATTACTTTGAGGCGATCGGACGGCCACCTCTTCTGCAACACACCTGGTCCCTTGGAGTTGAAGCTCAATTCTATTTAGTGTGGCCATTAATCCTTTTGTTAGTTCTACGTTACTTTGGCAAAAACAAGATCTCTGGCGCGGCGCTAATAATCGCAGCTTTTTCCGGAATCGCTCTTCTGCTGGTATCTCTTCAGATAGATGCCACTAATGACTCTCAGGTTAGCCATGTGTACTTTGGAACAGATACGCACAGCATTGGACTTTTTCTTGGGGCAGCACTTGCCGTCAGATGGATTCCACAAAATTTAAATGAAACCGTCTCTAAGAAGGCGCAGGATTTTATCGACGGAATCGGTGTATTTGGATTACTCGGAATTATCGCTGCATTTCTCTTTGTTGACGAGAATGATCCAACTTTGTACAAGATTGCATTTCCGCTAGCTGGATTATTTGGATGCGCCATCATTACATCGATCGTGCACCCAGCCTCGCGATTTGCTCCGATCCTGAGTAGCAAACCCTTTGTCTGGATCGGTGAACGTTCATATGCAATCTATTTATGGCACTGGGTTGTATTCCAAGTAACCCGTCCTGACTACGATCTTGAGGGCTCTACCTGGGCGCTTTACGCGTTGCGAGTCTTGATCGTCTTTGCTTTGGCTGACATCTCATTACGTCTGGTTGAATTGCCAGTCAGAACTGGACTGATTGATTACTGGTTTAAAGGCATGAAGTACAGAACTAAACGAGTACAACTGCGACAAAAGTTTGCCGTTGTTCTTATCCTGCTTTCAACCATTACTTTGACGGCAACATCTGCGCTAACTGCAATCGCAGAAGGTGATCGGCAACTCAATGTGTTGAAGCAGCAACTTGAGCCACCTGCAATTACACCACCAGTGACTGAAGGTGGGCTTTGGGTAACAGGTGACTCTGTAATTTTAGGAATTCGATTTGAGTTAGATGCTCGAGAAAACATTGGATTGATCAATGCACGTGTTGGTCGTCAAGCTCCAGAGCTTCTTGAAGTGATCAAAAACGATAAGGCCAATATGGTTGGTTCAACCATTGTTTTAAACCTTGGAAACAACAATAAGTTGGCTGAGGATCAGGTCGCAGCTATCTTTTCTGAGCTCAAAGATCAACCCAGAATTATCGTTGTAAATACCGCGGTACCTCGAAGTTGGCGGGATGACAACAATCGATTAATCGCACAGTACGCCGCCCAGTACGGTGCGCGGTTGATTGATTGGGCGGCCATTTCTGATGGACACCCTGAATACTTTGGTTCAGATGGAGTCCACCTTGTTCCCGCAGGTGTTCGGGCATATGTCGATGCAATCTCCGCTCAACTTTTAAGTGCAACTGAAGTAACAGCTCAGGAATAAAAAATCCCCCACCGCTAGGTGAGGGATTTTTTAAATAAAGTGAGCTTTAGTTGAACTCTCCAGGAATTCCAAAGGCTGTTGCTGGTGCGGTCTGTCCATCTGAGTACACAGATGAAACGCGGAACTGAGTCCACCCTGAATCACTTGCCTTTGTAACATTTTGAGTGAGTTGATCGGCAGGAACTGTTGCGATTACTGTCCAATCCCCTGTTCCGTTTGCACGGATTTCAACGTTATATCCCGTTAAACCCTCAACAGCAGATGGTGCTAACCAACGTAGCTTTAAACCATCTTCACTCTTGAGAGCAACAAACTTTGTTGGAGCTTCAACAGCTGCAACCGCCTCTGTTGGCTCTTCGCTTTCAGATGGTGTTGCTGATGGTTCAGCGGTCTGTGACATCGAAGGGGCAGGTGCCGCATCATCGCTGTCATTACTTGAAGATTGAGACCAAACAATCGCAGCTAGAGCTGCAATACCAATTACTACAAACCATGCTGTGCGAGTTGATGTTGATTGTTTAGGCGCAGAAGCTGGCTTTGCAGGTGCAACGATCGCTGGCTTTGCAGGTGTGGCTACCGCTGCAGGCTTTGGTGCAGATGTAACTGCAACTGCAGCCTTCTTAACAACGCGCTTTGCAGGTGCCTTCTTAGCAACCTTCTTCTTGGCTACAGCTTTTTTGGCTACAGCTTTCTTTGCAGTCTTCTTAACCGCAGACTTCTTAGCTGTCTTCTTAGCTACAGATCTCTTGGCTACAGCTTTCTTAGCTGTCCTCTTTTTTGCAACAGCCTTTTTAGCGACAGCCTTCTTTGCAGGTGCCTTCTTCTTTGCAGCAGATTTCTTAGCTGCTTTCTTTGCGGTCTTCTTAACGGCCACGTGGAGCTCCTTGGGTTGCGGTACGCACGTTATTAACGCACTTGTATGGGATAAGGCTACCTCAGGCTCGCTAACATTTGGATGACATGGGGTGCGAGAGCGCGAAGTGATTTTCCCCTATGACTCATCGCATCCTTTTCTTGGGCGCCCATTTGTGCGGAGGAAATACTCAAGCCCAGTGGCTGAAAAATCGGGTCATACCCAAATCCATTCTCACCCACCGGCGCATAAAGGATCTGTCCCTCGAAGCGGCCCTCTGCAACCTGGTGGCGGCCATCTGGCAAAACCAAAGAGGCGACGCAGATGAAGTGCGCGGTGCGCTCACTATCTGGAACATCTTTTAACTGCTCTAAAACCTTTTCAAGATTTGCGCGGTCATCTCCATGCACTCCCGCCCAACGTGCTGAGTAAATACCTGGGTCACCGTTGAGTGCATCCACACATAGACCTGAATCATCTGCGATCGCTGGCAGACCCGTTGCCTCGCAGGTGTAGCGGGCTTTGAGCAGAGAGTTTTCCTCGAAGGTGGAGCCGGTCTCATCAACATCTTCAAGATGTGGAAATTGATCAACACCTAATAACTCAATCTGACCAGGAGCAAGCTCTTCAAGAATTCTTCGAAACTCAGTGATCTTTCCCTGATTGCGGGTTGCAAGAACCAGTTTGTGGGACATTACTGAGCAAGCACATCTTTCTGCAACTGGCTCAGGGTTGAACACCCTGCAACAGCTAAATCAAGTAGTTGGTTTAGTAATGCACGATCAAATGGTTCACCTTCAGCGGTGCCCTGCACTTCGATGAAACGTCCATCTCCTGCAACTACAACATTCATATCTGTTCCTGCACGTACATCCTCTTCATAACAAAGATCTAGCATTGGAGCACCATCAATAATTCCAACACTCACCGCCGCAACTGAATCATTGAGTGGTTTTGCGTTTTCCTTAATGTGGCCTTGGGACTTTGCCCAAGTGATCGCATCAGCTAAGGCTACATAAGCACCTGTAATTGCCGCGGTACGTGTTCCGCCATCTGCCTGAAGAACATCGCAATCGATGACAATTGTGTTTTCGCCAAGCTCCTTCATATTTACAACTGCGCGCAATGATCGTCCAACAAGACGTGAAATCTCTTGTGTGCGTCCACCTAACTTGCCCTTAACACTTTCGCGATCAGAACGTGTGTGTGTTGCGCGTGGAAGCATTGCATACTCAGATGTCACCCAACCATTTCCGGTGTCCTTTAACCAGCGAGGTACACCCGGAGTAAATGAAGCAACGCATAAGACACGGGTGTTGCCAAACTCAACTAACACAGAGCCCTCTGCATGATCTAGCCATCCACGTGTGAACTTGATTTCGCGCAGATCTTTCTCGGAACGTCCATCATTGCGTGGCATCTATAACTCCTCTTTATTAGAAATGTACCTTTTAGAAAGGTATCGGTTAGAGCTCTTGGTGTTCAACATGCGTTACTTCTGGACCTAGAAAACGTCGAGCCAAGGTTTCAAAAGCCTTTGCATCACCGGTTGCTAAGAATCTATGTGTTGCTGGAGTACTTGATTGACTACGCAGTAAACCATTTTCGACCAAGGTGCGATACAAATCCTTCGCGGTTTCTTCAGCGCTAGAAACCAAAGTTACACCTTCGCCCATTACATAAGAGATAACTCCTGTAAGCAACGGGTAGTGGGTACAGCCAAGAACCAAGGTATCTACCTTTGCTTCCATTACTGAAGCAAGATAGTCACGAGCAATCTTTGTGATCTCATCGCCAGATGTTTCTCCACGCTCAACGAACTCAACAAATAATGGGCATGCAATGGAGGTAATCTTTAGTTGAGGGGCTGCAGCAAATGCATCTACGTATGCCTTTGAATCAATTGTTGCGCGGGTTCCGATGACGCCAATATTTCCAGTACGTGTGGCTGCAACGGCGCGGCGAACTGCGGGTTGAATTACTTCAATGACAGGAATTGAATAACGCTCACGCGCATCGCGAAGCATTGCTGCAGATGCTGTGTTACATGCAATCACAATCGCTTTGACACCTTGATCGACCAGGTAATCCATACTCTCTAAGGCGAACTCGCGTACCTCTGCGAGCGGGCGTGGTCCATATGGTCCACGCGCTGTATCTCCAATATAAAGAGTTGACTCATTTGGAAGTTGATCAAGAATTGCACGTGCAACGGTTAATCCGCCTACACCTGAATCAAAGATTCCAATTGGGGCATCACTCACAGGTCTAGCCTACCTTGCGTCTATCGACTTGTTAGCAGATGAACTATTGGGATTCATCCATCAGGGCATCGATCAAACTCTCTTGCAGCCAGCCCAACCAGCTATAAACAGCGTATACACCTCTCATTGGGTCGTCCGGAGCTAAGAGCTCTAAATCTTGTTGCGAGTTTTCTTCAACTTTCAAGCGAACACCTAACGCAAGGCGAACATCATTCATCGCTCCAAGCCATGCATTTGCAGAGTCATGATCTAACTCGACGATCCCATCAACTGCAGCCTTGATGTGCATTCGCATCGCCATCGCATGTGCTTGTTTCTTTTGACGCAAAGTTGACTCGGTATAACGGCGAAACTCAGATGCATCGACCTGATCTGCATATGCATTTGGAAGAAGACGTAACAGGACCTCATCTTCAGGAGGTGTGTCATGCACTGTAATTCCAACCATGGCCGCTAAAGGATCTTCATTATGGTGATCTACTCGCTCAGCAAGTAATTCGATTATTTGTTCAACAAGATTGAGCAGAACTTCACGCTCAGCTTCAGTGAAGTTAGCAAGGTATGAGTTGTCACCATGTCGAAAAAAACCATGCTGAATTTCACTCATAGCGCTTGATCACCACGTTGAAGAGTTGCCCATAATCCGTACTCATGCAGCCGAGCAACATCGTGCTCCATCTCTTCGCGACTTCCGGTAGAGACAACCGCTTTACCTTCGGTATGCACCTTCATCATTAGCTCATGAGCACGTTCTTTGCTATATCCAAAGAGCTCCATTAATACATAGGTCACATAGGTCATCAAGTTAACGGGATCATCCCAAACGATTGTTACCCAAGGAACATCGCCGCTGAAGATAGCTTTGAGCTCTTCATCCAACTTTTCATTGACTTCAATTTTGCTTTTTACTTTTGGCATTTTTATCGGATAACAATCGCGAATTGTGCAGATGCGATATCGCCCAAAACCTGAACTCGCATTATTACTACCCCTCGCTTTAATTCTGTGGTGATAAAGGTGATTAACCCATTTGCATCGGAGATTGATGCAGCACCAACATTTTGCCACTTTCCTTTAATGTTTTTCTGCAATTGTGCAGATTTTCCGACCGAGCGCGGCAGAAGCTGAGCCCTAATAAGTATCGGCGCACCCTTCGAGACCGATACTGGGCGATCAAGTTGGATGGTTGTCGTTACTGAAATCTTCGCCTCTTGCGAGATTGATTCCGCTCTCTCCCATGTGCCGATAGTTGTTAAGCGTAGAGATGCATCTGCACCTAATGTCATTGGAGTTGAAACACTTCCATCGAGACCAGTGACCAGCTCAGTCACCTTGCTCCAGACTGATTCATTTGCACGTTTGATCTCAAGGGAAACTGGTAACCCTGGAATAGGTGACTTATCTTTGAGCGTCAACACACCTTTGACGGTAAATAGCCCCGCATAGTTGATTGTATTTTCAGGAGCACCTTCAATACTTATTGTGCTGACAACAGGATCTGGTGCGATTGCAAGTGCAGCGTTGCGCATCTCTGTCGTAGCGGCTGGATCCTCCATCGCTAAAGTCCATAGTGCGGCTCCACCTAATCGATACTTTGCAACTAACGCCATGCGTTCTGCATAACTACGTGCGTTTTGATACCAAACAGTTCTGTTAACGGTGCACTCAGTGGATGCTCCAGTTGCAGATAACCCATTGTAAATCTGAGAGTATGAGTATGTTGCTTCGCTATTCTTTTCATCAAATATAGGAACAGCTTTATCGATTACAGCCTTCGCATTTGCATAGTTCATCTTAAATGTGGCTGCTCTTGCGCCCGCCTTTATTCCGGGTGGTGCCGAAACTGGACACTTTCCATTGACAGATGTAATCCAGTCACGACCATAACCCGGTAATCCGATGTATACCTTTGATGGCGGCATGATGCTGACTGCGTATTTGAGAGTTCGCTCAACCCAAGAGATAGGACCGATTGGACCTGGTTTTGCTACTGAATAGTCATAAGTCATGATCCGCAAACGATCAATACTGCTTGCAACATCGGCCCAGGCATAAACAAAGTAGCCCTTTTGTTTCTCCTTTGGGTCATAGAGATAAGGGGTTGAAATAGATAAAAGCTTGTTGTGTGAACGCAAGGCAACGCTTAGTTCTCGGACAAGTGCGACCCAGCGGGGTGCGGTCTTGGTCCATGTGGAGTTTCCATCTACAAAGGCAAAGCCTTCGTAATCTAGATCTATACCATCAAAATTGTTTGTAAGAACTAGATTAACAATTGTCTTAACTATGGTGGCTCGTGTAGCTGCATTAGCTAGGTAATTTGATAACTCTAACTTTCCTGTTCCATCTGTCATCGTGGGTATGACTTGTAACCCAGCGCGACGAAGTAAGCACACCGTATCTGCCATAGGCCATGAAGGATTACCTGTTACATAATCATTTCGAATCACAGTTGGAGATTTAATTGAAAACCAAAAAGGCATAATCTCTTTCATCAAATCCTTATTAGTAAACAAGTAAGAGGACTCGATCGCTTGGTTTTCTGCAGGACCATATTGGGAGGCGTCACAAACCGCTGGCTTGCCAGGTACCGTTGGTTGAGCCGATGACAATTTTTTTACTAAAGGAACGATTGTTCTCACTGAATAATATGGAAGCCAACCGGTGACTATTTTGCGAGGCTCTTTATCTGCAGCAGCTGCAAACTGTGCTGCTGTAATGTGAGTTGTAAGTGTGGCTATTGTTAACAGTGATAGTGCTAAAGCGATGATGCGCTTCATACTTACTTTTTTTCGGGATCTGGCTTCAACCCTGCGTGAATCTCTTTACAGGTAGGACAGATTGGATACTTCTCGGGATCGCGAGATGGAATCCACTTCTTGCCACAGAGAGCTTTCACCGCTTTTCCTGTTACTGCAGACTCAACGATCTTCTCTTTCTTCACATAATGTGCGAAGCGATCATGACCACCATCATCTTCTTGAAGCTTTTCATCGAGGGATGGGCGGGTCAAGAGATCGGTATCAGACTCCGTCTCAATTCCAATTTTTCTAAAGATACCCATGAGGTGGATAAGAATACCTATGTGCACCCCAAAACTACGGGTAGAATTCGCAAATGAAGGACTTACTGCGTACCGAGCATTTGAGCCGTGCCGATGTCGAATTATTGCTATCCACCGCCGCTGAATTTGCTGAGAATCCTCTGCGATCAAACACAGCTTTGGCCAATAAAACGGTGGCGATCTATATGACTAAGCCTTCAACCCGTACCCGCCTGTCATCTGAAACTGCGGTCGCTCATTTGGGTGGTACACCAATCTTTATTCGCGGCGATGAGCTACAGCTTGGACGTGGTGAAACAATTGAAGATACCGCCAAAATTATTAGCGGATACTGCAGTGCATTAATTATTCGTACCTTTGCCCAATCAGATGTTGATCAATTAGGTGCCTATTCAACAATTCCAGTTATCAACGCATTGACCGATGTTGATCATCCAACTCAGTTGTTAGCAGATTGGCTAACAATTCGCGAAAACTTTGGAACAGATATTTCAGGTCGTAAATTTGTTTACATGGGTGATGGAAACAATATGTCCCATGCCTGGTTAATCATGGGTGCAATCATGGGCGCACATGTTGTTGCAGCAACTCCAAGCGGCAAGTGGGCTCCGGATCCGGTTGTTGTTGCGATCGCAAAAAATATTGCGGCAAACAGTGGTGGCAAAGTAGAGGTAACAAATGATCCAGAGGCTGCGGCAAAGGATGCATCTGTTTTATACGCAGATGTCTGGATGTCTATGGGTGATTCAGAGAGTGATCGAGCTGAAAAGATGCGGGCCCTGTCTCCCTACGCAATCACGGAAAATTTGATGAAAATGAGTAGCAAGGATTCATTGTTCATGCACTGTTTACCTGCTCACCGAGGTGAAGAGGTTGAAGCCTCAGTTATCGATGGGCCTCGCTCAGTTATTTGGCGAGAGGCATATCACCGCAGAACTACCATTCAATCCATTCTGTATCACCTGGTTCGTGGTGACTTAAAGGGCTATACGCACTAACATTTCAGCCATGCGCGTAGTCGTCCCACGGGAGATCAAAGAGGGAGAAAAGCGCGTTGCGCTTGTCCCAGATGTCATCAACAAATTAACTCGCTTAGGCCTAGATGTTGTTATCGAAGCTGGTGCTGGAGTTCATTCACAAGCAACAGATGCTGATTTCACAGCTGCTGGGGCAACGGTAAAGAGCGGCAATGTTTTATCTGATGCTGATGTTGTTTTGTCGGTGCAACCTTTAACTCCGCAACAGATGGCTACCCTGAAAAAAGGTGCGATCACAATCTCCTTCCTATCCCCTGTCACCGCTGTTGATTCAATTGAAGCGGCGGCAACGGCAGGTGTCACAGCTTTTTCACTTGAGTTAGTTCCACGTATTTCTCGTGCCCAATCAATGGATGCATTAACTTCGCAAGCATTATGTGCTGGATATCGTGCAGCGATTGTTGGAGCAGAGTTATCACCTCGATTCTTCCCAATGTTGATGACCGCTGCAGGAACAGTTACGCCTGCACAAGTTTTAGTTCTAGGTGCTGGCGTTGCAGGGTTGCAAGCGATTGCAACCGCTCGTCGTTTAGGTGGCGTTGTCTCTGCATACGATGTTCGTCCAGCATCTGCCGATGAGGTTCGATCTATGGGTGCCAGCTTTATTCAATTAGAACTCGAAGCGCTAGAAGGTGCTGGTGGTTACGCACGTGAAATGACTGAAGAGCGCGCAGCTAAGCAACGTGAACTGTTAACCCCTTACATTGCAAAATCGCATGTTGTTATCACTACCGCAGCGGTTCCGGGTCGTCAGGCACCTCGATTGATGACACAAGCGATGGTGGATTCGATGGCGCCAGGAACAATCATTGTTGATTTAGCCGCTGAAACTGGTGGCAATGTTGAAGGTTCAAAACCTGGCGAGATCGTTGAGACATCAGGCGGGGTTCGCATTTGGGGTGGCAAAGATGTGCCGAGCCAACTGCCTTTCCACGCTTCATTCTTGTACTCGCGCAACGTTGTAAATCTCTTGTCACTCTTTACCGTTGCTGCAAAGGATGATCAAAAGGTGGCATTTAACCTTGATTTTGAGGATGAAATTATTGATGGCGCTGCTGTAACTCACGCTGGTGTACGAAGAGGAGCTAAGTAATGGACTCAATGGCGATTGTTTCGATCTTCGTACTATCTGTTTTTGTTGGCTTTGAGGTGGTTTCAAAGGTTTCATCTACCTTGCACACACCATTAATGTCGGGTGCAAATGCGATCCACGGTGTCATCCTTGTTGGAGCGATCATCGTGGCCGATCACAGTAAAACTAATTTAGAGCTTGGACTATCGGTTGCTGCAATTATCTTGGCAACTATCAACATGGTGGGTGGCTTTGTAGTTACCGATCGAATGCTTGAGATGTTCAAAGGAAATAAGAAATGAGCCGCACCGTCTATGACCTGATTGGTCTTGCCGCCGGTATCGCATTCATTCTTGCGCTCAAGGGCCTTTCACATCCAAAGACTGCGCGTCGCGGAAATCTGATTGGTGCCTTCGGAGCGGGCCTTGCAACTTTAGTTGTCTTCTTTTACTCCAATGAGGGTTCATCACTTCCATTAAACAACCTTGGATGGATCCTTGGTGCGATCGCTGTTGGTCTGATTATTGGAGTCCCAGCCGCACGCAAGGTTCAGATGACTCAGATGCCTCAACTGGTTGCACTATTTAACGGTGTCGGTGGTGGCGCAGCAGCGCTGGTCGCGATCGTTGAGTACTTGAACTTGGGCGATCAAGCCACTACCGCCGTTGTCATCTTCACCGTCTTCACAGTAATTGTTGGCTGCGTTTCCTTCAGCGGATCGATTATTACCTTTATGAAGCTTCAAGAGTTGATGACTACTCGCCCTGTAATTTTCCCAGCGGGCCGCTTTATTATCGCTGCCACCCTGGTTTCTGTACTAGGTGTAGGTGGCTGGGTTGTAACCGCCTTAGGAACAACGCCGCTATTGATTCTGGCAGCCCTTTCCTTGCTCTTTGGTATTTTGTTTGTGCTCCCAGTAGGTGGCGCAGATGTTCCAATCGTTATCTCATTGCTCAACGCCTTTACGGGCCTAACTGTGGCAGCAAGTGGTTATGTTCTCGATTCAACTCTGTTGATCATTGCCGGAACTCTTGTTGGTGCCTCAGGAACTATCTTGACCCGTTTGATGGCAGAGGCGATGGGTCGTTCACTCTTTGGAACCTTATTTGGTGCATTTACCGCAAAGCCGCAAGATGTTGCAGCAGCTGGCGAGGAACGTCCAGTGCGTTCAGGTTCACCTGATGATGTTGCGATCTTACTTAACTATGCACGTCGTGTTGTGATCGTTCCAGGATTTGGACTTGCAGTTGCACAGGCGCAACACACTGTTCGCGAACTTGCGGACTTGATGATTTCAAAGGGCATCGATGTTGCTTACGGAATCCACCCAGTTGCAGGGCGCATGCCAGGACACATGAACGTGCTTCTTGCAGAAGCAAATGTTCCGTACGATCAATTAGCTGAAATGGATGAGGTCAATCCAACATTTGGTCAAACAGATGTTGCAATTGTTATCGGTGCAAACGATGTTGTGAACCCAGCTGCACAAACAACACCGGGTTGCCCAATTTACGGAATGCCGATTCTTGAGGTTAACCATGCAGCCAACATCATCTTCCTGAAGCGTTCAATGCGCCCAGGTTTTGCCGGCATTGAAAACGAGCTTCTCTACGATCCAAAGACGATGTTGCTCTTCGGCGATGCCAAGGCTTCATTAACCAAGGTCGTTTCAGCGCTCAAAGCTCTGTGAGAAAAGTTTTTGAAGTAAAGAGTTCGTAGAAATCGTATCTTTGTCTCCAGCGACCACGAGTGTGAGCGTCAACCGATTACATCAGGGCCCTGGATTTCGAAGAACTGCTTTGCGAGAAAACTGGGCCAAGGCCCTGGATTTCGAGGAATGGCTTTGCAAAGAATGCGAGCCTGGATTTCCAAGAACTGCTTTACAAGGAAAGCGCTCAGGTTGCAGGTAGTTGAAAGTTCAATTACTCTTGGACTCTGAACAAAGGAGCCTGAAATGCCTGCAGTAACCGTCAGCGACATCACCGTTCTGCCTCGCGTTAGCGAACATCCTGGTGCACGTGCACGTAAGGTGAAGAGCATTACAACCGCGCCACAAGGTTTCGAAGGTGAAGGCTTTCCAGTTCGTCGTGCATTTGCAGGTGTTGACATGGCAGAGCTTGATCCATTTATTCACTTAGATGAAATGGGTGAGGTTGAGTACGCACCAGGTGAGCCAAAGGGAACTCCATGGCACCCACACCGTGGTTTTGAAACTGTTACCTACATTATTGATGGAATCTTTGATCACCAAGATAACAATGGTGGTGGCGGAACGATTTCAAATGGCGATACACAATGGATGACGGCGGGTGCAGGAATTCTGCATATTGAAACTCCTCCAGAGCATTTAGTGATGTCAGGTGGTTTGTTCCATGGATTCCAGTTATGGGTTAACTTGCCTGCGGCGAAGAAGTGGTCGCCTCCTGCGTATCAAGATGTTCGTGCAAAGGATGTTGCGCTGTTAACGACACCAGATGGTGGAACTTTGTTGCGCGTTATCGCTGGTGAAGTTGATGGACATTTTGGTCCAGGATCAACTCAGACTCCAATTACTTTGTTGCATGCAACTGTTGCAGCCGGTGCGGAGTTA